>DAIPIC010000052.1:0-19765 GCA_036771025.1 Solirubrobacteraceae bacterium
GACGCTCGGTCGACTCGCCGGCCTCCCACTGCTCGGCCAGCTCGCGCTTGCGCTGGGTCAGCCGGCGCTCCTTGTCGCGCAGGTTGGCGGCCTTCTCGAACTCCTGGTTCTCGATCGCCTCCTCCTTGGCCCGGCGGGTCTCCTCGATCTCGTCCTCGAGCTCGCGGTACACGGGCGGGGAGGTCATCGACTTGATCCGCATCCGCGACGCGGCCTCGTCGATCAGGTCGATCGCCTTGTCGGGCAGGAACCGGTCGGAGATGTAGCGGTCGGCCAGCTCGGCCGCGGCCTCGAGCGCCTCGTCGGTGATGTTCACCTTGTGGTGCTGCTCGTAGCGGTCGCGCAGGCCCTTGAGGATCTGCACGGTCTCCTCGGTCGAGGGCTGGTCGACGGTGATCTTCTGGAAGCGGCGCTCCAGGGCTGAATCGCGCTCCAGATACTTCCGGTACTCCTCCAAAGTCGTCGCACCGATCGTCTGCAGCTCGCCGCGCGCCAGCGCCGGCTTGAGGATCGAGGCCGCGTCGATCGCGCCCTCGGCGGCGCCGGCGCCGACCAGGTTGTGCAGCTCGTCGATGAACAGGATGATGTCGCCGCGCTGGGTGATCTCCTTCATCACCTTCTTCAGGCGCTCCTCGAACTCCCCTCTGTACTTCGAGCCGGCGACCAGGGCGGCGAGATCCAGGGTGTAGATCTGCTTGCCCTTCAGAAGCTCGGGGACATCGGCGTTCGTGATCCGCTGGGCGAGGCCCTCGACGACGGCCGTCTTGCCGACGCCGGGCTCGCCGACCAGAACGGGGTTGTTCTTGGTCCGCCTGGAGAGGATCTGCATGATCCGCTCGATCTCGATCTCCCGCCCGACGACCGGATCCAGCTTGCCCTCCGAGGCGAGCTTTGTCAGGTTGCGGCCAAACTGGTCGAGCAGTTTTGAGGACTTCTTGCCCTCTGAGCCTCCCGGGCCGGCCCCGGCGGAGGCTCCCGAGCGCTGGCGGCTCCCGGGCCCGGACAGCATCCGGATGACCTCGTTGCGGATCTTCTCGGAGTCGGCGTCGAAGTCGAGCAGGATGCGCGCGGCCACCCCTTCGTTCTCGCGCACCAGCCCCAGCAGGATGTGCTCGGTGCCGATGTAGTTGTGGCCCAGGCTCAGTGCCTCGCGCAGCGCGAGCTCGAGGACCTTCTTGGCTCGAGGCGTGAACGGGATCTGGCCGGAGGTGACCTCCTCACCGGAGCCGACGATCCGGACGACCTGCGCCCGCACCCGCTCGACGGTGATGTCGAGGGACTCCAGAACACGCGCGGCGAGGCCCTCCTCCTCGCGCAGCAGACCGAGCAGGATGTGCTCGGTGCCGATGTAGTTGTGCTTGAGCGTCCGGGCCTCCTCTTGGGCCAAGACGACCACTTGACGGGCTCGCTCTGTGAATCGCTCGAACATGGCTTCTCGTGTCTAGCGGGGGTACTTAGCGATGATAGAAGGCCCCTGGATGGGGGGACGCCAACGGACCCGTTCCTCTTACCTCTTTCCGTCAACCGGCAAAAAAGGTGAGAAGGATCGGGCTCGCTCTCGGGCCATGCGCCAGTCTACCAGCCGTCGTGAGGGCGCCAACCGGCCCCGACGGCCCGTTGAGCTCCGCTCGAGTGCCGTCGGCGGCGGTCCCGCGCCCCTATGAGCAGCTACGTGATATGGGGCACAGAGCGAGCCGCGCGGAGCTAGTCCCGCATCGCCGGGAACAGCACGACCTCGCGGATCGAATGCCTGCCGCTGAGGAGCATCACCAGTCGATCGACGCCGATCCCCACCCCGGCCGTGGGGGGCATGCCCTGCTCAAGCGCCTGGAGAAACGTCTCGTCGTATGGCTGAGCCTCCAGATCGCCGGCGCCGGCCAGAGCCCGCTGGGCCTCAAACCGCGCCCGCTGCTCGTCCGGATCGTTGAGCTCGGTGAACGCGTTGGCGATCTCCATACCGGCGACGAACGCCTCGAACCGCTCGGCCAGGCCCTCGGCCGAGCGGTGACGCTTGGCGAACGGGGACAGCGCCACTGGGTAGTCGAGTAGGAACGTGGGCTGGGTCAGGGTCGGCTCGACGTGCTTTGAGAGCAGCTCGTCGACCAGCTGCGGCCAGGTGTCGGCAGCCCGAACCTCGATCCCCCGGGCCCGCATCTCGGCTGCCAATCCGTCACGCTCCGGAAGGCGCTGGATGTCGATGCCCGTGCGCTCCAGGATCGCGGCGGTCAGCGTCTCGCGCCTCCATGGAGGTGAGAAGTCGATGGGGCCCTCATACCCCACCTCGGAGGCGACATACGAGACCAGCTGCTCGGTGCGCGCTGCGCCGTCTAGGTAGTCGGCGTACGCCTCGTAGAACTCCACCATCGTGAACTCCGGGTTATGGGTCGAGTCCAGCCCCTCGTTGCGAAAGTCCTTGCCCAGCTCGTAGACGCGTTCGAGCCCACCGACGATTAGCCGTTTGAGGTAGAGCTCAGTCGCGATCCGCAGGTAGAACGTGCGGTCGAGCGCGTTGTAGTGGGTGGTGAACGGTCGCGCCGCCGCGCCGCCGTACAGCGGCTGGAGCACCGGGGTCTCGACCTCGATGAAACCGTTCCGATCGAGGAACCGCCTGACGGCGGAGACGACTCGCGCGCGCAGCACAAAAAGCTCCCGCGCTTCCTCGTTGGCCATCAGGTCTAGCTCGCGATGGCGAAAGCGAGTCTCCACGTCCTGGAGCCCGTGGTGCTTCTCGGGCGGAGGCCGCAGCGACTTGGCCAGCAGCGCGAATTCCGTGACCCGCAGCGTCAACTCGCCCCGTCGCGAGCGAAACGCGACCCCCTCCGCCCCGATCAGGTCTCCGATGTCGAGGCTCAGCAGCCGCTCGAGCCCGGCCTCGCCGAGCTCATCGACACGGGCCTGGAGCTGGATCCGGCCAGAGCGGTCGACGAGATCCAAGAAGGCCATCCTCCCCTGCTCACGTCGGGCAGCCAACCGCCCGGCGACCCGGTGCGAGACATCCGTCTCTTCGCCGGAGGCGAGCGCCTCATGGCTGGCACGAACGTCCGCGACGCGCTCCACGCCGCCGAAGGCGTGCGGGAACGGCTCGACCCCCTCGGCACGCAGCGCCTCGAGCTTGCGCCGCCGCGCCGCAAGCAGCTCCTTAGGGGATTCGGGATCGCCCTCAGGCAGGCGACGCCCTCCTACTTCCCGACGTCGATCTTTGTGATCTTGAGACGGCGCTCACCCCTGGGCGTCGCGAACGCGACCTCCTCGCCTCGCTTCCGTCCCATCAGCGCCTTGCCGATCGGCGATTCGTTCGACAGCTTCATCTCCGCCGGATTGGCCTCGGCCGAGCCAACGATCGTGTACTTGGTCGACTTGCCGCCCTGTTCCTTGACGTGGACGACCGACCCGACGCGCACGACGTCGGTCGGCAGGGAGGAGGAGTCGACCACCGTCGCGGAGCGCAGTTTTTCCTCGATCGAGGCGATGCGCGCCTCGAGCATGGCCTGCTCGTTCTTGGCGTCGTCGTACTCGGCGTTCTCCGAGATGTCTCCGAACTCACGAGCCTCCTTGATCCGCGCCGCGACCTCGCGGCGGCGCGTGGTCGCCAGGTGTTCGAGCTCGGCCTTCAGGTTCGAGAGGCCTTCGGGCGTGAGGACTACATCCTTGGGCATGTAAGCGTCTTCTGTGGTTGGTAGTGGAGACGAAAAAGTTCCCGCTCGAATGGCGGGAACTTGAACTCCACGCTTCCAGCTCGCGTGGGCGGGCAAGTATAGAGATTGCCCGCAACCGCTCCGGGGCGCGGGGCCACGGGCCTACTGTCGCAACAGCGTCCGGGCGGCGTCGATGTCGGGCGCTGCTTGCAGGGCCTGGAGCAGCTCTCTTCCCCGCCGGCCGTGAGCTAAGCCCAGCCGTTCCAGATACCACGGATAGAACTTCCGCAGATAACGTGCGCCGCGCTCCGCTCCCAGGTGCTCGACGGCTCGCTCGATCACCCAGTCGAGCTCGCCGAGGATCTCCTCGCGCGTGGGCATCTGTACGCCGTCATCGCTCGAGCCCTGCAGCACCTGCGCGAACAACCAGGGGTTCCCGAGCGAGCCGCGGGCCAGCAGAACGGCGGCTGCCCCGGTCCGCTCGAATGCCGTCTTGGCCTGCGCAGGGGTCCTCAGGCCGCCAGACACCAGCACCGGCGCGGGAAGCTCCTCCACCAGGGTCCGCGCCAGCCCGTAGTCCGGTGCGCCGGTGTGTCGCTGGGAAGCGTGACGGGGGTGGATCGCGATGCCGGCGACGCCACCGTCGAACACGAGCCGCCGTGCCAGCTCGATCCCGCTTCGATCACCCGGCCGCTGGCCGCTGCGGAGCTTGACCGTCACCGGGAGCCCGCTTCCCCGCGCGGCGGCCCGCGCCAGGGCTACGGCTCGCGAGGGCTCGTCCAGCAGCGCCGCGCCGGCCCCCGCCTTGCACCCCTGCGGGACGGGCCAGCCCATGTTGAGGTCGATCAGGTCGGCGCCCGCCGCGGCGACCTGCTCGGCCGCCGAGGCCATGACCTCCGGGTCGTGGCCAAACAGCTGCATAGACACCGGATGCTCCTCAGGATGGATCCGCAGCAGCTCGCGGCAGGTGCGCTCGTTTCTGTAATGGATGGCGAAGCTCGACACCATCTCCGACACGACCAACCCGGCGCCGAAGCGCTTGGCCTGAAGGCGCACGAACCAGTTGCCGATCCCTGCAAGCGGCGCCAGGGCGACCCGGTTCGAAACCTCCACGCCGCCCAATGTCCAGGAGTCGGTGAGCTTCCGGGGCACGCTTTCATGGTACGAATCATGTCCGTGGACATCGCGACCGTGCTCAAGCCGTGGACCGACCTGGTGCTGGACCAGCTTCCGGGACTCGAGCTGTTCGATGCGCACACCCACATCGGACAAAACGATCCCGACGGGATGAAGCAGCAGCCGCAGGAGCTGATCGCCTCGCTGCGGATGGCGCACGCCCGCGGCGCGTTCGTCTTCCCCATGCACGAGCCCGAGGGCTACCGGGCCGCAAACGACGCAGTCCTCGCCGCCTCCCAGGAGTCAGACGGCCTGCTGGTGCCCTTCTGCCGCGTCAACCCTCACGACGACGCCTTGCGCGAGGCGGAGCGGTGCCTCGAGGCGGGAGCCCGGGGGATCAAGCTTCACCCCCGGGCTGAGCAGTTCACGCTCGACCACCCTGCGGTCCGCCAACTTGCCGCACTGGCCAACGAGCGACGGCTGCCGATCCTGATTCACGCCGGACGGGGCATCCCGGCGCTCGGACTTCACACCGTCGAGCTGGCAGGTGAATTTCCGGATGCCCGGCTGATCTTGGCCCACGCGGCGATCTCTGACCTCTCCTGGATTTGGCGTGCCGCCCCCGATCACCCGAACCTGCTGTTCGACACCGCCTGGTGGATGCCATCCGACCTGGTGTCGCTGTTCTCGCTCGTCCCGCCGGGCCAGATCCTGCTGGCCTCTGACTCACCCTATGGCCACACGATGATGTCCGCCTCGTTCCAGTTGCGGTGGGCGCTTCAGGCCGGCCTCTCGAGCGCGCAGATCCGCTCGGTGGCCTCCGAGCAGGCACTCCGGCTCGCGGCCGGCGACCCGCTGGAGCCCGCCGGACCGGCTGTCGGCGAGAGCGAGCGCCCGCAGCATCTGCTGCTCGACCGGCTGGCGGAGTTTCTCCTGCTGGGGACCATCGCTTCGATGCGCGGTTCGCCCGAGGCCGGAGCCGAGATGCTGGCCCTGGCGCGGCTGGCGTGCGACGTGCCCCCGGACATCGACGACGCCCCGCTGTTCGCCGCCGTACGGGGGCTGCTGGACGCCCACGACCAGCTGCGAGAGGCCAATCCCAACGATCGCCGCCGGCTCGGACCGTTGATTCTCGCGGCCACCGTGGCCCGGACGCCCGATGTCCCGGTCCCGCCTTCCGATGCCTGGCCGGCCGCGGCCCCCGCGACCTCGACCGGCGCCGAGGCCGCTCAGGCCTGATTGCGCTCCCAGATCAGGCGCAGGCCAACCAGGGTCAGAAGGTCATCGACCTCGTCAATCGTCTCCCGCACGAACGGCACCAGCACCGGCGCCAAGCCCCCAGTGGCGATCACCTTTGTGCCCTCGCCGAGCTCCGCTCGCAGCCTGCGGACTATCCCGTCGACCTGAGCGGCGAATCCGAACACGATCCCTGAGCGGATCGCGTCCACTGTGGATTTGCCGATCAGCGCCCGCGGCTCCGCCAGCTCTACCTTCGGCAGCTTCGCCGCCCGGTCGTACAGGGCGTCGACCGAGATCTCCGCCCCCGGCGTGATGATCCCGCCGAGGTACTCGCCGGCGGCGGAGATCACGTCGTAGGTGATCGCCGTTCCGAAGTCGACCACCAGGCAGCTGTCGCCGACGCGGTCGTACGCAGCCACCGCGTTCGCCAGCCGGTCGGCGCCGACCTCATGCGGGTTGTCGTAGCGGATCGGCATCCCCGTCCGGATCGTGGGCCCCACGACCAGCATCCGCTGACCCAGGTAGCGCTCCGCCATCGCGCTCCACTCGTGCGACAGCTGGGGGACGGTCGAGGAGACGATCGAGGAGCTGATATTTGAGAACGCCAGCCCCCTCAGAGCCAGCAGGTTCGAGAGGGCCGCGCCAAGCTCGTCTCGCGTCGACTCCCGCACGGTCGCAAACCGCCAGTGCTCGGATAAGGCGCCGTCCGCGTCGCCGAAAACGCCGAAGTGGGTCTGCGTGTTCCCGACATCGACCACCAGGAGCATGTGGCGGCATTATGGTTGAGCTGTGAGGGCGAAGCTGTACGTGGTCATGGCATCGCATCCCTGCTGGGCGGTGGCACGGGCGATGGAGCTCAAACGGATCCCCTACCAGCGGATCGAGTGGCCACCGACCATGCACGTACCGATGCAGCGTTTGCGCTTCAGCCAGGGCACGGTCCCGGGACTTGTCATCGACGGGGAGAAGCTCATCGGGTCGCGCGCGATCATGGCCCGACTGGACGAGCTGGTCCCAGATCCACCGCTGCACCCAGCCGATGCCCAGGCCCGGGCGCGCGTCGAGGAGGCCAATCGCTGGGGTGATGAGGTGCTCCAGGCGTTGTCTCGAAGGCTGACCTGGTGGGCCGTCCGCCGACGTCCGAGCGCTGCCCTGTCCTACGCCGAGGACTCCCGGTTGCCCTTCCCGGGATTTGTAACCCAGGGACTGACGCCGGTGATCAGCCGCGTCGAGTGGAGGATCAACCACGTAAGTGATGAGAGCGCACGACGCGACCTCCAAGCGCTGCCCGACCATCTCGATCAAATCGACGGCTGGGTCGCCGATGGGCGGCTGGGAGGCGATCACCCCAACGCGGCTGACCTCCAGATCGGATCGAGCATTGCGCTTCTGCGAACAAAGCAGGATTTGCGGCCGTTGATCGCCGGCCGCCCCGCCGAGCGGCTCGCGACGAGCCAGTTCGACCGATTCCCCGGCAACGTGCCCGCCGGCGCCTTCCCCCGTGAGTGGCTGCCGGCGGCCGCTACCTAGGTCAGCGGCGGCCCCGCGGGCCGAACCTCCTGCCCCGGTCCGAGCTCGTCGAGGGCCGCGGCCAGCGCCCGTCCATCGGGCAGGGTCAGCTGCGGGTCGAGCTCCAGCAGCGGCACCAGCACGAAGCGCCGCTCGAGGATCGAGGGATGAGGCACCACCATCTTCTCGGAGCGATGTGTCACTCCATCCAAGAGGAGGACGTCCACGTCGATCTCTCTGGGCCCGTGGCGGACGTCCCCGCCCTGGCGTCCCAGCTCGCCCTCGACGGCCTTGCATGCATCGAGCAGCTCGTCCGGCCCGAACGCAGTCTGGATGCGCAGGCAGGCATTCAAGAATTCGCGCTGGTCGAGAACCAGCCCCACCGGCTCGGTCTCATAAACGGAGCTTGACCGCACGACCTCGACGCCGTGGCGGGGCAGGGCGGCGACCGCATCCCCGAGATGTCGCAGCCGGTCACCTACGTTGGACCCGAGGCCGACGTACCCGAGTCGCTCGCGCTTCGCGCTCACCCGGCCTCGCGCCACACCTCGACGGATACCTCGTCGACGGGCAGCGCCAGCGGCGGCTCGGGCTTCGCCGCCTTGATCCACACGGCCTGCGCTCCGTAGCGATCGAGCAGGCGATCGGCGATGGCCGCGCATAGCCGTTCAAGCGTCTTGTACGAGCGCTGCTGGGCCACGAGGTTGGCGCTGTCGCACACCTCTGCGTAATCCACGGTGTCCTCCAGGCGATCGGTGACGGTGGCGTCGCACTCGCCGAGGTCGAGCCTCAGGTCAAGGACCAAGCGCTGCCCGACCTCGCGCTCGGCCGCGGTTACTCCCACGTGCGTGAACAGCGACAGCCCGCTGATCTCGATTGTTACCTCCGGCTCGACGGCCTCCTCGTCGGCCTCGCCCTGGTGTTCGGCTTCTACGTCGTCGAACTCGTCGGCCTCGTCGTCTCCGTCCATCGCCGGCTGACCGTAGCAGCCGCCATCGCGAGCGCGTCATGGGACGGAGCGACATCGTGGACGCGGAACACGCGCGCGCCGCGCTCGTACGCCAGGACGTTTACCGCGGCCGTTCCCGCCACCCGCTGGAGCGGGTCCTGGCGGCCGGTGATCTTCCCGATGAAGGACTTGCGCGAGGCGCCGACGACCACTGGTGGCCCGAGCGCCACCAGCTCATCCAGCCGTTCGATCAGCTCGAGATTGTGCTCCACGGTCTTGCCGAACCCGATCCCTGGGTCCAGCAGGATCCGGTCTTCGGCCACGCCCGCCCGCACCGCGAACCGCAGTCGCTCCTCGAGGAATGCCTTCACTTCGGAGACGACGTCCTCGTAGCGGGGGTCGTCCTGCATGGTGCGGGGCTCACCGAGCATGTGCATCAAACACACCTCGGCCCCCGACGAGGCCACGAGCGAGACCATCTCGGGATCGCCGCGCAGGGCGGTGACATCGTTGACCAGAGTCGCCCCAGCATCGAGCGCCCTCGAGGCCACCTCCGCCTTCGAGGTGTCGATCGAGATCTGTGCCTCGGTGCCGGCCGCGGTCAGGCCTTCTATGACCGGCAGGACGCGGTCGAGCTCCTCCCGCGCGCCCACCGGCACGGCCCCGGGGCGCGTCGATTCTCCACCGATGTCGACGATCGCCGCGCCTTGGACCGATAGCTCGAGGCCGTGGGCGATAGCTCTCTCCGGCTCGATGTACTGGCCGCCGTCGGAGAACGAGTCGGGGGTCACGTTGACCACCCCCATGATGCGGAAGTCGGCCGGCGCGCTCATGGACCCTCGCCCGGCCAGTGCCCGTGGCGGTCGAAGTATCGGCGGGCCTCCTCCTCACGCTCCCGGTCACGGTTGCTCTCGACGCTGATCCTGAACATCCAGTTCATCATCCACACGATCAGCGCGACGATGATCAGGCTGACGCCCGCCGCCGCCCAGGGCGAGGAAGTGCTGCCGTGGCCGATGAGGATGCCCACCAGGCCCGCGACCGCTATGCCCACCGGAAGCCACACGCGCGTCAGCGCGAGCACGGTTCTTGCAAATCTGTTCTTCGAGCTGGACACGCGGATCTGCCCCCGCCACGTTACTGACCGCCTCAGGGTGTCCCGGGGCTTAAGCTACGGACGTGGGGCGCGTCCAGCCCGCTGAAGCCAAGATCTCACGCCGGGCCTTGCTGCGCGGAGCCGCCGGCGGCGCAACGCTCGTGCTCGCCGGGGGCCTCCCGGCATGGGCGCGACCGGTCCGCAACGGACGGCGTCTGCGGAGGCCCGACAGCCTGCCCTTCCCCCACCTGCCCCCCGGGACCCCGTCGATGCCGGAGATCCGCCACATCGTGGTGCTGATGATGGAGAACCACTCGTTCGACAACCTGCTCGGCAGGGTCCCGTACGAGATTCCCGCTCGCCGCGGGCTGGACGGGTTGACGTTCCGCCGCGGGCGCAGCAGGAACGTCAACCGCGACCAGTACGGCGGGCGCCACTTCTCGAGCCGCGCCGGCTCGCCGTGTCAGGAGCCGCGCGTCCCCAGCCAGTCATGGAATGCCAGTCACCAGTCCTTCGATGGCGGACTCAACGACGGCTTCGTGCGGGCCAGCGGCCCGGTGGCGATGTGGTACTGGGACAAGCGCACGCTCCCGTTCACGTACTCGCTGGCCCGGCAGTTCCCGATCGGCCAGCGCTACTTCTGCTCGGCTTTGGCCCAGACCTACCCAAACCGGCGCTTCTTCTTCGCCGGCACGGCCTCGGGCACGATCTCCACCGACGCGAGCACCTTCTCGATCCCGGCCGCCAACGGCACGATCTTCGACCGGCTCGACGCGCACAAGATCGACTGGGGGATCTACTACCAGGAGGTGCCGAGCGCGGCGATCATCCCCGGAGCGCTCAACAGCGCACGCGGCGCCAAGCAGCACAGGTTCGATCAGTTCGGCTCCGACGTGGCCGCCGGGCGCCTGCCGCAGTTCACGTTCATCGACCCCAACTACACGACCACCTCGCAGGAGAATCCACAGGACGTCCAGGTCGGGGAGCAGTTCATCGCCCAGGTCGTGCGCGCCTTGATGGGCGCTCGTACCTGGCGGCACACGGCCCTGTTCATCACCTGGGACGAGCACGGTGGCTATTACGACCATGTCCCGCCGCCGCGCGCAATCAAGCCGGACTCCATCCCGCCGCGTGTGAAGTCCGGCGACGCCCCGGGCGGCTACGACCGGTACGGGTTCCGGGTGCCGCTGTTGGTGGTCTCCCCGTGGGCCCGCCCGGGCTACGTCTCCAGCGTCGTTCAGGACCACACCTCGATCACAGCTTTCATCGAGCGCAAGTGGAACCTTCCGGCGATGACGTACCGCGACGCAAACGCCCAGCCCATGACCGACTACTTCGATTTCCGCCGGGCCGCTTTCCGCAGCCCGCCCAGGCTCGCGGCGGCGCCCCAGCTCGGACCGGGGCTCGCGCGCTGCCAGGCCCAGGGGCTGAACCCTCCACTCCCACCCGGAGCGCATGCCGCGGAGACCGACGTCGGCCGCCTCCTCAGAGCGCACTTCCGTCGCTAGCCGCATGCTTGGACCAGCGCGCTATCTGGCGGACTTCGCCCGCTTCGCGGCCACCAAGCGCTCACAGGAGCACCACGACGCCCAGGCGGCGGCCGAGCTCCAGGCCAGGCCGCTACCGCTCCCGCCCGGGCTCGAGCTCGAATGGCTCGGAGTCTCCGGCTACCGCATGACCTACGAGGGGCGGACGCTGTTCGTCGACCCCTACGTCTCACGGGTGCCGCTGTCAGCCGTCATCCGCGGCCGCCCGGCGGTCCCGGACCCGGCCATGATCGACCGCTTCATCGGCAGCCCGTCGCAGGTCGACGGCGTGCTCGTCGGCCATACCCATTTCGATCACGCGGTCGACGCCCCGGCGATCTGCAAACGGTTCGGGTGCCGGGCGTATGGCTCGGACTCGCTCGTGCGACTGATGGCCCTCCACGGCCTGGCCGAACAGGCGGTGGAGGTGGAGCCCTACAAGAACTACGAACTCGGTCCGTACACAGTCAGCTTCGCCCCCAGCCTGCATTCAAAGCTGGTGCTGGGTCTGGCGGTCCCATTCGACGGCGAGCTCACGTGCGACCACCTGGACCGGCTTTCGCCAGGCGCGTACCGCTGTGGTCAGGTGTGGGGAATCCGGATCGACGTCGCGGGCGTGAGCTTCTACCACCAGGGCAGCGCGAACCTGATCGACGACGCCGTCAGGGCCCGAGGCGTCGATTTCTTCCTAGCCGGCGTCGCCGGCCGCGGCTTCACGAAGGACTACTGGAACCGAATCCTTCGCCGCCTTGAACCGCGCACGGTGGTGCCGACCCACTACGACGACTTCTTCAGGCCGCTCTCGGAGCCCATGGGGTTCACGATGAACGTCAACCTCGCTCGGGTGCCGGACGAGATCGCCGCCGTCAGCGGGGATTTCGATGTGGCGGCGCTGCCACCGCCCTAGGGTGTGGGATGAAAACAGCGAATAATCCGGTCAACACCGCAAGACCGCCCCGCGGGACGCAACCGGAGAGCTCGCCGGGCGAGTGAGCTACTCGGCGGTGCCGCCCGCCAGCCCGGGCCTGGGCAGCGGTCGCGGGCCCTCGCGCCCGGCGCGGCCCGGGGTGGGCGAGGGCGGAATGGGCACCTCGGGCGGAGGCGGCGCCTCGGACCCGAACACGTCGGCCTCGCTCTGACCTTCGAGCAGGGCCTCGAACTGCTCGCGCTCGATCGTCTCGCGCTTGACGAGGATCTCGGCCAGCTTCTGCAAACCTGCTTGGTGCTCGGTGAGAATGCTCTTGGCCTGGACGTGCGCGGACTCGACGACACGCCGGATCTCGTCGTCGATCTCCCGCGCTATTTCATCCGAGTAGTCCGGCTCGGCACTGAATTCCCTGCCCAGGAACGGCTGCGAGTGCTCGTGGCCGAACACCCTCGGTCCCAGCTTCTCCGACATCCCGAAGCGCATCACCATCTGCTTCGCGGTTGCCGTGACCTTCTCCAGGTCGTTGGCGGCGCCCGTTGTGATCTCGTCGAACACGATCTCCTCGGCGGCGCGGCCACCCAGCGTCATGGCCATGGTGTCGAGCAGTTCGGCCCTGGTGGTCAAAAACTTGTCCTCGCCCGGCAACGAGATCGTGATGCCCAGCGCCTGCCCGCGGGAGATGACGGAGATCTTGTGAATGGGGTCGGCGTTCGGCAGGTAGTGGCCGACGATGGCATGACCCATCTCGTGGTAGGCGGTGACACGCCGCTCCTTGTCGGACATGACCCGGGTCTTCTTCTCCGGGCCGGCGATCACCCGCATGATCCCTTCCTCGAGCTCGTCCTGGGTGATCTCGCGCTTGCCGTTGCGCGCCGACAGAAGCGCCGCCTCGTTGACGAGGTTCGACAGGTCGGCACCGGTGAAGCCCGGCGTCTGGCCGGCCAGCGCGTCGATGTCGATCTCCCGCGCCAGCGGCTTGCCGCGGGTGTGAACCTCGAGGATCTTCTTGCGGCCCATGCGGTCCGGGCGGTCGACGACGATCTGGCGATCGAAGCGGCCGGGCCGCAGCAGCGCCGGGTCGAGGATGTCCGGGCGGTTGGTGGCGGCGATCAGGATGATGTTGTCCTTCATCTCGAAGCCGTCCATCTCGACCAGCAGCTGGTTGAGCGTCTGCTCGCGCTCGTCATGGCCGCCGCCCAGGCCGGCGCCGCGGTGGCGACCGACGGCGTCGATCTCGTCCATGAAGATGATGCAGGGGGAGTTCTGCTTGGCCTGCTCGAACAGGTCGCGCACGCGCGAGGCGCCGACGCCCACGAACATCTCGACGAAGTCGGAGCCCGAGATCGAGAAGAACGGCACTCCCGCCTCGCCGGCCACCGCACGGGCCAGCAGCGTCTTACCGGTACCCGGCGGCCCGTACAGCAGCACGCCCTTCGGTATGCGCGCGCCTAACGCTTGGAACTTCTTTGGGTTCTCGAGGAACTCCTTGATCTCGTGCAGCTCCTCGACCGCCTCGTCGACGCCGGCCACGTCGCGGAACGTGATCTTCGGCGAGTCGACCGACATCCGCTTGGCGCGCGACTTGCCGAACGACATCACCTTCGAGCCGCCGCCCTGCACCTGGTTCATGAGGAAGATCCAGAAGCCGATGAAGATCACGAACGGCAGCAGGTAGGTCAGCAGCGACAGCCAGCCGCTTGACTGCTTGCCGATGACGTTGAACGCGTTCGGCTGAAGTAGCCCGTTCTGGGTGGCCTTCTGCGCGTCCTGGATCAGCGTCGGCGCGTACTGGTCGGGATAGCCGACCGTGTAGTGCCGGCCGTCGACGGTCGTGAGGTTGACCGTGTTGTCCGACACGTGCAGCGAGAGGCTCTTGACCTGCCCCGACTGGAGCTGCTGGATCAACGTGCCGAACGTGTACGGCGCTTGCTTGTTCGAGGTCCCGATGAGCTTCTGGGCGAAGAACGCCAGCACGACCACGATCAGGATCGGAAAAGCGGCGCTCTTGAAAAATTTGCTCACTGTCGGATTCCGCGCCTCCGGCGCGCCCAGCTGGGACAGGGAATAGGCAAGCGTAGCATTTGGATTTGGCCGTTTGGGTAGGCCTCCGCCGCCCCCGGCGGGCCCTGCAATCGCCCTTTCACTCTTTCAACGCAGCCACGAACGGCAAGTTGCGGTACCGCTCGCCGTAGTCGAGCCCGTACCCGATTGCGAATCGGTTCGGAATCTCGAATCCCACGTACCTCGTGCGCAGGTCCACCTTGCGCCGCTCGGGCTTGATCAAAAGAGCGCACACCTCCAGCGACCGTGGATTGCGCGCCCCCAGGTTGCGCAGTAGGTATTGCAGCGTGAGACCGGAGTCGACGATGTCTTCGACGATCAGCACGTCCCTGCCCTCGATGACGGCGTCGAGGTCCTTGAGGATGCGCACCACGCCGCTCGACTTTGTCGCCGAGCCGTATGACGCCACCGCCATGAAGTCCACCTCAACCGGCACCTCGAGGTGACGCATGAGATCGGAGAGAAAGAAGACGGCGCCCTTCAGGACCCCCACCAGGACCAGATCTCTGCCGGCGTAGTCTCGGGAAATCGCCTCCGCCAGCTCTCGAACCCTTCTCGAGAGCGCGTCGGCGGGCACGAGGATCTCCCCGATCGCGTCGTCGCCGCCGGCCACTTCGTTCATTTATAGAGGGGCGCGCTCGCGCGCGCCCTGTTTTTGGGCCTCAAACCGGAGAACGCCTCCTTCGACGATCGCCCGCACTCCGTGCGGCAGGTCGAGCGCTCCATGGCTCAGCGCCGCGATCTCGTCAACCCGGCGGGCGGTTCCCGGCGCTGGCTGCCCTAGGGCGGCGTCCGCCAGCCGCTGTACCACCAATCGCCTCAGTCCCCGCGGCAGCCCGCGCAGGCGCACGAGCTCGATTGCATCGCGGCCCTGGAGCGCGCCATCGACCAGCTCGTCCAGGACCTCCGCCTCCTCGCGCAGGAGCTCGGCCAGCGCGAGCACGTTCTGCTCGGCGGCGGGATGGATCCGGCCCAGCGCGGGCACAAGCTCAGCCCTGACCCGCCCCCGGGCGTAGGCGTCTAGCTCGTTGGTCTCGTCATCCCGCCAATCGAGCCCTCGCTCCAGGCAGTAAGCGGCCGTCTGCGCGCGCGTGAACCCAAGCAGGGGTCGCACCAGCCGCCCTTCCCGGGGCTTCATCCCCAGCAGCGCCCGCCGGGACGGGGACGACGCAAGCCGGTAGAGGATGGTCTCGATCTGATCGGTGGCGGTGTGACCGGCGGCGATGTCTCCCTCCCCTGCCAGCTCGCCGGCCGCCGCGTAGCGAACGTCTCGGGCCCAAGCCTGTACGTTGCCCCGCTCCGGGCGCCGCGGACGCCGGACCTCGAGCGGGACCCCCATCCGCTCGCAAAGGCTGGCGCAATGCTGCTCGTCTGCGTCGGCGGCGTCGCGGAGCCCATAGTTGACATGCAGCACGCGGACGGCGTCAGATCCGGCGATGCGGACGGCCAGGTCGAGCAGGCAGACCGAATCGCGGCCGCCCGAGAGCATCACCAGCACCGGTCGGCTCGCCGCGAGTAGCCCCGTCTCGCGCACTCCGTCAATCATCACTCTCTTTCCCGCGCGCGAGAAACATTTCGGTCGGCTCGCGGAACCCCTTCAGCTTGATCTCGCCGATTCGATCGAACTCCAGATGCGGCCCGGCGTGGTCCACGACGGGACGCGTGACGAGCACCTCGCCGCCCGCCGAGCGGGCCGTGATCCGAGAAGCGATATTGACATCGCGTCCGTAGTAGTCCCCGTCTCTGTACAGAGCCTCGCCGTAGTGGATCCCGATCCTCGGTAGGGGGCGCTCCGACTGAAGCCTCTGGAACCCGACCGCCCAGTCGATCAGCGCCGATGGATCCGAGCCTACGATCATCACCTCGTCGCCGATCAGCTTGACGACTCGAGCGCTGTCCGGCAGCGTCGCCTCGACCGCCTCAACGAAGCGTTCCAAGGCGTCGAGTGCCTCGAGCTCTCCCTCTTCCTCGGTCAGCCGCGTGTAGCCGGTGAGGTCCGCGAATGCGATCGCCACCCGGATCCGGCCGAGGTCGGCGGCCGCCCCGTCGAGGTCGGACTCCATGTGGCCGACGATGTCCTGCTCGATGAAGTGCTGCAGGTTGCGCTGGTGGATCTGATCGATCACCGGCGAGGCCAGGGGCAGGAGCACCTTTGAGAGATCCTCCATCTGTTCGGCCACCTCGAGCTCGCTCGAACCGGATCGCATCAGCGGCTCGTGAACGTAGAGGTGGAACAGGCGCACCTCGGCGTCGGCGATCTGGGCGATCGCCTGGCCGTAGACGCGAACCACCTGCAGCATGGCCACCAGCGGGAATCCGGCGTCCAGCGCTGCCGAGGCGTAGCGCAGAAGCTGAAGGTCCTCCTCGGTCACCGTTTCGGCCTGCGCCGGGAACCCGATGGCCGTGACGATCCTGTCGATCAGCGCCGGCTCCAGGCCGCACTCACGCGCTGCCTCCTCGAGCGTGTACTCGCGGTCGGGCGCAGGGAACAGCTCGTCCGCATAGGCGTAGGCCAGCCGTCCCTCCTCGCTCGCCCTGCGGATGCTCTGAAGCGAATGACCGCGCTCGCGCATCCGCGCTACCACCCGCGCCTGGCCGACGGCCGCCGTCGTCCAGCCGTTGCCGTCGTATTGCGGGATCAGGCCATCTCGCAGCCAGCGGCGCAGCGTCCCGGGCGCGACCCCGACTCGCCTTGCGGCGTCTGTAAGCGAAAGACCGTCGTTAGACACCAAGAATATTGTCACCCCTCCCCTGCCGCCGTACCGCCTCGCCTCTCGACAGCGAACACGGCCGGAGCGTCCATGTTCGGGATCGAGAGCGTTCGCTAAAACGGCGGCGGGACCTCGTCTTGATCGAAGTCCCGCCGCCCGCGGGCAATACGGCCCGCTGCCTCGGCCGTAGGCGTTCGTCGCGAATGCAGCGGCGCCTCGCAGGCGCCCGCCCGGATAGCGGGGAGCGCCCACGCTCCGGCCTGTTGCCGTATGCGATTCCCTAGGTCTACTCGCCTTCCCCGCGCGTGTCAAGCCCTTCGGCGGGACCTGCCCTCGCGCTTTCGCGCTAGCTCCGGTCAGACAGCCAGGTGGGGGTACTCGGCGGAGATCATCTCCCGGTAGCGAGGGAACAACGGCTTCGTGATGGGGATGATCTGAAGCGCGGCCTTGACGTCGCCGCCCGCCTTGATTCGCCGCCTGGCGATGGCGATCGCCACGTTCTCCTTGCCCTGGAAGTACCGGTTCGCGATCTCGGAGCTCATCGTCAGGCGCACCTTCGGCTCCCAGGCGACATCGTCGCTCCACTCCCACGCCAGGTTCGGCTCGCCCTCTCCGCCGGCGCGGATGTTGACCACCATGTCGAGATCGGTGAACTCGAAGCGCTGTGGCGTGTCCGCATCCCTCAGCTTTGGGCCCATGTCGGGGTCCTCGCTCATCAGAGTGAACGTACGGTCCATCACCTCTCGAAATTCCCGCGAAGAGGAGAAGCCGGGCCGGTCCGAATCCCGATCGCTCGACATGGCGCGGGCAGTCTAGTGCTTGTGGGGATCCCAGGACTAAGCTCGGGCAATGCCGATCCATGTCCATCCGACTGCGCCCCTGGCCGAGCGGGTGCTGCTTCCGGGCGACCCCGGGCGAGCGTTGCTGCTGGCCCAGGCCCTGCTCTCAGAGCCGCGGATGTTCAACCACAACCGCGGTCTCTGGGGCTACACGGGCACCGCAGCGGACGGAGACCCGCTGACCGTTCAGAGCAGCGGAATGGGTGGCCCGAGTGCCGCGATCGTGATCACGGAGCTGGCGGAGCTGGGGGCCGGGCGGCTGCTGCGGATCGGGACCTGCGGGGCGCTCGATCCGGAGCTGGCGCTGGGAGACCTGCTGGTGCCAACCGACGCGCTCGCATGCGATGGAACCAGCCGCGCGGTGGGCGCCGCCGACCGGGTGGCTCCCGACCCGGAGCTGCTCCGGGCGCTGCGAGCAGCCCCGGAGGTGAAGCCCGTGGCGGTGGCATCCGTCGACCTGTTCTACGGTGCCGACGAGCGGTCGCTGTTTGACAGCGGAGCCCAGGCGCTCGACATGGAATGCGCAACGCTGTTCGCCCTGGCTCCCACGCTCGGCCTCCGCGCCGCTGCGGTCCTGATCGTCTCGGACATCATCCTCCCCGAGCGCCACCGCATCCCCCCTGATGACTTAAAGCAAGCCGAGGCGGCTGCTGGCGCGATCGCGGCAGAAGCTCTGAGCAGAAAGAGGAGCCAGGAGGTGGGTCCGGGAGCCGTTCTGGCCCACTCGTGCAAGCCGGTAGGTCAGAACGGCTCCTGACCCGCCTTACGCCGGCTGAGTCTTCTGCAGCCCGTCCAGCTTCTCCTCGATCGCCGCCAACCGCACCTCGATTGCGCTCGACGCTCCTAGGCCTTCGATCCGCTGCTCCAGCCGATCAAGCCCATCCTCGATCCCCTCCAGCCGCTGCGAGACGCTCCTCAGGCGCCGGGTGAGCCGCTCGAGGTCGCTGGCCGACGGCAGGTTGAGTGCCCCCATCGCCAGTTCCTGCGCCCGCATCGCGCGCTCGCGGGTCTCGAACGCCCCCGACAGCGCCTTGCTGACAACCGGGTTCTCGAGCAGCTCCTGGGCCAGCTTGCCGATCGCCTCCTCGCCCTCTTTGACCACCCGTTCCCTGAGCCCTCTGTCTTCGCTCATAGCTTGCAATCCGCCTTTCACTGTCGGGAGGCCACAGTATCGCGATCGTCGAGCCGCTCCGCCCCCGACCATCATGTGTTTTCAGCTGTGTGAGGTGTTCCCAAGCAGCGCCCGTGCGCCGTAACGCTCTGGCGGAGGTTGAGGCCAGATTCGCCTCCGAGCAGCGACCGCCTCCGGTCCCGCAATCGAGTACAGTGGCCCCGCCCCCAATGGTCGCCAAGGCCGACGGTTCACCGTTGCAAACCACGGTGTCAGCCAGTAGCGTCCTCGCCACGCCGCCAGTGGTCGCGGCGCCAACGACTTGCTCGAGCAGACCCGCGGGAGGAGATTGACCACGGTGTTGCGGAGTCGAAAACTGGTGGTGGGGGCGATCACGGCGCTAGCTGTGATGGGCATTGCCGCTCTGCCATCAGCTTCGGCCGAGCCCTGCGTCGTGAGCGTCACGTTGTTGGGTGGCATCCACGAGACGCTCAACCTGGACCTGCCACCGGGCATCGCGCCGTCCTCCATCGCGGTGCCGGCCGGGGCGACGGTCGTCGGCGTGAGCTGCACCCCCGCGGCGACGACGCCAACGACCACCAGCAGTCCTCCTCCCACCACGTCGACCTCGACCCCCACCTCGACGCAGAGCACTCAGAGCGCGCCGAGCACGACTCCCACGACGTCCTCCACCGCGAGCACTCAGTCGAGCCCGTCGCAGACCACGACCAGCACGCACACACAGACCCAGAGACCGGGCTCTGGGAGCTCCGGCTACAGCTCAAACTCGGGAACGGGAGGCGGCAGCGGCTCTCCCAACAAGGGACCTGCCACGGCGGGGCCGCCCGCGCCACCGGCCTTGCGCGGCGCCGGCGGCGTCCCTTCGCCGTCGAACCCCACCTTCTCCTTCTCGCTGCCGGGGCCGGCGGCGATCGGCGTGCCGAACTTCTTCATCGAGAACTTCCAGATCCCCCCGTTCCTGCTTCCCATCTATCAGGCTGCCGGGATCGAATACGACGTGCCGTGGCAGGTGCTGGCGGCGATC
>DAIPIC010000053.1:0-1914 GCA_036771025.1 Solirubrobacteraceae bacterium
GTTGGCGCGCACTATGCGCTCGTGTCGGAACTGATGCCGCATAAGCGGATCGAAGTGGCGATCGACGCCTTCAACCGATTGCGGCTGCCGCTGGTCGTGATCGGTGACGGACCGCTGGCGCGTTCGCTCCGTCGTCAGGCAGGATCCACCGTGTCCTTCGCCGGGCGCGTGTCTGACGCCACCGTGGCCGAGATCCTGCAGGGCGCCCGCGCGCTGATCATGACCTCGATCGAGGAGTTCGGTATTGCGGCGGTGGAGAGCCAAGCCGCGGGCCGGCCGGTGATAGCGCGTCGGGGCGGAGGCGCGCTCGAGACCGTGGTCGACGGGGTCACGGGACGGTTCTGGTCGGGCGGCTCCGCCGAGCTGGCCCGGGCGGTCCTCGAATTCGACGACGCCGCGATCGATCCGGCCGCCTGCGTTCGGAACGCCGCGCGCTTTGACGCCGCCACGTTCAGGGCCGGAATCCGGCAGCAGATCGCGTCCGCATCGGCGACCGCCGTGCGACCCCAGAACGAGCGCCGGCCGCTGATTGCTACGCGACTGGTAAGGCGCGCGATCCAGGACGCGCACCGTTAGCGGCATGAGCCGCGGCGTGCTCATCGGCGCCCGCGCCGTGCTGCTCGCCGGCCCCACGGCCCTCGCGTTCTTCACCGGCGGGTACTTCGATGAGCCGCGCGTATGGAGCGGTCTGACCGTGTGGGTGCTGGTGGCGATCGCCGCGGTGCTCAACGGCCGCTCGCTGCCGCGGGCCAGGACGGCATGGCTGGCGCTCGGCGGGCTGGCGGGGCTCGCTGCTTGGACGCTTGCATCGATCGCGTGGGCACCGGTCGCCGGAAGCGCCTACCACGCGGGCCAGACCGCCGTCCTCTACGTCGGCGCCCTGCTGGCGGCAGCGATGCTGTTGCGAGGGCGCTGGCAGCTGGCGGTCGAACCGGCGCTCGCGAGCGGGGCGCTGATCGTGGTCGGCTACGGAATCTCCGAGCGGCTGCTGCCGGGGCTTCTTCACTTTTCGCGCTCGGTCAGCGCTAGGGGACGCCTCGAGCAGCCGCTCACGTACTGGAACGCGATGGGCGAGCTCGCGGCTCTGGGATTTGTGCTGTGCGCCCGGATCGCGGGTGACCGCGACCGCGACCCACGGCTGCGCATGGCCGCGGCGGCCGGGTCGGCGCCGATGGGGTTGGGGCTCTACCTGTCCTTTTCCCGCGGAGCGCTGTTCGCGTGCGCTGCCGGGATCGTTGCCCTGATCGTGCTGGCGCCGCGCCGCGAGCAGCTCGAGGGGCTGATCGCGACGATCGCGGCCGGAGCGCTTGCCGCTGCCGCGGCGGCGCCCTTCAGCGGCGTGACCTCGTTGTCCGGCGCGCTCTCGACCCGCGAATGGCAGGGGGCGGTCGTGCTCGTGCTGCTCGCGGTGATCATGGCCGTGGCCGCTACTGCCCAGCTGGTACTTCAGCGCCGCCCCGCCTACGGGGAACGGCTGCGGCTGCCAAGGGCCGCGCCGTGGCTGGCCACCGCGCTCATCTGCGCAGGCCTAGGGGGAGCGATCGTCGTGGGCGCCAAGGAGCGCTCGGCCACGGCCTTGAGCGCCGGCGCGGCGCGCTACACGACGCTTCAGAGCAACCGCTACGCGTACTGGCGGGTGGCGCTCAAAGCGTTCGACCACGAGCCGCTGCACGGCGTAGGCGCCGGCGGTTGGGCCGTGTGGTGGCTGCGCTACCGGCCATTCCCGGAGTCCGCGACCGACGCCCATTCGCTGCCCTTCCAGACCCTGGCCGAGCTCGGCGTGGTGGGGATGGCGCTGCTGCTGGTGCTGGTCGGCGGGGTCGTCCTGGCGTCGGCGCGCGCGATGCGCGCCAGCCCGGCGCTCGCCGCCGGTCCCGTGGCAGCGCTCGTGGTCTACATAGTCCATTGCCCGCT
>DAIPIC010000053.1:2014-19515 GCA_036771025.1 Solirubrobacteraceae bacterium
CCGCCTCCGCGCGTCCGCTCCGGGTCACGTGGATGCGGGGTGCTGCAGCGTCGGGCGCCCCAGCGCGATACGACAAGGTTGGCGTGCTGAAGATCGGGTCGACCTCGGCCCGCAACGTCCTCGTATTGGAGCCCGGCGCGTCCGCGAGCAGCACGTACTTCGTGCCGCTCGCCCGGTGGCTGGTCTCGCGGCTGCCTGGGTGGCAGGTGTGGTCGGTCGAGCGTCGCGAGAATCTGCTCGAGGACCAGTCCGTCTTCGACCGCGCCAAGGCTGGGAAGTCGAGCCCCCAAGCGGTGTTCAACTACTACCTGCGATGGCTGTCCAACCGCAGCATCTCCCGCCACGTTGGGCTGATTCCCAACGCCAGCGTGCAGTTCGCCAAGCAATGGGGCATGCGGGTCGCCGTTGAGGACCTGAAGCACGTAATCGCCGCGGCCAGACGCCTGGGGGGCAAGGTGGTGCTCGGCGGGCACTCGCTCGGAGGATCGGTCGTCACCGCGTACGCAACCTGGAACTTCAACGGCCGGCCGGGCGCCGCGCAGCTGGCGGGGTTGGTCTACGACGACGGCGGCAGCGGTCCGGCCGAGAGCGCCCAGCAGGCCCAGGCTGCGCTGGCAAGTCTACGAAGCGGGTCGCCATGGCGAGCATTCGGAGGGATTCCTGCCCCCTTTTACGGGCTGTTCAGCACCGGCGGCGCACTGGCCGCGCTGCAGGATCCGAGCGGGCCCAGCCTAGGCCAGATGTTCCCGCTGCTGCCGGCCAACCTGAGGCCGGCGGTCCCCGTCACAAACCTAGCCCAGTACGGCTTCGCGCTCAACGTCGGAACGTCGCCCCGGTCACTGATCGCCGCCCAAGGGCACCTGGGGCGCGGAATCTCCGCCACCACCGTGAACGGCTACCACACCTGGGACGGGAGGGGGGCGCTGACACCGATCGCGCGCTTCGCCAGGATGTTCTCGGGCATCGGCGTCCGCGGCGCTGACGGAACCGAGTGGTACTTCCCGCAGCGCCTGACCGATGACGTTGCGGCCGTGGGGAACGGGATCGCGAATCCGGCCCAGCAGGTGCTCGACGTGCCGGCGACGATGGGCCGGCGGCTGCCCAAGCGGCTGCTGATCTACGCGTTCGGAGCGGACCTCGGCGGGCCGCGCGTGCCGGCCGCGGCGATCGCGCTGGCACAGCAGCCGCACATCCCAATGCGGAACCTGACGCTCCTGAGCCGCCCGGGCACCTACGCCCACAACGATCCCGCGGGCGCGTATCCCAAGAACGCCTTCTTCCACAACCTGGTGGCGTTCTTGAAGAAGGTGAGCCGGCGCGGATAGCTGCTGCCGGTGGTAGCTCGGGAACCCTCTCTGCGGTTAGCGCGCCGCCGGCGCCAGTTCAAAGGGCCTCGGCGATCCGCGGAGCCTCGCGACGGAACACCCAGACCGCGAGCGCGCACACGGCCGCGAATACGGCGATCGGAACAAGGACGCGGAGCGTCCCACCCAGCACCGGCGCGGTGGGGTCGATCACCCATCGCCGCGTCAGTTCAAGCAGCGACGCCAGCGGGTTCAGCGCCGCCAGCTGGCCGAGCGTGCCGCTCAACTTGGTGAGGGGGTAGAGGACCGGCGAGGCGTAGAACAGCGCAGTCGAGACGACGGTCCAGATGATCCCGATGTCGCGGAAGCGGGGATAGAGCGAAGACAGGATCATCGCCACCGCGGTGGTCAGCACGAACAGGGCCAACAGCACCGCCCCGAACAGGAGCCAGGTCCACCGCGGGCCGACCCCGAAGCCCAGGATGAAGATGAACGCCACGATCAGGTTCAGAACGAGGTTGAAGACGCTCGTCAGCACCACGGCCAGAGGGATAACCAGGCGCGGGAACTGGGTCTTGCGAACGACGGACTCCTGGTTGACTACCGAGCTGACGGCGATCGTCGTCGCCTCTTGGAAGAAGCCGAACAGCACGATGTTCAGCAGCAACAGCACCGCGTAGTGGGGGACGGAGGACCCGAGCCGGACGACGTGCGTGAATACGACGAGCAGGACTCCGAACAGAAGCAGCGGCCTGCACAGCGACCACAGGTAGCCGAGCACCGTGCCGAAGTAGGTGCGCTTGAACTCGGTGGAGGCGATCAGATACAGCAGCTCCAGCGACCGGCGCCAGCCGCCGCCCAGCGCCGAGGGACCGCGGACGTCGCGGAGGACGAGTTCCCCGTCGCTCACCGGCGGTCCTCCACCCGAGCGTCCACGTCCACGCTGACCGTCACGCTGCCGGCGGCAGGCCTGGTGCCGTACACGGTGAAGTCGAGCAACCGCACCAAGTGCAGCGCCAGGTCGCCTTCGCTGCGGTTGCGCGAGATGATCGCCCGTACGTGATAGCGCCCCGGGACGAGACGATTCTCGATGGGGCCCGAGAGCCGCACCCGCTGGCCCGCGCGGACCACGTCCGGCTCATCCTCTCCCCGCTCAAGCGTCCGGTTGAAGCCGAACACCGTGAATTCGTGTTCAGTCAGGAAGTGGAAGCTGAAGACGGGGTTCACCAGGTCGTGGCGGGCTTCGAAGACGACGTTGAATCCGATCGGCTCCCCCTGTTCGATGTTCTCAACCCGCTCGCCGATCGGGTTCTCGAGCCAGGCGTCAACCACCCTGACGTTCACGTCCGGGACGTCCCCGGCCCGGACGCCCTCACCTGCGCCGCCGAAGTTGAGCCGGTAGTAGCGCAGCGCGGCCTCTTCCGGGTCGCCGAGGTAGCGAAGCTCTCCGTCGTGGATCAACATCGCCCGGTCGCAGAAGCCCTGAACCGTGGCCATGTCGTGCGTGACGAGCACGACGGTCTTGCCTGCCTCACGCCGTGCCCGGAACACATCCATGCACTTCGAGGCAAATGCGGCGTCGCCGACCGCCAGCACCTCGTCGATCAGCATGATGTCGGCATCGGCCTCGACCATCACCGCGAACGCCAGCCGCACCATCATTCCCGAGGAGTAGTTCTTGAGCTTCAAGTCGGCAAATTCCTCGAGCTCGGCGAAGTCGAGCACGGCACCCAGCCGGCGCATGGCCTCCCGGCGAGTGAGGCCCATCAGCACCCCGTTGAGCACGACGTTCTCCCGGGAGGTCAACTCCGGGTTGAAGCCCACGCCCAGCTCGATGAAAGGGGCCAGCCGGCCGGCCATCCGAATCCGCCCCCCGTTGGCCCTGTAGATGCTGGCCATGATCTTCAACAGCGTGCTCTTGCCCGAGCCGTTGCGGCCCACGATCCCGAAGAACTCCCCCTGCCGAACGTCGAACGAGACCCCATTGAGCGCCTGTAGCTCCCGGTAGCTGGGGCGCCGCAGTGGATGGGTGGCCCGCTCCTTTAGCGAGTCGATCCGGTGCTGGGGGATCAGGAACGTCTTGGCCACGTCCCTGGCCTCGATCACCACAGGCGCTTCCTGCAGCCGGGCTTTCTCGGGAGCGAGGGTGCCCGCTCCGGTCTCGCCGTCCTCGGACATCTAGAGGGCCCGCAGCGTACCAGCGGCTTTTGCGACTACAGGCAGTGCGCTCAGCTCCCCGCCCGCCACCGCCTCAGCCGCGGCTGCTCGAACTGCGGCGGGTCGGGAAAGCTCGCGTCATACGCGCGCCCACCCGGAAGATGCGCCCTGCCCACTGCCACAGGCAACACCCGCCGCCACAGAATCCCGCGCAAGAGCGCGACCTCGCCCCCCAGGGTCTCATCCCGCCCCACCAGCCGTCTCAGCGGGCGCGCGGCCAGCCACGTCAAGGCGGCAGGTGACGAGTCGCTGTGGATGAACCATTCGAGCGCGCGGCGCTTGCGCGGGGAGAGCTCGTGTGCGCATCGCAGAAGCAGCGTCCGGGCCTGCACCTGGCGCGGAACGTAGCCGCCGAAGTACGCGGAACGAAGGCCGCGAGACCCCCCGTTCTGAGCCGAGCTCTCCCCATCCACGAGCTGGCCCTGGACCGCGGCCGAGTGCTGAACGTAGTCGTACAGCGGCCGGTCGACGTACGCGATCCGGCCGGTTGCGAGCGCCACTAGCGCCAACCAGTGGTCGTGGTAGTGGATGCCGGGCGACCAGGGGAACGGGAGCGCCAACTCTTTGACCTCCCGCGTGAACAACATCGCGGCTCCGGGAATCGTATTCGCCACCAGCAGCGAAGCGATGTTCTCGTAGTCGTTTCGCCTCCCCTGCCACAACGACTCCCTCAGTACCTGCCCCTCTCGGTCGATGAGGCGCTGATCGCAATACACGAGCCGTGCCGATCCGAGCGCCGCGCGCGTGCGCGCCAGCTTGTCCGGATACCAGCGGTCATCCTGGTCGGCGAACGCCAACAGCTCGGCGTCCGCCGGTGCCAGCTGGAGCGCGCGCTCGAAGTTCCGGTACGGGCCCAGACGCTCGGTGCCCGGCGAGAGCTCGAAGCGGGGGTCATCTCCCAGGACCTCGCGCATCTGCTGCAAGCGGTCGCTGCCCGTGCCGTCGTCCGAGATCACGCAGATCCAGCGGTCGTCGGTCTGGTCGCGCAGAGACTCCACCTGCACACGGAACAGGGCGATGTCGGGCTCGTAGGTGGCCATGCAGATGGCGACCGTATCTGGGGCCAGCGGCCCGGCCCTCCAGGGGTGGGCGCACCGGTCGACCATGTCGATGCTGGCCAGCGGGACGACCTCGCTGGAGCCGTCGGCCAGACGCACCGCGGCCTCGAGCTGGACGCGACCTGGACGGTCGCGGTCCGGTATCGGCAGCGTGGCCCAGAAGCCGCTGCGGTAGCTCCGGCCCTCTGGATCCTCGGAAGTACCGCGGTGCAGCCAGTCGAAGAGGTCGCGCCTGGGCATGCCGGTGGCGGTCGGACGGTGGGGTACGCCATCGACGAGCAGCTGTAGCCCGCTCACCGGCTGGTGGCGATGGAAGCAATGCCCGAAGCAGAAAATCGCCGTCGCGCCGCCGACCGGCAGAGACGCGGGAAGGTTGCTCTCGATCGCGACCCGCAGGTCCACGGGCGATGACTGTAGAGCAGGGTCTGCGACCAAAGCGGGGATATCATCGGCCCCCACATGTCATCGGCCGCATCCACGACCGGCTCGCTGGCGGAATCGGCCACCGACCCGCCAAGCGTGTCAGCCGCCCGGCTGTTGCAAATCATCGAGCACGAATTTGCCGAGGGCCTGAAGGAAGCGCGTGACGTCGCCGCTTGTGGCCCGGGGCGCGACGTCTCCTCGCTGCGCCGGGCGTATCTCGACGTGCTGAAGCTGTGCCTATGCGATCTGGGCGGCTCCGGCACGACGTCTGTGGCCCGCACCCAGGACGGTGACGTGATGTCGCGGGAGCTGAGCGGCGAACAGCTGCGCCTGCGCGCCGCAGGCATGGACTGGCCGCTGCACGGCCTGACGATGGTCGGGCTCGGGCGGCTGGACGACCTCCAGGCATGCATCGAGGCGGTGGTCGCAGACGGGGTGTCGGGTGACCTCATCGAGGCAGGGTCCTGGCGCGGCGGGGCTTCGCTGTTCATGCGGGCGGTGCTCGACACGCTCGAGGGCCAGGAGCGCCGTGTGTTTGTCGCCGATTCCTTCCAGGGATTCCCGCGGCCCGAAGGCGTGGCCGGTGACGGCTACTCGTTATCGGACGATCTGGCGGGGCTCGACTTCCTGGCGGTTCCGCTGGAGGAGGTCAAGGCCGCGTTCGACCGCTTCGGGTGTGGCGAGGGGGTCGAGTTCGTGGCCGGGTTCTTCCACGACACGCTGCCAGCCCTGGCGGACCGCACATGGTCAATCATCCGCCTCGACGGAGACAGTTACGACGCGACCCGGGTCGCGCTCGACTCGCTCTACGCCGGCTTGTCGCGGGGCGGCTACGTGATCGTCGACGACTTCTTCTCATTGGATCAGTGCCGCCAGGCGGTCGAGGACTTCCGGCGCGAGCACGGCGTCTCGGAGCCGGTCGAGCACGTCGACTGGAACGGCGCCCGGTGGCGCAAGGAGACCGATGCCGCCTCGGGGGCCCGGGCCGAGACCGGCCGCGCTCGGCAGGCGCCTGCTGCGCGGCCCACGCCCGAGCGCAAGCAGCCAACCCGCATCCCGGCCATCGAGGAGGTCGAGCTGCGCGAAGAATGCGAGCGGCTGCGCAGCCGGCTGGCGGCAGCGGAGGCCGAGATCGAGCGGCTGAGCTCGTCGCCGCTGCCGGGACCGGCGGCATGGCTGCGGAAGCGAATTGGAGCAACGAGGAGCGGGGCGACGTGATCGTATTCGGTTCGGCGATCGCCGATCCTGAGAGCTATAGACGTTACGCGGAGCCAGGTATCGAGCTGGCCCGCGAGCCCGATTCGGTCGTAATCCCGAATGTGGCGGCGACCTCGCTGTCTACCAGCTACAACCTGATGCTGGACCTCGCCGCTGGGTATGAGAACCTCGAGGCGCTAGTCCTCGTGCATCAGGACGCGGAGCTAGTCGACCCTGATTTTTGTCCGAAGCTCCGGGAGGCGCTCCGAGACCCCGACGTGGGAGTCGTCGGGTGCGTCGGCGCGATCGGCGTTCGCAGCATCGCCTGGTGGGAGGGATCCGTTACGTGGGGTTCGTTCATCCACCGCTACTCCGAGCTTGGAGGCGGCGATCTGCCCGCGTTCGCCTGGGACAACAGCAAGCTGCCGCCGAGCGCCAGGACCGGCGTCGTCGACACCGTAGATGGGTTCGTAATGGGTCTGTCGCCGTGGGTCGTGCGCAATATCAGGTTCGACGAGTCGCTCGGCAGGCTGCACGGCTATGACTTTGACTTCTGCCTACAGGTCAGGGCTGCCGGTCGCAAGGTGGTGACCGCCGATTTCAAGGCCATCCACAACCACTCGCTCGACCTTGTCAGCAATCCGGACACGTGGATCGAGGCCCATATGCGAGTCGCCGAGAAATGGGATGGGAAGATGCCGCACGTCGGGGAGGCAGGAGGCGATTGGAAACACCGCGCTCGGCGGGCCGAGGCCCAGGCGGCCGTCAATATGGCGCTCGCCGTGACCAACCAACTCAAGGGCGACGCCCGCGCGTTGCAGCTCCAGCGCGAGTTGGACGTGATGAAGCAGAGCATCGGCTGGCGGATCACAGAGCCTCTACGGCGCATCAACTACTGGCGGCGGAACCTCTTTCGCTCCAGGCGAACCGACGAGCCCGGACGCGCCACAGCGAGTTTCACCCCCGCCCCAGAAGACCGCAACCGCGCGGTCGGCGCTAGCCATTCAGCGCGCGGCGTATCTCCTCGCGGCTGAACGCGGGTTCGCCTCGCTGCCGCAGCCGCGACAGAGCTACGGCAAGCGCGAAGGCCTTCGACTGCAGCAGCTTGCGCAGCACCGCGTCCTTGCGTTGGGCACGCCCATGGCACCATGCGAATCGCCCGCCCTCGAGCTGCCAGGAGGCCAAATGGAGGACGCGATTTGCCTCCAGCCGCTCGAGCATCGGGTTGCGGTCCCAAGGCTCGAGGATCCCCTCCAGCTCGGCCGCGTACGGCGCCTCGCGCTGCCAGATCAGTCCCAACCCGAAAAACGCGGGCACGAGCGCAAAGCGCAGCTCTTCCCGGCCGTCCAGGAAGTCCTCGACCGCCGTCAGGACGCCGTTCCGCGGCCCACCCTCTGTCGTCGCCGGCCAGTTGTAGATGAGGCCGCCCTCCTTGAGTCCTGGATCGCCGGGGAACACGTAGCCGCCTTCGACCGTCGGCTGACGATGCTCCTGCGGGATCTGCTCCAGCGCGTAGTAGCTGTCCCGGCGGGCATGGGGCCAGGAGACGTCATGGCAGAGGATGAATGGAAATGCGCCGCCATCCCGTGCGCGTCCGTCGATCAGGCGCAGCTCCTCGCTGACCGTGTGGTAGTTGTGGTCACCGTCCACGATCACGGCGTCTGCCGCCGGCAGCTCCGGCAACGCCTCCAAGCTCGTCTGGCGCACGAGCTCAACTCTCGGCACGCGTTCCGCGAGCTCCACAAGGCTCGGCTGAGGATCAGGATCGATCGAGTAGATCTGGGTGTCGGACCCCTCCGACCAATCCACCAGCATGCGAGTCACGTCCCCGGCGTAAGCGCCGATCTCGATCAACGAATGGGGCGCGGCCGCGTCCAGACATGGGATCGCGACCTCTGCCAGATTGGCGAGCGAGTGGCCCCAGCGGCCCGGATCGGTCGCCATCGGGTCGTACTGGAGCGCGAACCGCCGCACGTGCGCGGCGAGTCTAACCGAGTTGCATTAGCTTGACGGCGTGTCCGACAACGCGCTCCACGCGGTGCTCGACGTCCCCATGCCGCGCCAGGTCGCGGTCGGCGCGGGCACCGCGGTGTTCGTGTGCGGCTGGTGCTTTTCCCCGACGGCACGGATCCGCTCGCTTCAGTTTCTGCTCGATCGCGACCCTCAGCCGGTCATGGCCTACGCCATGCCGCGGCTCGACCCGTTCAGAGATCTCCACCCGGGAATCGATCCGTTCGCGCCCCCCGATGGCGGAGATCCGCAGTCGCCCGAGGACCCGCTGCTGCTCAGCTACAGAAGCGGGTTCTGGGGACTGCTCACGATCGGCCAGCAGCCGGCGGGCGGCGGCGAGCACGCGGTGGGGCTGCGTGCCGAGCTGGTGAGCGGCGGAAGCGCGACCGCTGAGCTGGGAAGGATCCGTGCGCTACCGGCGCCGGCCGCACCCCGCCCGCGCTCGGATGCCCGGCCCGTCGAGGTGGCGATCTGCATGGCGACGCACAACCCACCCGCGGACCTGCTCGCCCGTCAGCTCGATTCGATCCGCGCGCAGCAACACACGGACTGGCTCTGTTTCGTCAGCGACGACTGCTCGCGGCCGGAGGCATTCGCCGCGCTCGAGGCGGCGATCGGCGACGACCCCAGGTTCGTGATCTCCCGCTCCGGCCGACGCCTCGGCTTCTACCACAACTTCGAGCGCGCGCTGGCGATGGTTCCCGCCAGCGCGAGGTTTGTGGCCCTGGCAGACCAGGACGACTTCTGGCAACGGCACAAACTGTCCACGCTCGTGGAGCGAATTGGCGACGCCCAGCTGGCCTACAGCGACGCCAGGGTGGTGGCCCGCGATGGGACGGTGCTGTCCAACACCTACTGGGGACGGCGGCGCAACAACCACTCGGACCTGGGCTCGCTGCTGGTCGCCAACTCCGTCACCGGGGCCGCTTCCCTGTTCCGGCGCGAGCTGCTCGAGCTCGCGCTGCCCTTTCCTCCGGCCCAGTTTGCCCACTACCACGACCACTGGCTCGGTCTGGTGGCGCTGACGCTCGGCCGGATCGAGTTCGTCAACGAGCCCCTGTACGACTACGTGCAGCACGGGGCGGCATCGCTGGGGCACGCCACCGCGAACCGCATGCCGACGCTTCGTGATCGGCTGGGGTCCCTGCGCACTCGCAGCCCCCATGACCGAGTGCGCAAGTGGCGGATGCACTACTTCGTCGACGTCGTCAGGCTGATGCAGTTCGCGACCGTGCTGGAGCTCCGGGGCGGCACGCACGCAGCTCGAGCCAAGCGCCGTGTCCTGCGCCGGTTCGCCCGAGGCGATGACTCGCCGCTGATGCTCGCCAGGATGTTCCTCCGCGGAGCGCGCGAGCTGGCCGGGCGCCCGGAGACGCTCGGTGCCGAATGGATGCTCTTCGCCGCGTTGCTATGGCGAAGAATGCTCGGGCTCAGCGCGCGCGAGCTGCCGCAGCGACGCTTCCGATTGGATGCGGTACCGCCACCTGATCTCTCTCCCGAACCCGAGCGGGCGGCGGCGGGCAGCGCTACGGCGAGGGCGATCGCAGAGAAGGTGGCGCCGCTCAAGCTCCAGGTCTCGGACGCCGTCCCGCAGCGGATCAACCTCTTGATCCCCAGCATTGACTTGACGCACCTGTTCGGCGGCTACATCGCCAAGCTCAACCTTGCTCGCCGCCTGGCCGAGCGCGGACACCGCGTGCGGATCGTGACCGTCGATCCGGTTGGACCCCTGCCGCGCAACTGGCAGCGAAGGCTCGAGTCCTATAGCGGGTTGGCGGGATTGGCCCAGCGGGTCGAGTTCCTGTTCGGACGGGAGACGGCCTCGATCGAGGTAAGCCCCGGCGACAGCTTCATCGCCACCACCTGGTGGACCGCTCATATCGCCCACGACGCGAGCAGTCAGCTCGGCGAAGGCCGCTTCCTCTACCTGATCCAGGAGTACGAGCCGTTCACCTTCCCCATGGGCACCTACGCGGCGCTGGCTGCGCAGTCATATTCCTTCCCGCACAGGGCCCTGTTCTCCACGGAGTTCCTGCGCGACTACTTCCGCGTTCACTCGATCGGCGTGTACGAAGCAGGGGTGGCCGCCGGCGACGAAGACTCGGCCAGCTTCCAGAACGCCATCACCGCGGTGCAACCACCGACTGCAGGCGAGCTCGCAGCCCGTCAGAAGCGCCGTCTTCTGTTCTACGCCCGCCCCGAACCCCACGCCGCGCGGAACCTCTTTGAGCTCGGAGTCCTGGCCCTAGCCCGGGCCGTCGCCGACGGCTGCTTTCAGCAGGGCTGGGAGCTGCGCGGGATCGGGACCGTCGAGTCCGGGCGGCGGCTCCCGCTGGGTGCCGAGGCCTGGCTCGAGCTGCTGCCCCGCTCCGGCCAGAGCGACTATGCCCGGTTGCTTTCAGAGCACGACCTGGGCCTGGCGCTGATGTACACCCCGCACCCCAGCCTGGTGCCAATCGAGATGGCCTCCGCGGGGATGCTGACCGTCACCAACACCTTCGAGAACAAGACCCCCGAGGCCGTGGCGGCGATCTCCTCGAACCTGATCGCGGTGCCGCCCACGGTGGAGGACATCGCCGCTGCGCTCACGGATGCAGCCGCGGCCGTCGATGACGCCGAGCGTCGCCTGAGGGGTGCTGATGTGCGCTGGAGCCGGGATTGGGATCAGAGCTTCGACCGGTCGCTGCTGGAGTGGGTCGAGAGCGCGCTCAAGAGCCGGCTCGCGCCAGCTCACTGAGGGGGCGAGAGTGGCTCCAGCCGACGGACCTGTAGGAGCGCCGAGTAAAAGAGGCCTCGGTCCTTCGGAGACGCGTGCGCGAGCCACAGCCATCCCTGGAGGTTCTCCGGCTCGCTGCGCGTGACCGCTCCGAGCATTCGCCGTGCACGGGCGAAATCGCCGTGCTCGACCTCAACCTGGCCGAGCAGCACGTCGGGCTGTTTGTCGGGATTTAGCAGCCGAGAGTCGCGAACCAGCGAGGCGACCTCTCGCTCCTCGGCGGCGCTCGCGTGGTTACCCCGATCTGCAATGGCGGTGGCGCGTGAAGTATCAATCGCCTGCCGTGCCCCGAATGCAAACCAAGCACAGACGACTACCGCGACGGCGGCACAGATGAAGCCGGGCACTCGCATGCGGACATGATCTCCGATCCGGTGCTCAGATGATCCGCCTGGCGTGGCATGAGAGTCGGACGATTATCCGCTCGTATGCGCCCGTCTTTGCGCTTCTTGCTCTGTGGGCCGCAGCGCCCATTGCCGACGTGGTGCTCCACGTTGCCCGCCATGGGGGAGTGCTCACCGGAGCTTTTGGTCAAGACACGTATGACCAGGTTGCGTATCTCGCGTGGAGCCGCGACGCCGGCAATCACGTTCTCGCCTCGAACCTGTGGTCGATCTCCCCCACGCCGCACGACTACCTGCACCCGATGTTCCTGATCTCCGGGCTGTTGTGGCGCCTCGGCCTGAGCATCCAGCTCGCGTACCTGATTTGGACGCCGGTTGGATTCCTGGTCCTGTTCCTCGGCTTCGCGGCCTACGCCCGGCACCTTCTGAGAAGTGGCCGAGGAGCACAGGCGGCTGCCCTGATCGTCGCGCTGTTCTACGAAACCCCGCTGCTCCCACTCGCTCACTGGACCTCGGCTCTGTCTCCGGGACACCAGCTCCAGCTAATTTTTGCCACCGACGACGCCCATTCCGCCCTGAACCTGTGGGGGTTCGAGCACACCGCGATCGCCATCGGTCTGATGCCGGTGTTTCTGATCGCTTGCGAGCGCCTGCTCACGACGCGCGTGGGCGTGCACCGGAGCTGGGCCACCGTTGCGTCTGTCGCCGGCGCACTCGTGGCCTGGCTGCGTCCGTGGCAGGGCGCGACGTTGCTGGCGATAATCGGCCTGCTGTTCCTCCTGCGCCCGCCGCGGCGAAGATTCGTTGCACTCGCGATCCCGGCTGTCGTCACTGCCCTGCCGCTGATATACGGAGTCGTGCTGGCGCGCGCGGACCCGTCGTGGGCGTCATTCCAATCCAAGACGGAGGGTTTCGCCACCGCACCGTGGTGGGCACTGCTCGCCTCCTTCGGGCCTCTTGGCGTTCTGGCCCTCCTGGGTTGGCGGCGACCGTCTGGGGATGCCGAGTGGATGCTTGTCCTCTGGCTGCTGGCGTGTGCGGCCGTCTACTTCCTGATCCCGGAAGACCCCCCGCACGCCCTGAGTGGGATCACCCTGCCGCTGGCGGTGCTTGCGGTTCGTGGCTGGCGGAAGCTGAAACTGCCTGCCTGGCTGGGCGTGCCGGCAGCCGCGGCGCTGATCGCGGCGGTCACCGTGCCGGCAGCTGTCTACCAGGGGATTGAGTCACGTAAGTACTTCACCGACCCCGCTCGCGCCGCCCTGTTGAAACTGCAGGTGATCTCGCCCGACGAGGCAGCAGCGCTTCGGTTCATCGCCCATTCTCAGCGCCGGGGCGGCGTGCTGGCACCGCAGTATCTCTCGATGTCGGTACCGGGTCTGACGGGACGTCCAACCTACGCCGGCCACGTCATGTGGCAGCCAAGCTCGAACGGCGAGACGGCGGCGATTTTCTTCGCTCCGTCGCTTCGAGATCCGACCGGAGCCATCCGGCGCGGCATCCTCCGACGCTCGCGGGCCATCTTCGTGCTCGCGGAGTGTGGCACTCCGGCCGCGCTGGGCAGCGCGATCACGCCGCTTGTGCGACCGGCGGGCCGGTTCGGGTGCGTCACCGTGTACGAGAGACAGCAGGGCGCACAGACCGGTAGGTCAGCAGCTCGAACCACACGAGCCCCTTGTATTGCCTCGCGGCGGTCAGTTCGAAACCGGGCGGACGGGGCATGCCGTATCTGACCGCGACGTCGTTATCGATGATGGCGTAAACCCGCGTAGCACGAGCGGCGTTGCGCCACGCGGCCGTCGACGCGTTCCGCACAAGGTGCGGGTTCTTGAACTGCGTGGGGATCGACACGTCGACGAACGAGGGGTACAAGATGATCGGAGCATTGCGAGGGGCAACGCGGTCGAGATACGCGGCTGCCGCTCGGAAGGGCGGACGAGCATAGCTGGGGCTGATCGCCCTGACCGACCCGGCGATCAACGCCACAAACACCACAACGATCGCCATCGGGCGAACCGTCCGCGGCACTGCCCACAACAGCGCCCCGAGGATGAGGGCCGCGGCGGGCAGCGAGGCGTACAGCCCCCTGGCGAGCCACAGATCGGTCCCGACTAGGCTGTATAGGAGCAACCCGACCGGCGTGGAGACCGCGAGGAGCACGATCAAGAGCTTCTCCGCGCGGTGCTCTGGGGGCTGTGATCCCCGCCGCCAGCGCTGTGCGACCGTTAGGAGTCCGAGCGCCACGCATGCTCCGATTGCGGCCATACCGGCAAGGGTGGGAATGGCGCTGAGCGGCGCGTACGGGTACCCCGGGATCAGGCGTAGCACGTCTTTCACCACATTGTGGAAGTTCAACGGCCACAGAAACCCGATGGCGGTGAGCCCCTTGCCCCGCAGCTGGGGAAGCCAAGGTATGTAAAGGAGCGCCACCGCCACGTTGGCGAGAAGGGGCTCTCGGAGACGGTCGCGGCACATCCAAAGCGACCATGCCGCCTGCATTGCAAGCACGAAGATCACCGTGTAGTGCGTGTAGGCTGCCGCGGCGCTAGCGAGAACGTAAACGAGCCACCACCAACGAGAGCCCGAACGAATGGCCCTGAGCAGCGCCAGTGTCGAAAGCGCGACGAAGAACGCCATCGTCGCGTACGGTCGCGCCTCGATTCCGTAGTAGATCGAGAAGGGGCTGGCGGCCACTATCGCCGCACCGAGCAGGCCAGGCACGCGACCGACCGTCTGCCGTCCGATCGCGTATATCAAGGGGATCGTCGCTGTGCCCAGAATGAGCGACGGCAGGCGGATCCAAACCGACGGATCGCCGAGCTTCGCCGAAACCCACGAGAGCACGAAGAACAGTGGCGGCGAGTTCTCCGCGCCCGTGTGGACCGTACGCAGCACGGCTGCCAGGCTGCGGCCGTGGACGTCCTGGTAGGTCCACACCTCATCGCCGAACAGGCTCTGATTCATCTGGGTGGCCCTGAGCGCCAGCGCGCCAAGCGTCACCAGCGCAAGTAGCGCCGTAGCCGGCTCGATGCGCGCGAGCGTCGTCCCCACCACCCCAGGCGCGTCACGCAAAGATCCTCTCCGCGCGGCGGTCACGCTCATCGCGGACACGACAATATCGTGGTCGCGGCGACGGCTAGCGCGGCAGCAGCCTACGAGTCATCCAGCCTCGCCGGACGCCAGAAGGCGATGCGAGGTACTTCAGCTGCTCTTGCGAGTGCTGCGCCTCGTGCCGCTTCGAGCGCTCGACTTCCGGCCTGAGGATGCGGACCTGCGGGTTGACGTCGTGCGGCGCCGAGCCCCCGAGCTCGTAGCGCTGGCGAGCGTCTTCTGCGCCTGGTCGAAGTCGCGCTTCAACGCGGTGGCCAGCTTGCCGCTGTCACGCTTCGCGCTCGTGACGAACTTGCGAAGGTCCTGATGTAGCGATTGGGTGCCCTTCCCGGCGTCGCGACCGGCGTGCTTGCGCAGGTCATTGATCGCCTTCTGTGCTGCTTGCAGTGATTGGTTAAGTTGCTTGACGGCCGCGGGCTGCTTGAAGGCCGCCGATCTACGCGACGTAGACCGGGCGGACCCACCAGACCTACGGGAAGTAGACCGGGCGGACCCACCAGACCTGCGGGACGTCGAGCTGGTGGACTTCCTGGCTGGTGGCATTGGCCCCTCCTAGAGGTAAATGATGGTTCGCATGTCGCCGCGACCCTACCTCACGTTGTAATCGCTGCGCACTTTCATAGTGGAGCCAGCCGGGATCGAACCGGCGACCTCCTGCTTGCAAAGCAGGCGCTCTCCCAACTGAGCTATGGCCCCGCGCGGTCGAGTGTAGAGCCCCGTGGAAGCCGCGCTCAGCCGTCGAAATCGAAATCTCGCGGTGGGCGCTGCTCGAACCAGAGCTGGTCGTGGTCGGGCTCGTCGTGGAGGAAATCCGGAGTTTCGTCCAGAACGTCTCGCTCCGCCTTAACCTGCCCCTCGGCCTCAGGGTTGTGCGAGGGCGGCGGCGGCTCGCGGTGTGGCGGCGCTTCTTCGGGGCCGACTTCGTGCTCCGCAGGATCGGGGTAGGGAGGCCTGGGCTCTGTCGGCGGAGCCCCGTGCTCGGCCTGATCCCGCGTGGACTCCGGTGGCTCGTGCGGCTGCTGTGCCGTGTCGTGTGGGTCCTCGAGCGGCCGATGAGATGGCTCGATCCATTCCTCCGACTGCTCCACCCACTCGTCTGATTGCTCGACCCACTCAGGTGAAGGCTCCGCCTCGGGGCGCGGCTGCTCGGCCGCCAGCGCCTCCTCTACGTCGTACTGCATGGTCTCGTCGCCTGCGCCGGCCTCCGTCGGGTAAGGGGCGGAAGGCTCGTGGGAAAGCGGCGCCTGCGGCTCCTGAAGATACTCGGCGGACGTCTGCGCGTCGGGTCCCTCCATGGACTCGTGATCCATCAGCGTCGTCGAATCTGCGGGCTGGCTCGGTTCCTCCTCGGAGAACCCTTCCGGATCGAAGCGAGCCTCATGCGGCTGACCTTCGAACTCCTCGTCCCACTCCCCCTCTACGCGGTGGCCCTCGTAGCCCTCGTCGTCGTAGAGCTCCTCCTCGTGGTCGTATGCGCGCGGGCCTTCCTCCGGAAAGGCGCCCGACTCGAAATCGTCCGGGCCCTGCTCGAACGGATCGCGGCGCACGGGACCGAGCGCCTCACGCTCGGCGCGCTCGATCTCCGTCGGATCCGCACCCCGGCGGCGCTTCAGATCAAGGTGGTCGCGAATGGCTTCATCAAGGAGACCCATGCGCAACAGCCTACTCGGCACCCGAGACTTTCGTGGCCTGCGGTTGCGATGCCTCCGTGCGATTCTTTCCCCTGCGCTTGGCCAGGTATAGGGCCGCGTCGGCGCCCGAGATGAGCGCGTCCTTATCTCCGTCCAGCGAGGCTGCCACCCCGAAGCTGGCGGTGATCTGGAGCTGGCCCTCGCCGTCGCTTTTCGGTATCGCCAGCGTCTGGATCTCCCTTCGCAGGCGCTCCGCGATGGCGTACGCGCCGGCGAGATTCGTGTGCGGGAGGATCACCGCCATCTCCTCGCCCCCGTAGCGAGCCGGGATATCCACCTCGCGCGACGCCTCCCGCAACACCCGGGACACCTGCTCGAGCACGACGTCGCCCTGCGGGTGTCCGTACGTGTCGTTGATCGACTTGAAATCGTCGAGGTCCAGCATGATCAAGCCGACCGGATACCGGTAGCGCCGAACCTCCTCCATCTCGGTCTGGAGGAGCTCCTGGAACCGCCCATGATTGGCCAAGCCGGTGAGCTCGTCGGTCACCGCTTGCCGGCGGACCTGGTAGTGCAGCTCGACGTTCTCGAGGGCCAGCGTTGTCTGCGCTGCCAGCGAGCGCAGGATCTCGCGGTCGTCTTCGTTGAAGTCGCGTTCCCGCCGACCTGCCGTGATCAACCCGTAAGAGCGCCCACCGGGCTCGATCGTTCCGAGCGCTACCGAAATGATTGAGGCGTTCTCCTCGCCGCGCGCCTCGCCGAGATCACATGTCCTCAAGGCAGAGCTTTCCGCTTCGTGAACGGCGGTTTCGAGGCCGTCCAGGGAGCCGACTGCGCCTGCCTGGGCGAGTGGCTCAGCGCTGGTCGAACGTACGCTGAGGCGTGCGAAGTCGGCGTCGACAGCGTCAACCGCCGTTCGAAGGGCGAGCTCCAGCAGGGCCGGGCGGTCCAGGTTGGACGCGAACGTCTGCCCGATCCGGTGGATCGATTCCCGCAGCCGCGCCCGTTCCTGCTGAAGCTCTTGAAGCCGGGCCTCGAGCTGGCTTGCCATTTTGTTGAACTCCTCACCCAGCGACGCGAACTCGTCCCGGCCCTCGACCGGAACCCGCGAGGAGAAGTCGCCGCTCCCGAGCCGGCGAGCGGCCTGTAGGAAGCGGCTCAGCTGCCCCTCCAGCTCGCGAGCGGCGAGCATCGAGAAGGCGAGCGCCAGCACCAGAAAGCCCGCGACGAACGCGGCCGCGATCGCCTGGCTCGTCCCTGTAGAGGACGCCGTTGCCGACACATTGGAGAGGACGGTGACGGCGACCGGGCGGGGTCCGAAGCCGCCGAACGATTCCGTGACCGCGCGGTAGTCGGTTCCGCCGATGCTCACCGTGGTCCGGCTGGGGATCTTCCGGCTTGCCGCCGCCCGCAGCGTCGAGCTCAGGGTACGT
>DAIPIC010000054.1:0-19464 GCA_036771025.1 Solirubrobacteraceae bacterium
CGAATCGACTGTGAGCGAGAGACCATCAGAGCCCTATGGCGCCTGGCCACGCCTGGTCGATCATGACCGATCACTGTCCGAGTTCTCGCGAGCGCTCTGCGGCTGCCGCGACCGCGTCGAGGAACGCCGCTCGAACGCCGTGGCGTTCAAGTTCGCGCACGCCGGCGGCAGTGGTGCCGCCAGGGGAGGTTACGGAGGCGCGAAGGGCCTCGGGCGTGCTCCCCCCATCGGCTAACAGGCGCGAGGAGCCAAGCAGTGTCTGAAACGTGAGTGTCTCGGCGATTTCGCGCGGGAGCCCCTCGAGAACGCCGGCCTCAACCATCGCCTCGGCGACCAGAAAGAGATACGCAGGACCGGATCCGGACAGACCCGTAACTGCGTCTAACGCCCTCTCGGGCACTCGCACGACCCGACCAACTGCGCTGAGTATCTCCTCGGCCCAATTCATGTCCTCCTCGTCCGCCATCGAGCCAGCGCTGATCGCTGCTGCGCCCGCACCGATCAGGGCCGGGGTATTCGGCATCGCGCGCACTATCGCCAGTGCTCGTCCCGCGGCCGCCTCGATGGCCCCGGTCGTGACGCCTGCGGCTACTGAGAGGACGCGGCGCACGCCCGCGTCGGCCACGGTCCGCGCGGCAGCGGGGACGTCACCGGGCTTGACCGCCAGTACCGCGCCTGAACAAGGAACGAAGTCAGCAGCAATTCTTACATCCGGGTGCGCAGCCTCGAGCTGTTGACGACGCAATGCAGATACCTCAGCGACTGCGAGTTCGGTTCCCGGACGTCCGGCTGCGAGCAGCCCAGCCAGCAGCGCTTCACCCATGCGCCCGCCACCGACAATGAGAAGGGTGTCTTCAACCCCCGACAACATGCTCGAAGGCTACGCGGATCCGGAACTCGCTGCACCGACCGATCCGTAGCCATCCAGCCGCGCCGTGGCCTCACTCGCCCACGTCCTGATCCCGACTATGCGAGCCGCATATCGCGGGTCGAACGAACAGTTTCGTCTAACAAACTGTCGAACCCCGTGGGTGATGTCGTGCCGTGGGGCGCGGCCCTGCCGACCTATCGCTGCGACACCGCCGGATCACGCCCACGGCCGTCTCGCTCGAGGCGCATCGGTTCGCGGCGGTGATTCACCGCACCCAGCTGGGAGGCCGGCTTGGCCAGGACGAGCTGGAGGTCTGAGATCCGTCGCTCGGCAAAACCGGCTTCGCAGTAGCTGAGATAGAGCTCCCACACGCGCTGAAACGGCTCGTCGTACCCGAGCGCGGTGAGCTCGTCGGCATGGGCCAGAAAGCGCTCGCGCCAGTGCCGCAGTGTGGGCACGTAGTTGGCGGTGAGGTCCTGGAGGTGGATCAGCTGAAGGTCGGTGTGGCGCGCCAGGTCCTGGGCGAGCGCGGCGAGCGAGGGGAGCGAGCCGCCGGGGAAGATGCGCTCCTTGATGAACGACCGGGATGCCTTCTCGGCTTCAAAGCCGAGGTCATCCATCGTGATCGCCTGTAGCAGCATCGCGCCGTCGGGCTCCAGCAGGCGCGCGCAGGCACCGAGGAAGTCGCCCGTGTGGCGCCAGCCCACGGCCTCGATCATCTCGATACTCACGAGCTTGTCGTAGCGGCCGCGGAGGTCGCGGTAATCGCAGCCGAGCACCGTGATGCGTTCGTTCAGTCCGGCCTCGGCGACCAGCTGACGGACATGGTCGTGCTGCTCACGGGAGATGGTTGTGGTTGTCACATGGCAGCCGCGTGTGGACGCCGCGTGGAGCGCAAAGGATCCCCAGCCCGTGCCGATCTCGAGCACCCGGTCGGTGGGTCCGAGATCGAGCTTCCGGCACACGAGCTCCAGCTTGTTGCGCTGCGCCTGCTCCAGGGGAGCGTCCGGTTCGTCGAACACGGCGCAGGAGTAGGTCATGGTCGGGTCAAGCATCCGCCGAAAGAGTTCGTTGCCCAGGTCGTAGTGGGCGGCGATGTCCTGTCGCCGGCGCCGGCGGGTGCTCGGCCGCCGGAGCGTCCTTGCCAGCTGGATGGGGCGAATGATCGGTTTGAACGGGGCGCGCGCCCGGTCCATGGCGGTGCTGTTGCGCGCGCCGAGCCGGATCAGCGCCACGAGGTCTGGGGTATCCCAGAGCCCCTCGGCGTAGGCGTCGGCGAGTCCCAGACTGCCGCGCAGGAGCATCGGCCACAGGCGGGGGGTGTGCACCACGAGCGTGGCAATCGGCGTTCCCGAGCCGTAGCTTCGGCGCCGCCCATCTTCGACGAGCACCAGGCGCCCGAAGCGCAGTCGGCGGAGAACCAGGAGGATGAGGGCTCGGGCCAGCCGCTCACTCATGGTCTGGTTGCGCCCGGGTACGGGAAGGTGCCCACGCCGGCCAGCCGCAGGCCGAGTGCGTGCATGTAGATGAGACCGAGCACGCGCAGGGTGGCGAACGGGTAGCGCACGGTCATGCGGCGGATCGAGGCCGGACTCAGCTCTCGCCGACGCAACGCGAGCACAGCCTCGAAAACGGGGACGCCCTGGCGGGAGCTGCTTATCCGCACCGAGAGCTTCCGCTCTGGGCTCGTCGAGCGGCACTCATAGAGGTGATCCATCTCCAGAAATGGAGATACGTGAAGTGTCTTTTCGAATTGGCCGGTGCCCCGAGGGATGACGTAGGCGCGCCGCTCGCCCCAGGGCGTGTTGGTCACCTCGGCCACCAGCGCTTCGACCTGCTCGCCCGTTTCGTCCAAGCAGTAGTAGAAGCTGACCGGATTAAAGCAATGACCGAAGGACCGCAGCTGGGTGAGCAGCCTCACCGGCCCCTGCGGCCTGTGTCCTGTCTGCTGCTCCACGAGCCCGCGCACGGACTGGCTCAGGGCCACCCGCGGATCGCCGAGGTAATCGCGGCGGCGGAACCGCACCAGCCCTGGGCTCTTTCTGACCAGGCGCCCGTCGAGCAGCGAGGGCACCTCGTCCAGATCCAGGTAGGCCAGCGCCAACGGATGCCGGAACTGGCGCCGCGGCTCGTGGCGGAGGTGAAAGATGGTCCCCTCATAGAGGCAGCTCGCGACGCTCACAACCGGGCTCCGAACTTTGCCGCGACGCGCAGCGCGCTATTGACTCCATCTTCGTGAAAGCCCCACCCCCAGTAGGCGCCACAGAAGTGGGTGCGACGCGCACCTGAAATCTCGGCCGCGCGTGACTGAGCCCGGACGCCGGCGGGGGTATAGACGGGATGGGCGTACTGGATCCGTTTGATCACGCGGTCGGGATCGATTCGCTCCGTCTGGTTGAGCGTGACGCAGAATTCCCGCTCCGCCGCGAGGGACTGCAGGCGGTTCATGTGGTAGGTGACCGTGGCGCGTCCGGGCGGTTCCTCCAACAGGTGGTAGTTCCAGCTCGCCCATGCCCGGCGGCGCCGGGGGAGTAGCCGGGCATCGGTGTGAAGCACAACGTCGTTGGCCTGGTAGGGAATCGAGCTCAGGATCTCCTGTTCACGCGGGGACGGATCACGGAGGAGGGCAAGCGCCTGGTTGGAGTGCGTGGCCAGAACGACCTCGTCGAAGCGCAGCGGGTCGGCGCCCGCGGGGGTGAGGAGAACCGCGTCCGCGCGGCGCTCGATCGCGGTCACCGGCGTTCTGAGCCTGATCCGATCCATGAAGGGCGCGCTCAGAGCCTTCACGTAGCGAGCCGAGCCGCCTCTGATCGTCCGCCATTGCGGTCGGTTACGAAACCCGAGCATCCCGTGGTTGGCGAAGAACTCAGCCAGAAACCGGGCCGGAAAGCTCCACAGCGATCGTGGATCGGCCGACCACACGGCCGAGACCTGGGGCACGATCAACCGCTCGATGAAGGCGTGCGAGAAGCGCTGCTGCTCCAACCAGTCCCGCAGCGATAAGCGCTCGTCATCGCTTTCGAGAAGCCTTCGGGCGGCGCGATGGAATCGGTGCAGATCGGCCACCATGCGGTGAAAGGCCGGCGTGGCGAGGTGGCGGCGGTTGGCAAACAGGCCATTTGCCGAGCGGCTCGCGTATTCGAACGCGCCCACGCCGTCGCTGACGCTGAAGCTCATCTCAGCGGGCTGCCAGGCCACCCCGAGTGCGCGGAGCAGACGCTCGAAGTTGGGGTAGTTGCGATCGTTGAAGACGATGAATCCCGTATCCACCTGATGCGTCTCGTTGGGTGTGTCGACTCTGACGGTGTGCGTGTGGCCCCCGACGTACGCAGCGGCCTCGAACAGGGTCACCTCGTGGTGACGGTGGAGCAGGTGGGCCACGGTGAGGCCTGAGATCCCGGTTCCGACGATGGCGATCCTCATGGCTTCAGCTACCAATCCCGGTGACCAGGACCGTCGCGCTCATGCTGCGGCGTCCCGCGCCACGGGGCGCCCACGGGAGAGCACCCCACGCAGGCCTTCGAGCGCGCGATCGCCCGTCCGCTTGAAGGCGACCTGGAGCAGCAGATCGAGGATCCTCAGCGACCCCTTCAGCTGCAGATCGGCGTCATAGGTCACGCGGGTGCCGTTGGCCGCCGGCTCGAACACGAGCTGGTCGCGTGAGGTCACGGTTCCGTTCTCGCCCACGAACGTGACCATGCGGGGCGGGTCGTACTCGGCGATCCGGTAGGTCAGCGGGGTTCGGCGACCCATGAACTTGGCCACCAGGCGAAACTGCGTGCCGGTGCCGATCGGGCCGCTGCCAAGCCGCGCGGCCTGAATCACGCCAGGATCCCATTCCTGCGCGGTCGAGAAGTCGCTGAGGTAGGCGAACACCTCCTCAGGGCTCCGGTGCGTCTCGATGGTGGCGTGGTATTGGGCCATTCCGTTTCTTGCTCTAATTCGCGTCCGAGCCGGGATCAGATCAACCGCTGAGCGCCACGCATTCCGCCCACAGGCGCTCGCGGTCCTCACTGGTCTCACGGGTCCCGGGGAGCAAGTGAGTGGGGCGGCGACGGCGGTCGTGCCAGAACCCGCCCGAGCTGGCGGCGGTGTCGGTGGACGCGCCAAGCCAGACGATCGTGTCGGCGCCCTGGGCCGGTGTGCGCAGGAGCGGCCGGGCGAGCTTGTAGAAGCGCGGCAGGGAGCTCTGGACCCCGCCGGTGTCGGCCCACCCCGGGTGCATCGAGTGCACGACGACGCCCGTCCGCGCGAGACGTTCCGCCCACAGCTCGGTGAGGATCACCTCGGCGCGCTTGCTCCGGGCATAGACCCGGGGTCCGTCAAATGACCCCTGCTCGCTCTGCAGGTCATCGGGGTCGATCTTCTGCGTGTACATCCCGCCTGAGGAGACGTTGACGACCCGCGCCGGTGCCGAGCGCTTGAGCAACGGGATCAGCAGGTTCGTGAGGAGAAACGGGCCGATCACGTTGGTGGCCAGGGTGAGCTCGATCCCGTCCGCCGAGAGCTCACGCTCCTGCGTGAGCACTCCAGCGTTGTTGACGAGCACGTCGAGGCGGGGTGCCTCGCTGGTGAAGCTCCGGGCAAACTCACGGACGGCCTGCAGGGAGCTGATGTCGCAGACACCCACCTGGAGCTTCGCCGCGGGTGAACCGCTCAGCATCTGCGCCCGGACGTCCTCTCCGCGCTCGCGGTTTCGGACGATGAGCCAAACGGCGGCGCCGAGGGACGCGAAGCCCTCAGCGGCAGCCCGGCCGAGGCCCGAGCTCGCGCCCGTGACCAGTACCACCTTGCCGTCCATCCGCGGGAGCTCAGAGAACCGGTGGCGCCGGAAGCGGAAGCCGAGGCTCGTGTAGCCGCCGACGACGGTGAAGTCAAGCGCGGTGTCGAGCATGGCCTGCACGCGGGCGCGGAGCTGGTAATGCCCAGGCTCCGGGGGCAGCGCAGTGCGGTCCCCGGAGCCTCGCGAGTGGGCAGCGTTCATCGCGGGACCAAGACTCCGGCGATGACGTGGATGACGCCGTTTGAGGCGCCGATATTGGCCTTGATCACCGGGATTCCTCCGACCGTGACCGTGCCGTGCTTCACCTTCACGGCCAGCGACTGCCCCTCCAGGGTCTTCACCGCGTGGAGCTTTGCGAGCCGGGCGGCGGTGATCCGGCCCTTGAGGACGTGGTAAAGGAGCACGGCGCGGAGCTTGCTCCGGTTGCGCTCAAGTGCTGAAAGCGTCGCTCGGGGGACCTTGGCGAAGGCGGCGTCGGTCGGCGCGAACACGGTGAACGGTCCGCCGCGTTCAAGCACGCCGGCCAGGCCGGCCTGCTTGGCCAGCTTGATCAGCGTCTTGAACTGGCCGGCGGCGGCCGCGGTTTGCACGATGTTCCGCTGGCTCATGGCCGCGGTGGCGGGGACGGCGGCCGCAAGCGATACCGCGGCTAGCGCCACCAAGGTTAGGCAGCGTCTGATGCTCTTCATGGGTGTTGCTCCTTTCAGATGCGTGCTGGCAAGAGCACGCGGTCGATGATGTGGATGACTCCGTTCGAGGCCTCGATGTCGCCCTGGACGACGTGGGCCCCGTCGACTCGGACCTCGCCGTTACTCGAGAGCGCGAGGGCCTCTCCTTGAAAGGTCTCGGCCGACCGGCGGCTGGCCACGTCCCCGGTCGTGAGGCGGCCGGGGACGACGTGGTAGCCGACCACGTCGGCGAGGGTGTCCGGGGCGGCAAGCAGCGAGTCGACGACTCCGTCGGGCAGCCGCGCGAACGCTCCGTCACTCGGGGCGAAGAGCGTGTACGGGCCGCCATCGGTCAGTAGCTCGGCCAGCCCGGCGCGATCGACGGCGCTGATCAGCGTCGTGAAGTCGCCCGCCTTGCGCGCGGTCTCAAGGAGGTTCCTGGAGGTGCCCAGCGGCGGCGCCATCGGGACCGCCCGCGAGTTCTTCTCACGTCCGTCCAGGACCGCCGCGTACAGGAGCAGGGACATGGCGACCGCCACGACCAGGGTGACCAGGACTCCGACCGTGAACAACCCGGCGGGGCTCATCGGTGGCTCCGGGGAAGGACGACCGCGCCGAGGGACAGGATCGAGGGGACCCAGAGTCCGACGAAGATTCCCTCCTCGTGGTGCCCGCCGAACCAGAGCACGACGGACAGGGCGAATGACGTGAACGCCGCCAACAGGATCAGAGCCCGAGCTCCTACGACGGGGGTGGCTGTTACCAACGAATGAACTCTCCGCACCGGAGGCCTCCTTCTACAAGCTCTATACAGACTTTCGACAAGGTAGCGATTGAATGAGGCATTGTCAAGGGCTTGTAGAGAATGTGTATAGTTTCGTGCGTGCCAGCCACCGCCGGCCATCGGATCGGAGAGTTCTCGCGCAGGGTCGGCGTGAGCCCGGAACTGCTCCGCGCTTGGGAGCAGCGCTACGGGCTACTGCAGCCGGTCCGCTCACCCGGCGGTTTCAGGCTCTACGGCGAAGAGGACGCCGAGCGGGTGGCCCGTATGCGGCGCGCCCTGGACGACGGGCTATCGGCGGCCGAGGCCGCGCGGGTGGCCCTCGAGGTCAACCCGGCCCCCGAGGGCCTGGTCGAGCTCTCACCGGCGCGGATGCTCGAGGCAATCGAGCACTACGACGAGGCGGGGGTGCACGCTGTCTTTGACGAGGGGATCTCCGCCGTCGGGCTCGAGCCCTTCGTACGCGATCTCATCCTTCCCGTGCTGGTTGAGGTGGGGCGCCGGTGGAGGGAGGGGGAGCTAACGGTCAGCCAGGAGCATTTCGCCAGCGTCCTGGTTCGCGGCCGGCTGCTAGCGCTGGCGCGGCTGTGGGGACGCGGAGCGGGACCCCTGGCGGTGCTGGCCTGCGCCTCAGGCGAGCAGCACGACATCAGCCTGATCATCTTCGGGCTTCTCCTCCGCTCCTACGGCTGGCGGGTCCTCTTCCTGGGCGCCGACACGCCGCTTGCGACGCTGGAGGAGACGGCCACGAAGACCAGTCCGGCGGCGATCGTGCTCGTGACCTTTGACCCCGGCCTGGTCGGCGCGGAGGGCACCACGCTCCGCCGGCTCGGGCGGATGGCCCCGCTGTTTTTGAGCGGACCCGGCGCAACGGCCGATCTCAGCGCCAAGCTCCGCGTGCGGCGACTGGACGGTGATCTGTTGGAGGCCGCGCGCGAGCTGGCGTGGATGCCGAACGGTTGAAGCCGCGGTTTGGAGGCGGGGAAGGCTCGGACTGAGCCGTCCCTCAGTTGAGGCTTGCGGAACTCTCGTGAAGAGAGTGGGTTAGATGGCGTTGGAGCATCGAATAGGGAGGACGGGAGATGAGGGTATTCAGGGTTGGCTCGGTGATCGCGATCTTCGGGATTCTCGTTGCGGTCCCAGGGGCTGCGAGCGCGGCGGGACCACCGACCGCCACCACGGGATCGGCGACGGCGATCGGGTCCACCGGCGCCACGCTCAACGGGACCGTGGGTCCGAACAAGCAGAGCACAACGGTTAGCTTCCAATACGGAACCACGACCGCCTACGGGATGACGGCGTCGGCGGGGACGGTCAACGGCAACGCTGCAAAGTCGGTCTCGGCGACGATCAGCGGGTTGACGCCGAAGACGCTGTATCACTTTCGAGTGACTGCCACCAACGCTTCGGGGCAGAGCTTCGGGCAGGACAGGACGTTCACGACTGCCGCGTCGGGCCCACCGGCCACTTCTAAGAACGCGGTCGACATCGCCACGGCCGCGGGGACTGTGGCCTACGGGCGCTCGACGGTGATCTCGGGGAAGGTCAGCGGGCACAAGGCCGGGGGTGTCCAGGTTGTCCTTCAGCAGCAGGCGTATCCGTACACGACCCCGTTCAGGCCAACCGGCGCGGTGACGACCACCGGATCCCACGGCCAGTATGCGTTCACGGTCTGGCCGCGCATCCGCACCCACTACCGAGTCGTGGCCAACACGGCGCCGCCGGTGACGAGCGCTACGGTCACGGTCGGGGTGCGCTATGCAGTGAGCTTTTTCGTGAGCTCCCGGTTCGTGCATCGGGGAGCGCGCGTGCGATTCTTCGGTTCAGTCCGCCCTGCCGCCAACGGAAGGGTGGTGTTGATCCAGCGCCTCTCCAGCATAGGGGTCTTTCGGACGGTGGCGACGGCAGTGCTGCACGCGACGACGAGCAGCACCCGGTCGTCCTACAGCAAATGGCTGCGCATCTTCCGCTCCGGTGTTTACCGCGTGCGCATCCGGGCCCACCTGCCCTACGGAGCGTCGAACAGCCGCTCACGAAGGATCACCGTCGTCTAACTGAAGCCCAGGACACAACGTGAGCATCGGGCCGGAGGCTCGGCTGAGCCCAGGGGCCCCCTCGCCGCCCTTGACCAGATGTCGGCGTGGAAGGGCTGGTGTGCCGCGCGGGCGTTGGTAGCGCCGTACGACCAAATCTCGTCGGGTGGCAGGAGCATGGGAAACCTGTGGGGCTCCAGACAACGCTCCTGTAGAGCACGAGTCAACGAATCCGTTGACTTTAGCTATACGAGCAGGTAGGGTGGAGGCGTGCGCGGCGATCTAGATCTGAACCCATTTCGCTTCTCGGGTCCGCTCGCCCCGGAGGAGATGATCGATCGGGATAGGGAGGCTGACGATCTGCTGGCCCTCGCGCGTGGCAGCCACTCGTTTCGGCTCGTTGGGCCGCGACGCTACGGAAAGACCACTCTGTTGCGACGGGTGCTGCAGGCCGCCGAGCAGGATCGAGTTGCCACCATCCTCGTTGACCTGCAAGACGTCCTCTCGATCGCGGAGATCGTGGTGCGGATCGAGCGCGCGTATGAGCGGCTGAAGGGGCCAATCAGGCGCAAGGTCGAGAACCTGTTTCGGGTTTGGAACATTGGCCTGTCGCTGGGGGGTGGTGGGTTCACCGCGACGCTGCAGCGCAACCCCAACGTCGACCCGGAGTCGGTGCTGCTGCGCCTGCTCGAGCTCCCGACCGCGCTGTTCGAGCGAGACGGCACGACGAGCCTGATCGTCTTCGATGAGATTCAGGATGTTCTCGCCGTGGAGGGGGCGGATGGGAAGATCCGAAGCGTCATCCAGCACCAGGGCGACGCGGCGACCTATGGCTTCGCGGGCTCAGCGCCGGGTGTGATGCAGCAGCTGTTCGCCGACCCGAAGCGGCCGCTCCTCGAGCAGGCCGTCCCTAAGGAGCTCAGCCCCCTCCCGCTCGACGAGGTCGCCGACTACGTCGCCCAACGCTTCAGAGCCGCTGACCGCGATGCTGGCGCCGCGCTTGCGCCGTTGCTCGAGTTCACCCGAGGCCACCCTCAGCGAAGCATGATGCTCGCGCACTACCTCTGGGCGCGCACGCCGCAGGGGCAAGTCGCAGACGAGGGCACCTGGGTCGCCGCGTTAGAGCAGGCTGCGCACGACAGCGCGCCGTTGATGCAAGCCATCTGGCGGGCCCTCCCCGCCAACGAGCGGAGGGTGGCTCGGGCCTTGGCGATTGTCCCCACTCCCCTTTACAGCGAGAACACCGCGGCTGCCGTCGGCATCAAGCGCACGAGCATCCGCAAAGCACTCGAGAGCCTCGTCGCCGCAGCGGATGCCATTCCCGAGGGCACAACAGCGCGCCTCACAGACCCGATGTTCGAGCTCTGGCTACAGACTCGAGGATTGACGCCCCGCGCCGGCGACGAAGAGGAAGCGGACTCGTCTGTCCCGTAAGGCTGCTCGCCGCCTACCGGGGCGAGCGGAGACGCCAGGAGAGCTCGATCACCGGCACGCTCAAGATCGCCGCGCATCGGGAACGTGGGCCAGCCGCCCCAGCTGGGTCATCACCGCTTCCTGGCCCGGCTTCCACCACCGCTCTGGCTACTGCTGCTCTTGCTCCTGCCACCGCCGCTCCCGCGGCTCTTGCTGCGCGAGCGACTTTGCTTCGGCGGCTCGGGCTCTTCCTCGGGCTCTTCCTCGGGCTCTTCTTCAGCGTCTTCTTCAGGCTCCTCCTCGGGCTCCTCCTCGTCCACGTCTTCTTCTTCGTCCTCAGGAGCCTGGTCCTCGTCCTGTTGGTCGCGATCGTCCTCGTAATTGCCCTCTGAGATCTCCTTGAGCGCGAAGGCGGCAACTACGGCCCGGACGAGTTCGCCATCGCCCTCCTCTGCGACGTCGTCGACGATCTCCAACGCAGCGTTGATGTTGTCGACGATCTCGCTCCTAAGTCGTTTGCTCGCACGAGCCATCTCGTTCCTCCTCGGTTTGGTCTGTGTCTAGTCGATAGATCGCGGTCGCGGACGCTCATCCGTGGGCCGGGGCAAATCTGCGCCACCGTCGTAAATGGGGGCATGACAGCTCGACCGACGCCTTCCCGCCGCCTCGCGCAGAACCCTTCCGAACGCGACTTCCGCGCTCAGGAGCCTTGCCGCGATGGCCGAGAGGTTGACGCGTTCGCCTGAGCGCTAGGAGCGTCCGTCGGCTGCTCACGGTCGCTGGGCTCGCGGCAGTGGGGGCACCGCTCGCGCGCCGCGGCACCGTACCCGGCTCTCGTCACGTGGCCAGCGGCGCGACCGATGTCCCGTGCGGCGGCTGCCGCTCCACGACCAGCGGCTGAGGCGCTTCGCTTCGCCGCGCCTTTCACCAGCCGTTTTGCCCGCTCGTTCACTAAGCGCGAGACTCTCCCCCTTGGGCCCGGGCGAAACGTCGGAGGGTTGAGCTCAAGTCTCCTCCGCCTCAACGACGAAGTGACATATGCCGATGCATGGGCGTGGGGACGCCGGATACGCCTTAGCGCCTCAGGATTCGCTACCCAGGCGAATGCGTGGTCTGTCACGTCACGCTTGAGGTTGGTGCAACGGCACTATGGGACGGGCGGAGCCGGACCCTGACCTGTCTGACCTGCGGCTTGACGGCGCCGCCCGGGGTGACTGAGGGCGAGGCGGGAGCAAGTGCACTGAGGGAGTACGAACGCCGTCACGCCAAGCGCGATCAATACGCACGGGACCGGCTCGGGGCTCTCGGTGGCTTCCTGGCTCGTGTCATCGATGAGCCTCCAAGCACCACCTCGTGGCGGCAGGGCGCCATTGGTGAGAGGCACACAGCACAGCGCCTGGCAAAGCACCTTGAGGGCTCCGGGGTCCGCTTGCTACACGACCGCCGTGTGCCCCGGCATGGGCAAGCAAACATCGATCACATCGCTGTGGGACCAGCCGGGGTGCTGGTGATCGATAGCAAGAGCCACAGGGGAAAGGTCAAGACTGACTGGCGCGGCGGACTGTTCGCGCCCCGCCGGTCTTTGCTCTTGATCAACGGGCGCGACCAGACTCGGCTAATTGATGAAGTTGAACGCCAAGTCGGTTACGTCCGCGACGCGCTTGGAGACGTGACGGTCGACGTACGCGGGGCCTTGTGCTTCCCCTATGTTGAGGGGCTGCCGCGCATCTCTCAGCTGAACGTACGGAACGTCGTGATCGACGGTCCGAAGCCGATTGCGAAGCTCGCGCGCCGTCCTGGGCCGTTGACCGACCGGATCGAGCAGCTCTGGCTGCAGCTGGGACGGGCCTTTCCGCCCGACTAGCGGCGTGCTAACGCTCCCAGACCGGCCACCCACCCCTCCGTCTGCCAAATCCGCGATCATCAGCGTATGCCCGAGCCGACCGCACCACGCAGCGTGAGAATTGGCGCCGATGAGCGCACCGGGTGGTCCTCGGAGCGCCCGCGGCGCGAGGGGGAGGCCCCGCGGCTGGCCGACATCTCGGTGCGGGCCCGGGTGCTGCAGCCGTCAGATCGTCTTCGCTACTCGCCCGGGAGCCTGCTGTTGGTGGTCGGCGCTGCCGGAGCTGAGCCAGAACGCTTCGCGGAACGGGTCGTCGAGGAACGTGGTGCGGTGCTGTCGCTGGCGCGGGTTCGGGCGCTGCTTGCCGGCCGGGTCGCGGATGACGAGATCGACGCGCGCTCGCAGGAGCTGCTCGATGCAGCGGTCCTGAAGCGACTCAAGTCGAACCAGAGCGTTGTCGTCCCAGTCCCGCGGTTCGATCCGGCCGAGCGCGAGCGGCTCGTCCGCCTCGCTCACGGCCAGCAGCGGCCTCGGCATCTGATCCTGATCGAGACCTCACGCGATCGGGTCGACGACGAGGAGCGCCCGGGGCTCGACGAGCTCCGCCGCACCCTCGACGCCGGCGAGCTCGGACGCGAGGGCTTTCAAACTGTCCTGCGGCTTGGGGGCAACGCCCTCAGCGAGCTGAAACGGATCGTGTTTCAGCGCCCGCCGCGCGACGACTGAACCGCAGCCGAACTCACCCTCACCCGTCCGCGACGATCCCCAGCACGTCGGCCCCGTAACGCTCCACGAACGCCGGCCCGACGCCCTTGACCGCCGCGAGCTCCCCGAGCGAGCTCGGTCGTAGCGCCGCGATCGACTCGAGCGTGCTGTTGTGAGCGACCGTGTAGGCCGGCTTGCCGTTGCTGGCCCGCAGGCGCCACGCCCGCAGCCTCTCCACCAGCCCGGCATCGGCCCGGTCGACCGGCGCGGCGTCCCGCGCACGGGAACGCTTCGCCCGCGCCGGAGTCAGCGACGCTGGATCGGGGAGGCCGATCGTGTCCGGATCGCAGACGTCGCAGCAGCGGCCAAGGGGCGCACCGGGCCGGCGATCGCCGAAGTGATCGAGCAGCGTACGGCGGCGACACTCGCCCCGGGCCGAGCTGAACGCCTCGACGGCGTGGTACGCGCGCCACGCCCGGTCGCGGGCCGCGCGGCAGATCGACGCCACCTCGTGGCCGCTGCCCGCGCCGGCAAAGGTCACCTCCAACCGCCCGCCCCAGGCGGGCTCAAGCGCGCACAGCCCGGCGCGCTCCGCGATCCCCAGGCACACCCGATCGCGGTCTGAGCGCGGCGCCTCGATCACGGCAGACCCGTCATCGCTTGAGGCCTTCAACCCCCGGACGTACGAGAACACATCCTCGGGCTCGACCGCGTCGCCGTTGATGAAGTTGATCAGGCGGCCGAGGTCGGCGCGGCTGGCAAGCAGGATCGCCCGCGCCGGGTCGCCGTCGCGACCGCCGCGGCCCACCTCCTGGTAGTAGGCCTCGACGCTCTTGGGGATCGCCCAGTGCACGACCGTTCGGACGTCCGCCTTGTCGACGCCCATCCCGAACGCATTCGTCGCGACGACGATCTCGGCATCCCCCTCCATGAAGCGGTGCTGCGCCGAGGCGCGCTCGTCCGCCGGCATGCCCGCGTGGTAGCCGACCGCCGGCAGTCCTTCGGAGCGCAGTCGCTCGGTCACCTCCTCGACATCGCGCCGGGTCCCGCAGTAGACGATCGCGGGCCGGTTCGCCGGATCCGACAGCGCCAGCGACAGCAGCATCTGCTTGCGAGCCTTGGACCCGGCCCCGTCGAGCGCGATCACGTCGAAGCAGAGGTTGGGGCGGTCGAAGCCGGCGCGCATCACATATGGATCGCGCAGGCCGAGCCGCGCGCTGATCTCCTCGGCCACCTGCTCGGTCGCTGTCGCGGTGCAGGCCATCACAGTTGGCGACCCGAGCCGATCGATGACGCCCCGCAACCGGAGGTAATCGGGTCGGAAGTCGTGGCCCCATTCGGACACGCAGTGAGCCTCGTCGACGGCGAACAGGTCCACGGTTCGCTGCGCGAGCGCGGCCAGAAACGCGGAGGAGGCGAACCGCTCGGGCGAGCAGAGAACGATCCTCGCGTGCCCGCTCCGCACGTCGGCAAGCGCTTGGGCGGCCGTACCCGAGTCCATGCCCGAGGCGATCATCGCCGCCGGATGCCCACCGAGGACGAGGCGCCGGTACTGGTCCGCCATCAGCGCGATCAGAGGGGAGACTACGACGGTCAACGCGTCGGAGGCGATCCCGGGCAGCTGATAGCAGAGGCTCTTGCCGCCCCCAGTCGGCATCACAACTAGGCTGTCGCGGCCGCCCAGCGCCGCCGCCACCGTCTCCCGCTGACCAGGCCGGAACTCACGTAGGCCGAAATGGGCGAGCAGCGCATCGGGGTCACGTGGCCCGTCGTACAGCCGCGCCGGGGGAGCATCGAGCTCGATCCGGTCAAGCCCGCTGAGCGCCAGCTGGGCCTCCGCAACCTCATCGACCAGTCTCGGCCGCCGCGTCGCTCCCGCTTGCGCCTGAGCCAGGGCGCGCGCCGCGCCGGCCGCCGAAGCGCGCTCGCCACCGTCGAGCGAGCGCCACAGCGCCCGCATCGAGTCAAGCTCCTCCTCGAGCCCCGGATCCGAAGGGTCGGCCTCGATCTGCTCAGCGAGCAGGCGCGCGCGAGTCGAGAAGTCGTTCACCGCTGCAGCGTAGGGACCGGCCTGGACGGCTCGATCAGCGGCGGGCGGCGCGGGCCTGCTTGCGTCTGGCGGTTCCGTCCAACACCGCCTTTCGCAACCTGACCGCGTGCGGCGTCACCTCAACTGCCTCGTCGACGCCGAGGAACTCGAGCGCTTGGTCGAGCGAGAGCTCGCGCTTCGGTACGAGCCTGACGAGCTCGTCCGCGGTCGAGGAGCGCATGTTGGTCAGATGCTTCTCCTTGGTCGCGTTGACGTCGAGGTCCTCGGCGCGGGAGCTCTCCCCGATGATCATGCCCTCATAGACCTCGTCGCCCGGCCCCACGAACAGGGTGCCACGCTCCTGCAACTTGAACAGCGCGAACGATGCAACCGAGCCGCGCCGGTCGGCCACCAGCGAGCCTGTCGGGCGGGTGCGGAGCTCCCCCTGCCACGGCTCCCAGCGATCGAAGACGTGATGCATCAGCCCGGTTCCTCGGGTCTCGGTGAGGAATTCCGTCCGGAACCCGATCAGCCCACGCGCCGGCACCAGGTACTCCATCCGGACCCAGCCGGTCCCGTGGTTGACCATCTGCTCCATGCGCCCCTTGCGCATCGCGAGCATCTGCGTAAGGACGCCGACGTACTCCTCGGGAACGTCGACGCTCATTCGCTCGATCGGCTCGCATAGCTTCCCGTCGACTTCCCGGGTCACGACCTGCGGGTTTCCGACGGTGAGCTCGAAGCCCTCGCGGCGCATCAGCTCGACGAGCACGGCGAGGGCGAGCTCGCCGCGTCCCTGAACCTCCCAGACATCGGGCCGCTCGGTCTCGAGCACGCGCAGCGACACATTCCCGACGAGCTCGCGCTCGAGGCGCGCCCTGACCTGGCTGGCGGTCAGCTTGTCGCCGTCCTGCCCCGCCAAAGGCGAGGTGTTGATTCCGATCGTGACCGACAGCGACGGCTCGTCGACGGTGATCACGGGAAGCGGGCGTGGATCGTAGGCCGCTGCAAGCGTTTCGCCGATCATGATCTCCGGGATCCCCGCGACCCAGATGATCTCGCCGGCGGCGGCCTCTTCGGCTTCGACGCGGTCGAGCGCCTCCGTTACATAGAGCTGGCTGACCGTGACGGACTCGGTCCGGCCGTCGGTCCGACACCAGGCAACGGTCTCGCCGCGACGGATCACGCCGTTTCGCACGCGACAGATCGCCAGTCGCCCGACATAGGGGGAGGCGTCCAGGTTGGTGACGTGCGCCTGGAGGGGGTGCGCCGGGTCGTGTTCGGGAGCCGGCACGTGCGAGACGAGCAGCTCGAGCAGCGGCCCGAGGTCGGGTCCTGGGGTGGAGGGATCGAGCGATGCCTGGCCCGCCTTGGCGTTGGTGTAGACGATCGGGAACTCGATCTGAGACTCGTCGGCGTCGAGGTCCAAAAACAGCTCATACACCTCATCGACGACCGCGGAGATGCGCGCGTCGGGCCGGTCCACCTTGTTGACAACGAGGATCACCGGCAGCCGGGCCTCGAGCGCCTTCCGCAGGACGAACCGGGTCTGCGGCAGCGGGCCCTCGCTGGCGTCGACCAGCAGCAGCACGCCGTCGACCATCGTCAAACCTCGCTCGACCTCGCCCCCGAAGTCCGCGTGTCCGGGCGTGTCGACGATGTTCAGCTTGACCCCGGCGTAGTGGATCGCCGTGTTCTTGGCGAGGATCGTGATCCCCTTCTCCCGCTCGAGGTCCATCGAGTCGAGCACGCGGTCGGCCACGTCCTGGCCCGCGCGGAAGGCTCCCGACTGCCACAGCAGCGCGTCAACGAGCGTCGTCTTGCCGTGATCGACATGGGCGACGATCCCGATATTGCGTATGTCATCGCGTCTCGCCATTGACAGATGACGATAGAAAGCACTTGGCCGCATAAGCGCCGGAGGCCCTGGGTATACCTCTCCCCGGCCGATGCGCCTGATCCGTTACTGGTTCCCGCTATTCGTCCTCGTCCTGGCAGGGGCACTGCCAGCCGCTGCCGATGCGGATCCCGCCCCATTTGGCCATGTGTGTACGAAGCAGGCCGATGGGACTCGTTTCTGCCCGACGACCGATGCGGGTCCGGGTCGCACCGTGGATGGAGTGCCGTCGTTTGACGGCGTCCCGCTCGACGTCGATGTGACGTTGCCACCCGCGAATGACGGGCCTGGACCGTATCCGACGATCGTGATGCTGCACGGCTGGGGCGGCAGCAAGACCGACTTTGAGTCCACCGATCCTAACGGCGACGGCTCTGTCACATACCACTACAACAACGACTATTTCGCGCTCCACGGCTACGCAGTCGTGAACTACACGGCGCGCGGTTTCGGCCACTCCTGCGGCGGCGGCCCGACAGCCAGCGCCGGCTACGGCCCGGGAGATCCATGCGCGAACGGCTATATCCGCCTCGCCGACACCCGCTATGAGGCGCGCGACACGCAGTATCTGCTCGGCCTGCTCGTCGATGAGGGCATCACAAAACCAGGAGCGATCGGGGTCACCGGGATCTCGTACGGGGGTGGGCAGAGCCTGGAGCTCGCCTACCTCAGGAACCGCGTGCGTCTGCCGGACGGTTCGTTCACAGAGTGGAAGAGCCCTGCCGGCGTTCCGCTGTCCATCACCGCGGCCTGGCCGCGCTGGCCGTGGTCAGATCTGGTCGACTCGCTCCTGCCCAACGGACGCTTTCTTGACACCCAGATCGCGCCGCCGAGGCAGAGCCTCAACCCGCTGGGGATCGAGATCCAGAGCTACGTGACAGGGCTTTACTCGCTCGGCCAGTCGACGGGGTACTACTGCGGGACCTCGCCCGCCACCACTCCGTGCCAGAACCCCGACGCGAACTTGACCTACGACTTCGGCGTGATCAATGCCGGTGAGCCGTACGGAAGCAATGCGCAGGCGGTCGCGTCGGAGATCTACGCCGACCATCAGGCTTATGGCCTTTCCGGAACGCCCAGCCCGCTGCTGATCGAGAACGGATGGACCGACGACCTCTTCCCGCCCGAGCAGGCGATCCGGGTCTACAACCAGGTGGGCTCGAGCACGCCGGTGACGCTGCAGTTCGGTGACCTCGGACACAGCCGCGCCTCGAACAAGCCGACCGTCAACACGGCATTCAACGATCAGGGCAGCGCATTCTTTCGGTCATACCTCCAGGGCTCCGGCCAGCCTCCTGCTCCTGGCTCGGTGACCGCCTACACGCAGACGTGTCCGGCCAGCGCACCTGACGGTGGGCCGTACCAGAGCTCGAGCTATTCGACGCTCAGCACCGGGGCGGTCAGGTTTGGCTCAAACGCACCTCAGACCGTTACCGCGACCGGCGATCCGACGGCGAGTTCGCAGTTCGACCCGATCGCAACGAGTGACGCTTGCAAGACGATCACCGCGGAGAACGCCCCGGGCACCGCGGTCTACACGCTTGCGAGCACTGGGTTCACGATGCTCGGGCTTCCGACGGTGACCGCGACAATCAGCACCTCGGGCCCCTACGGCGAGCTCGACTCGCAGCTGTTCGACGTATTGCCGAACGGAACCGAGCGCCTGGTCAGCCGCGGTGCCTACCGTCTGACCGACAACCAGTCCGGTCAGATCGCGTTCCAACTCCACGGCAACGGCTATGAGTTCCCGGCAGGCGATCAGGTCAAGCTGGTGCTGCTGGGCAGCGACGCGCCCTACTTGCGCAAGAGCAACGACGGGAGCTTCACAGTCCGCGTTTCCAAGCTGACGGTCTCGCTACCCACGCGCTGACGTAGCTGCAAGCGAAGCGCCGCGGTTCGGATAGTGCGCTTTTAGTTGCGCCTACGCGGGTAGTTCTTTACCAGCCAGTCGCAGATTAAGGAGGAGATTCGGGGTGGTTAGAGACATTCAGGATGGCGCTCGCAAGGTGCTCGACAGCGATACCAGTCGGGCGATCGTGGCCACTGCGGTGGGCGAGGCGATCAGGCGCGTTGGCAGCACGCGCAATCGAACGTCAGAGGTCGCTTCGACCGCGCGGCTATCAGCCGCAGGCGGCTTCGCGGCCGGCGCCGGCGCAGTCACGGCCGCGCAGGTTGCGGCGAAAGGAATCGGGAAGCTTGTCGGCAAGCGCCGTAAACGCAGCGCGCTGCTTGCTCAGCCGGCGCGGAAAGTCGCGAGCGGCGCCCAGAAGGCGGCACAAGCTCCGAAGGATGCGGTCGAGGCGTTCACCTCAAAGCTTGGGAGCAGCGGCGGGACGTCCCGGCCCTCTTCGAGTGGAACCAGCCGCTCGAGGTCGACGAGCCGCGGACGAAAGCGCGCCAGCACGACGACCAAGTCGGGCAGCGGCTCTCGCAGGACCGCA
>DAIPIC010000055.1:0-19394 GCA_036771025.1 Solirubrobacteraceae bacterium
CGCGGACTCCTGACGCGCATCGGCAGGTCCCCCGCGGCGGGGCTAGAATCGGCCGCGAAGCGCCCGTAGCTCAGCTGGATAGAGCGTCGGTCTACGGAACCGAAGGTCGGGAGTTCGAATCTCTCCGGGCGCGTTTGAGAACGCCGGCTCTGCGTCGTTGGCCGATACTGCAGGGAGGCGGGATACTGGACGATGCGATGTCGCAAGCCGTCGAGATCGTTCGCCGGATGTACGAGGCGCGCCAAGGCGGGGATGCCGAGGGCGCGCTGTCTTGCTTCCACCAGGAGGTGGTCGTGGACCCACGCCCCCGCATGGATAGCGGAATCGTCCATGGCCGCAGGGAGCTGGTCCGGATCATCGGAGAGTGGATAGGCGAGTTCGATGACTGGCGTGAGGAGATCGACGAGATACGCGATTTCGGGAGCCAGGTCTATGTGGTCGCTACACAAAAGGGGCGCGGGAAGGGGAGTGGCATCGAGATCGAGACTCGCTACGCGCTGCTCTTCGAGGTGCGAGGCGGCCAGATCACGCGGATGACGATGTTCAGCGAGCCAGCCGAGGCTCTCGCCGCGGCCGGGGTTCGGCAGTAGGCGACACTCGGCCTGAGCCGCGGCTTTGGCTGGCTCGCGGCTGCTGCGAGCCTTGTTCGCACTCGAGGCGAACCTCCGAGACGGATCGGCGATGATAGGAGCGGCAACCACCGTGGAGGAGGAGATGACCGCGCTCCCACACGCAATCGCAGGACCAGGCGTTCCGCCCACGATAGGTCCGTACTCGCCTGCTGTGCGCGTCGGGGATCTGCCGTTCGTCTCCGGCCAGGCCGGAATCGATCCTTCGACTGGTCAACCGGCAGGCGAAACGTTCGGGGAGCAGGCGAGGCAGGTCTTCAGGAACCTGGACGCCGTTCTGCGAGCCGGAGGCAGCGATTCCACCCTGGTGGTCAACACCACGGTGCTGGTCGTGGACGTCAGCTCGTTCCCGGAGCTCAACGAATTGTTCAGCGAGTTCTTCTCCGTCAATCCGCCCTCCGCATGACGATGCAGGTTCCGCTTCCGAAGGGGCTCCTGATCTCCATCGGATGCGTGGCAGCAGTGGCGTCCTGATAGCTGACGCGGCCGACTGCCCAATGCACCAGGTGGCCGTCCGGCGGCCTGACAGGCCCCTCGATCGATCGAGGGCGGTCGGGCCAGCTAGTCAGAACTGGATGATCGTGCTCCCCTCGGTGGTGCTCGGTGGGTCAACCGCAGTGGTCGCGTTCTCCTGCACCCATCCCGCCGCGCGTCGAGAGGACTCATCCGTGCCGTCCTTGTCTTGACACACCGTCACCGTCGCGCCTCCTTCGGCCGTCCGAAAGGCCGCGTAGGTGACAAAACCAGGTACCCCGCCGATGAGCTCCCTTACATCCGCCTCCCGCTGCCCGAGGAGATCAAACAGCTCGGCTGCACCCTGCCCCGAATAGCTGCGAATTACCACGTACATCGCGTCAGGCCCCTTTCTCGTGGCGCCGCCAGATGGGCGTTGTGCGGAGCACGCTAACCGGGCCGAGGGCGCGTTGCAACGACAACGTCGAATACCCGGATCAAGCTCGCTCTTGATCGACGGTCAACGGCGGCGCGCTCGCGCCTCCCATCTGCCCAAAGCACCGGGCAGACGCTGGCGCTCCTCAGCTGGTCCATAGCCTTCGCGTCCGACCCGGCCCACTGGTACTCTTCCGCGCTCCTCGAATCGGACCAAGGGGGAAGCACTGAAAAGAACGGGGCTGGTGCTGTGTCTGCTGCTCGCGGCCGCGATCGCCGGTGGCGGGGCTGCGCACGCCGCGACGTCGGCTCCGACGGGCAAAGCAACTCCGGCCGTCAAGCTGCCCCCGCTCGTCCACGTGGTCCAGACCAGCCGGGACTTGAGACAGACCCTGGCGCCCGTCGCGGTACTGCGGTTCAGGTCCAAGCAGCCGACAGCCCGGACGGTGATCCACGTCGCGGACTCGGTGCGCTATCAGCGCATCATCGGCGTCGGGGGGGCGATGACCGACACCTCAGCGTGGCTGTTGTATACGAAGCTGCCGGGGTCGGTGTTCCGGTCCACGATGAAGAGGCTGTTCGGCCCACAGGGGATCCATCTGAGCTTCATGCGCGTTCCGATGGGCGCCTCTGATTTCAGCGCCCAGGGTTATCCGTACACCTATGACGATATTCCTGTGCCTCAGACCGACCCCGCCCTCCTGCATTTCTCGATCGGCCACGACCGGCCCTACATCATTCCCGCCCTGCGGGCCGCGCTGAAGCTCAACCCGGCCATGCAGATCATCGCGGCGCCGTGGACTCCGCCGCGCTTCATGAAGACCAACGACAACTTCGACAACACCAACAACACCGCGCACCTGCTGCCGGCTTACTACAACTCCTATGCCGATTACTTCGTCCGGTTCCTGCGCACCTACGCCAAGGAAAAGGTGCCGATTACGGCCATCACTCCTCAAAACGAACCGGGCCAGGGCACTTGGTACCCAGGGCTAAACCTGCCGGTCGCCGACGAGATCAACTTCATCGCCAACTTCTTGAAGCCGGCGCTCCGAATCGCGCGGCTAAAGACGCAGATCTTCGGCTACGACTCGACCTGGTCGAGCACGCTTCCCGCCTACGTCGGAGGGCTGCTGGGCAGCCCGGCTGGTCCGGACCTCGCGGGCATCGCGTTTCACTGCTACAACGGCACGCCGGCCGTGATGAGCGCTCTGCACCGAGCGAACCCGAACCTCCAGGAGTGGGTCACGGAATGCACCACGCAGACCCATCCCACGTGGTTCCCCTCGGAGCTCGAGATCGCGTCGCTTCGCAACTGGGCGAGCACGGTGGACACCTGGAACCTGGCGCTCGACCAGACCGGCGGCCCGGTGCAGGCGCCCAACACCGCGTGCCAGGGCTGCACCGGACTAGTCACCGTCAACCAGCTGACGCACCAGGTCTCCTTCAACAATGGCTTCTACGAACTGGGGCAGCTCAGCAAGTTCCTGAAACCGGGCGCCAGGCGGATCTATTCAAACCACTTCGTCCAATACTCCTCGAAAGGCCCCGGCCCAGGACTGGACGACGTCGCGTTCCGCAACCCGGACGGCACGGATGGCCTCCTGGCCTACAACAACTCGTTTACCACCGCCCGCTTCGCCGTCGTCTGGCACGGCAAATCGTTCTTCTATGCCCTCCCCGCGGGGGCGACGGCGACCTTCACCTGGAACGCCAAATGATGCGTGGCCGCGCGGTCGCCCCGCCGGCTTACTAACCGCCGCCGCCCGTTCCGAACGGCGGGCTACCAGTCGCCGCGGCGGAGCGCCCGGCGCACCGACTGCCGGGCGCGGCGGCGCTGGGCACGACGGGACCCGCCATGCCTCCCAGCGCCAGAGCGCTGGAAAGCGGCCATGCCGACCGCGGATCGCACCGACCGTGCGAGCTTCACCGCGCTCCTCGATTTTCTGGACTTCGCGCGGGCCATACGGTCAGGGTAGAACGCGTCGAGGCGGGGCCCGCCCGCCGGCGGCTGTGACGATCGCCGCCCTCCTGACCGAGCCGCTAGCTCGGGTACTCGTCCTTCCGCCAGGCGCGGAACTCTTCGCTCGGCTCCTTAGGAGTCCGCTTGAGCAGGAACGAGTGGTACGGGGCAACGAACGGATCGGGCGCCATCACCGTGTAGGTGTGGAACACCTGACCGTTCTCGCGCGCAAACGCGATCCAGCTCGGACCCTCCCGGAGGCCGTCCTCCAGCTTGGCTCCGACCTGCTGGCCCCAATGCGTCAGCCACTCCGGCGGGTTGTCGATCATCTCCTTGACCGGCGGGATCTGCTGGGCCTGCTCGGGCGTGAGCGCGAGGCCGAAGTCGAATGGAAAGTCCGTCCCGTACGTTGAGACGTACGGAAACTGCCAACCCATCCGTTGCTTGTAGGCCGTGAGCCGATCGATGGGCGCGCGCGAGAAGCAGATCAACGTCACGTCGCGATGGTTCAGGTGCGCGAGCGTGCCGTCGAGCTCATCGCCCAGGTTTGTGCACCCCGGACAGGCGCCCCGTTCGTAGTCGGGCCCGTACATGATGTTGTAGGCGAGCAGCTGGGAGCGCCCGTCGAACAGCTCGGCCAGCGTCCGCTTGCCGTTCTCGGTGTCGAACTCGTACTCCTTCTCCACCGGAACCCAGGGCAGCTGACGGCGTTGCTCGGTCACCTTCTGACCAAGCTCCGCGTACTCCGCCTCGAGCTTCGCGAGCTCGTCGCGAGCGGCCTGCCACTCGTCGCGAGTCCCGATCGTATGGTTGGGCATTTCGGTACCTCCTTGGACGTTCGTTACCTCAGGGTAGGCGGCGAGCACCAATCGGCGCGGGCCGTCCTTTACTGAGACCGGTCAGAGCCCCCGAACTCATCGCTCAGGCTCCGCCGTGCTGCGCTCAAGCCGTGATCGGCGTGTGACCTTGTTGCGCAGCGATCCGCTCGAGCCATTCCTGGATGGCGGGGTACGGGGCTAGGTCAAATCCAGCCTCGCCCGCCACATGGGTATAGGCGTATAGAGAGATATCGGCGATCGTGAAGCGGTCGGCGACTAGGAAGCTCCGCTGCGAGAGACGCTTCTCCATGGCGTCTAGGGCCGCGTAGCCGGCTCGTCGACGGATGTCGATCTCCGACTCCGGCGGCGGGCTGGCGGAGTACGCGACCCAGAAGCGAACGACGGCGATGTTGGGTTCGTGGCTGTACTGCTCGAAGAACAGCCACTGCAGGACCTGGGCGATCTCGTAGGGGTCCTGCGGCAGGTACGGAGTGCCCTGTGCGAAGTAGAAGAGGATGGCGTTTGACTCCGCCAGCGGCCGCCCGTCGTCGAGAACGAGCGTCGGCACCCGTAGTGCCGGGTTCATATGCCCTAGAAGCTCGGCACGATTTGACCGGTCGACCACATCGACCTCGTGGCGCTCGTAGTCGATGCCGAGGTGCCCCAGAAGCAGCCGCACCTTGTAGCAATTGCCGGAGACCTGGGAGTTGTAGAGCAGCACGCCCGGGACTGTACGGGCCCTGGGCGGCTGCGAACCGCCTTCAGCCGCTCCCGTCGCTAAGCGCGACCATCCCACCGATCACGCCGAGGTACGCCGTGTGCCACGGCGCCACCGCGATACCCGCGTAGTTGTTGTTGTAGGAAACGCCCGTGCCTGCCAGCCGCTGCCACACCGTCCGGCCGGTCTTGAAGCTGATCGCCGTCCAATACCAGGGATCGTTTGCGCCGGATCCCTTCGCGTAGGTATAGATCAGCCCGTTGGCGAGCGACAGCTTTGAGACGACGGTCGGCGTCCGGACGCTCCCGTTGATCCAGACGCGGTGACAGCCGCGCCCGCCGTGGTTTATGTCGACCCGAGCGAATCCCGGCGCGGTGAGCTTGCCGCCACTCACGCTCGAGGGGTCGACGTAGCCATAGTTGTTCTCCACGATCATCGCCCGGCCGGCCACGATCAGCGAGTTTTCGGTGGCGCTTGATCCCCGCGCGAACACGGGCACTCTGCAGACCATCCGGGACTGGTGTGGCCGGAGCCGAACCGCCGTCCGGTAGACAACGACCTCCATCGGATCGGCGTTGTCGGTGATGTTGACGTAGCCGCCAGCCATCACCGTCGGCGTCGTTCCGGTTCCGTCATCGACCTGTCCGGGCTTGTGCACGAGGCTGTTGGGGTATCGAACCTGCCAGCTGATTCGCGGGCGGCCCCCGGGACCGGCCGCGAACCGGTAGAGCTTGCGGTTGGTGGCGATGTAGACGCCGCCCTGCTGGCCCGTGGCAAACGAGTTCTCTATCTCCCCGACCGCGCCGCTCCCCAGCCGCCTGGTGCGGATCCGACCCGTCCCGAAGTTGAGCGTGCCCACCACGCCATCGGTCTTGGTGACGAACCACAGCAGGCCGTTTGAGTCTGGAAGCGCCGAGGTGAGGTTCTCCTGCGAGCCGAGGACCCCCGTCAGGCTGTAGTCGCGCACCAGCGTGAACCCCGCAGAGCCCGTTTCCGCAATTACCCAGATGTGATGGGTCGTGGTGGACGTGACAACCCGATTGAACCGGTCGAGGTAGAAGTAGCCCCCGCCGGTGAAGTCCTGGAAGATATTGGCGCCCGGCGCGATGCCCTGGCGGGGAGGCAAGTTGAACGTGGCCAGCGTGTCGAGCGTCCGCGGATCGATCATGAACAGCTCGGGGCCGCGGGGGCCGACGCAGATCGTGACGATCCGTCCCCGCGAGTCGAACGTGATCGAGCCACAATCCATGATCGAGCCACGGCCCCCACCCAGCGAGGTGGAGAGCGTTTGCGGCGCGCGCCCGAGTGGTCCGCGCCACACGTAGGCGTCGGTCTGCCACACGTCGTTGTGGACCTCCGAGCGTCCGTTGGGGGCCATGAACCGGTTGCGCGGGGTCGGCGGCACATTTCGCACCGGGTGCCCGCCGGCAGGGATCCCGGCGAATACGGGCGATGCGGGGCCGGAGGGGATCGGGATCGCGGCGGGTGCGTTCGTCGCTCCGAGCGCCAGCGCCGCGCCGACCACGGCCACGACGCCGACCACGACCAGCATCCACGTCCCTACGTGGAGCGTGGTGGACTTACGCACGCCACCAACGTAGATGAAACTCGATCATCCTGAGCTTCACCAATCAGGGATGACCTGGCGGCGCGTCGGGGGCCAGAAATCGCCGCAGGTGGTTTTCGTATGCCGTCGGGTTTGCGTTCCAGCTCTCGATATGTCCCGCCCCGCGCACGGGGACATAGGTGACCGGTCCGGGTGCGGTCGTGGCGAAGGCGTGGCTCCGATCGGGTGCCACCAACGCGTCGTCCTCGCCTTGGAATAAGAGAATCGGAAGGTGAAACGAGCGAGCCCGGGCGATCTGGTCGAGCGCGCTCCAGCTCACATTGATTCGGGCGTCGATCATCCACTTCACGGGGGGCGCCATGAACGGCACGTCTAGGCGGGAGGCCTGGTCGTCGATCACTCCCGCCCAATCGAGGACCGGGGCATCGAGGACCAGGGCACTCACCTTGGCCGCCAGCGGTGAAACCCGCACGAACCGGGTGACGATCGAGCCGCCCATGGAGTCGCCGTACAGGACGAGCCGCTGCGCGCCCTGCTGCAACGTCCACCGGACCGCGGCTTCGAGGTCCTGCCACTCCGTCATGCCGAGGTGGATGTGGCCATCGGGGCTGGCGGGGGCACCCGCGTCGTTTCGATAGTCGATCAGCAGCGTCGGGAATCCGAGGCCGTGGAGGGCGGCAAGGGGCCGAAGGCCGCCTGTTCGGCTCCCGTCGATCCCGTGGACGAAGACCACCCAGGTCGAGCCCCGGCCCGGAACGAGCCAGGCGGGCATCGGGCCCACGGGATCGGGGAATCTCAGCGAGCGGTAATCGAGGCCGAGCGCGGCCTTAGGGTTGGTGGTCCAGACGTCTGGCTCGAGCCCCACCTTCGTGCCTCGACGGAGCCTGCCGGTCAGGGATTTGAGCCGACGGGTGACGGTCGAGGGGGTGGTCGAGATCAGATTTCCGACCACCGCGTGGCCCGAGCGCCAATCGAGGCCGTAGACGCCGTTGCGCTGGCTGTCGTGCGTGCGGGCCAGCGTAATGCGGCCCTGCCCCGCAGCCAGGGCCTCGATGTTGTCGTTCACCAGGTCGTGGTGAGGGTCGATCACCAGTCCGGACAGGAGCCAACTCGCCACCACGATTGCGATCAGAAGCAGCGACACAAGGCCGGCGATAGCCAACAGCAGGCGCTTCCGCCCAACCCCCCGCCGCCGCACCCCCGTCTGGAACAGGACCGGCCGGGCCGAAGTGCCTGTCCGGCCGCGGCGGATCATGGCTGGCTGGGCGTCTCCCGTCCTGACCTAGACGAGCGCCATGTGCTTCGCGTCCGCCAGGAGCTGGTCGCGGAATCGAGGCTCTGCGATGCCGATGAGTCCCAGGGCCCTCTCCCTCGTCGACTTTCCGCGCAGGTTCACGGCTCCGTGCTCCGTGACGAGGTACTCCACGTCCATGCGGTCATCGGTGACCATCCCGACCTTCGGCACGATCGTGGACCTGGAGCCGTGGCCCGCCGTGGACTCCAGCACGATGATCGACTTGCCGCCGCGCGAGAGCGAGGAGCCCTTGACGAAATCGAATTGCCCGCCGGAGCCGCTGTACTCGCTGTCCGACAGAAACTCCGCGTTGACCTGCCCGTAGAGGTCTACCTCGATCGCCGTGTTGATCGAGGTGAAGTTGTCGTGATCGGCGATCACGCGAATGTCGTTGACGTACGACACGGGGTAGCTCTCGAAAGCTGAGTCGTCGTCCATGCGCTCGTACATCTCGCGGTTGCCGATGGCGTTCGTAAATACGTGCTTGCGCTGGTGACGGGTCTTGCGCTCTCCGGTCACGACGCCGCGCTGAACGAGGTCTACGAGCGGCGGGGTCAGCAGCTCGGAGTGGATCCCGAGCTGCTCGTGGCCGCGTAGCGATTCAGCGACCGCCGCCGGCAGCCGCCCGATTCCCAGCTGAAGCGTCGCCCCGTTCGGCACCAGGGAGGCGACCGAGGCCCCGATCCGCTTGGCCGCGTCCGACATCCTCGGCCCCGGGGCCTCAGCGAGTTGAAAGTCGTTCTCGACGATGGCGTCGACCTCGCTTATGTGAATCTGTGACTGGCCAAAGACACGTGGCACGTTCGAATTCACCTCGACCAGCAGCCGCCTGGCCCGGCGGGCGGCGACGGATGCGAAGTCGTTCGCGGTGCCGAGCGAGAAGTACCCGCCGCGGTCCATCGGCGAGACCGTCACGACGAACGTGTCGAGGTCGATCGACTCCTCAAAGAGGCGTGGAATCTGGCTGAAGTTCACGGGCACGAAGCAGAGCGTCTTCTGATCGCCCGCGGCCTGCTGCGAGATGATCTCCCGCCCGCGTCCGGCGAGGAAGAGCGCGTGGACGTCGATGCGTTCGCATACGCCGTCGGCGAGCAACGTAGACGCGAGCGCAGGCATCGAGAGCATGTAGTAGAGCCGTAGCCCGGTCAGCTCCCCGCTCCGGACCCGGTCGGCGATCGCCGAGAGCAGCGCAGGCGGCTCCGCGACCGCCATCCCCGCCGATAGGGTCGCATCGTTTGGAATCGTGGCGACCGCGGCTTCCGGCGTCGTCAGCCGTGCCGCATACGTGCCCCTGTACTCCGTGACGGTGGTCGTCGACGTCGTTCTGCCTCCAACGCCAGTCTATATTGGCTCGGCGACCAGTGAGGGGGCCGACCCCAGCCCCGGTCGCCGAGGCCGCGCCGGGGCGTAAGGTGGCGCAAATGGTGATCGAAGCGCTGAGAGTGTGAGATGAAGATCGGAGTTATCGGTTCCGGGCGGATCGGTGGAAACTGCGCGGCGCAGGCAGTGAAGGGCGGCCACGAGGTGATGCTCTCGTTCGCCAGGGATCCGTCAAAGCTTCGGGCGCTGGCCGACGAGCTGGGCGCGGCGGCCTCCGTCGGAAGCCCCCGTGAAGCAGTGGAGTCCGGGGACGTCGTGATTCTGGCCGTCCCGTGGGGCGCAATCTCTGAAGCTCTCGAGCAGGCCGGGAACCTTGCCGGAAAGATCGTGGTCGACACCACGAACCAGTTCGGCTCGGGGCCGAAGCCGGAGCGGGGTCAGACCGCGGCATCGTTCAACGCCTCCCGCATGCCGGGAGCCCGCTACACGAAGTCCTTCAACACCCTGACCTCGAGCTTTCAGGCGGATGCCGCCGGGCGGGACGGCGACGAGAAGGTAGTGCAGTGGATCGCCGGCGATGACACGGAGGCCAAGCGCGTGGTCGCACAGCTGATCGAGGACATGGGTTACGTGCCAGTGGACTTCGGAGGGACCGAGGGGTGTGAGGTCATGGAAGCCCCGCGCCGGGCGGGCGCCGTTTACGGCGAGGAATACCGCGCCGCTGACGCGCAAGCGGTCCTCGACGCAGTGGCTCGGGGCGAGGAGATCCCGCCCCCACCGAGCTATTGACCTAGCGGCCCCCAGCGCGGGCGGGGGCTGCGCTGACAGGGCGGTCGCCGATCCAGTAGCGGGGCCCGGGACCGAGTCGCGAGGCCCGGTCTCCGGGGTTAGAGAGCTGGCAGCGGTCGAGCGACAGGCAGCCGCAACCGATGCACTCCGTCAGCCCGGCCTTGAGTCGCTGGAGCTCGGCGATCCTCTCGTCGATGCGCGAGCTCCATCGGCTTGAGAGGCGCGCCCAGTCGCGGCGGGTTGGGGCCCTACCGCCTGGCAGCCTCTCCAGCTCGGCGCCGATCTCCTCCAAGGTCAGCCCGACGCGCTGGCCGAAGACGATGAATGCAATCCGCCGTAGCACCGGGCGTCTGAACCTGCGGTGTCCCGAGCCCGAGCGCTCGGACGTGATCAGGCCGCGATCCTCGTAGAACCGCAGCGCAGATGCGGCCACCCCGCTCCGTCGCGACACTTCGCTGATCGTCAACAGATCGTGCACATACCAAGCGAACCACAGTTCGCCCTTGACTTCAAGTTCACTTGAACTTGTAGGCTGAGTCTGTAACCGCGGTGGGTCACCGTGGCTTAGCGGTACAAGCTGACTTGGAGGCCGGATATGAGCACCCGTACACCCAGCGGTCAGATCACCGACGAGGTCACCTCCTGGCCTGGCGTAAAGGCCGGGCCAGGAAGGCGCGGCGAGTTCGCGTTCAGGGTAGGTCGCCGTGAGATCGGCCACCTACACGGCGATCGCGCCGCCCACTTCTCGTTCCCCAAGGACGTGTGGGCCGAGCTCTGGGACCAGGGCCGGATCGGAGAACATCCGGTGTTTCCGGGACGGGTGGGGCCTGCGGCACGCCGAATCGAAGGTGAGGCCGATGTGCGAGACGTCATCGCCCTCATGCGGCTGAACTACGAGCGGACGGTCGCCGCCCACGGGCTGCCCGACGCCGCGTGAGCACGGATTCGCCCGCCGGTGGGCGCTCGACCATGGATGCTGACTGGTCCCGCTTTACCGGCGAGCAGTACTGCTATCTGACGACGCGCGGCCGCGTCAGCGGGGTACCGCATCGGATCGAGATCTGGTTCGCGATCGACGATGGGACCCTGTACATGCTCTCGGGCGGAGGGATTCGTTCGGATTGGGTCAAGAACCTTCGCGTGACGCCGGCGGTGACAGTCGAGCTTGGGACTGGCACGTTCGACGGCCGAGCGCGAATCGTGAGCGATAGGGCCGAGAGCGAGCTGGCGCGAACGCTCCTATATGACAAATATGCGGCCGGGTACGGAGGGGACCTGAACCGTTGGCGCCGCTCCGCACTGCCGATCGCCGTCGACCTTGGCCCGAAGGCCAAGGACCTGCCTGGCTAGAGCGGGCGACCCTACTCGGTGGGGTCCTCTCCGGGTGACTCGCCGATCTCTCCGCCCTGGGTGGGGTCCTCGTATGGCGTCTCGCCTACTTCGCCGCCCTGGGTCGGATCCTCGTATGGCGTCTCGCCTGCCTCTTCGCCCTGGGTGGGGTCCTCGTAGCGACGTTCGCCTACCTCATCGCCCTGGGTCGGATCCTCATGGGGCTCCTCGCCGGGCTCGCGACCTTGGGTGGGGTCTTCGCTGAAGCTCACAACTCCTCCTCTCGGTATGACGCCTCACGGTGTAGCACCGAAGTGTGGCTTGAGCAACATACGCGCTGAAGCTCACTGCCGCTGCGATCGCCGTGGCGCTGATAGCGACCGCGGCTTGCGCAAGCAGGACGCTCGCTAACGCGCCGCTCAAGGAGCGGCGGCTGCGGTCGCCGTCGCGGACCGGGCGGGCTTCAGCGGACGCTCGAGTACGACCCGGCAGCCACGCGCAGGCGTGATCGTGATGTTCCGGAGCTTGGGACGCTCAGGGGCAGGATTTGCTGCCCGGAGCTGTGCGCGCTCGAGGATCGCTCGCATGATCAGGCGCATCTCGAACTGCGCGAACGAGGCGCCGACACAGCGGCGCACACCGCCGCCGAACGGGATCCAGGTGTAGCTCTCCGGCGACTGCTCGAAGAAACGCTCCGGCCGGAACTCGTCGGGGTCGGGATAGACGTCATCGCGGAAATGGAGTCCCGCGATGCTCGGCAGCACCAGCGCACCTGCCGGGATGCGATACCCGCCCAGCTCGATGTCCTGCGTGACCCGGCGGGCGGTATCCAAGATCACCGGCCGCACCCGCAGCGCCTCCTTGATGGTGGCGTCGAGGTACGTGTCGCCGTCCGACAGCGACCGCTGCAGGCGCTCGAGTACCGAGTGGTTGCGCAGCAGGCGCTCGAAGGCCCAGGCCAGCGCGGTGGCGGTCGTTTCATGGCCGGCGCCGATCACCGTGACCAGCTCATCGCGCAGTTCCTGGTCGCTCATCGGTCGGCCTTCCTCATCGGTGGCCTGAAGCAGCAGCGAAAGGACGTCGTCTCGCTCGCCAAGATCCGCTTCCCGGCGCCGCTGTGCGATCTCCTCGTACAGGAATTCATCCAGGGCGGAACGAGCGCGCTTGAAGCGCACCCACGGACTGAAAGGGCCGAGGTCCCGCCGGATGGGGGGCAGAAGCAGCACGAGGTTCGCACGACGCGCGAACCGATCGACCAGCGGCCACGCCTTGTCAAACCGCTCGCGTCCGCGGAGACCGAACACGGCCCGCAGGATCACCTCGAGCGTGATGCGCTGAGTGTGCGAGCGCAGCGAGAAGGGCCGAGCGACCGGCCAGGTCTCCATGTCTCTCGCGGTGATCGCCTGGATCGTCGTCGCCCAGCGGCTGACGTTCTCGCCGTGGAACGGCGGCAGCAGGAGCTTGCGCTGTCGCATGTGCGGCTGCTCGTCCAGCGTGAGCAGGGAGTTCCGACCGACGCCCGGGCCGAGAACCAAGGCGCCGGCCTCGCCCGCGTGATACACGGTCGGGTCGCCGGTGAAGACCTGCTTCACGAGCTCGGGGTCGTTGACATAGATCATCAGCCCGAAGCCGGGTGAGCGGGCCCTCGCCACGGAGCCGTACCGACGCGCGAACCTCCGGATGTTGCCGAGCGGGTCAAACAGGAAATGCAGCGCCCCGATCGGCGAAGTAAATCGTGGGCCCGGTGGCAGCTCCCGCGCGGCCATGAGCCGAACGTAACACAGGGCCCCAGCGGGGCGGGCCATCGCGCGTCGGCCGTTATGCAGCCGTGCCCGCCGCCGCGGCCAGCCGGCCCGCGAGGTTCTCCGCTGCGGCGATCATCTCGGGCGGGCCGAGGATCTCGATGGGCTCCTCCAGCAGAGCCATCCAGGCCAGGAAGTCGCGCGACCAGGCCCCGCGAGTGGCGACGACGCAGCCGTCTGCCCCATCGGGCTCGACGGACACGTAGCGGCTGGGGACGCGTTTTCGAATTCGCTCGGCGCCGGCCTCGATGCGGATCCGGCCCGGCGACGCGACGGGCTCATCCGTAAATGGCGACCGCAGCCGTTGCTCGACGAAGGCTGCCGGATCGCCGCCGGGGACAGTCCGGTGCGTGCCCCGCTCGGCGACATGGACGCGGCCCCGGATCCGGTCGATCCGGAAGGTGCGCCAGTCGTCGCGATCCAGATCGAAGGCGACGAGGTACCAGCGGTAGCCGCTGTGGACCAGGGCGCTCGGCTCCGCGTGCCGCTGCGAGGTCCGCTCGTCTCTGGCCACGTAGGTAAACCGCAGCCGGGTATGGTCACGGCAGGCGCCCGCGACCGTGGCCAGCAGGTCGGCGTCGATCCGCGGCCCGTCGACGCTGAACGCCGACGTGGCGGCGCTCAAGGCCTTGACCCGGCGACGCAGCCGGCCGGGCAGGACCTGCTCGAGCTTGGCCAGCGCCTGGACGGAGGTGTCTTCGATTCCGGAGATCGAGCCCGTGGCCGCTGTGCGCAGCCCCACTGCTACCGCCACGGCCTCGGCGTCGTCGAGCAGGAGTGGCGGCAGCTCTCCGCCCGCCCCCAGCCGATACCCGCCCGCCCCCCCCGGCGCGGCCTCGCTCGGATATCCGAGCGAACGGAGCTTGTCGATATCGCGTCGGATGGTGCGAGCCCCCACCTCGAGGCGCTCCGCGAGCTCCTGACCTGTCCACTCGCGGCGAACCTGGAGCAGTGAGAGAAGGGCCAGAAGGCGAGCCGAGGTCTGAACCACCGGGAACAGCCTGCCACGAATTGCGGACAGATGCTGTCCGCATTATGGCCACATCCCGCAGTACGGGAACCCCCACCTGGCGAACGATGGCTCCCCACTTCGGGACGTCCGAAGTGGAGCGCCAAAGTTCACGTCACGAGCTGCCCGGGTTCGGTGGAGCGGCGGGTCATGCCACCGGCCCCAGCACGCCGCCTCGGGCGTGCTCGAGCGCGCGCGTGCCGGCCTCGATCGCGCTCGCGAACGCCACCTCGGAGAGGCATCCCGGCGCGGCGACTTGGTCGCCGCAAAGAAAGACGCCGTCTCCACGATCCACCGCGGGCCGGTCGCGCCAGCTGGCGCCGGGGAAGTCAAGCGCCCCGCTGCGGCCGTCCATCACCTGGCGACGACGCCAGGTGGCGCGCTCACGCCAGTCCTCGAGCGAGGCGTCGAGCAGCCGTTCCAATCGCAGTCCCGCATCGTCTGCGGTCTCCTGTGGGCGAATCGGCATCTGGGCTTGGACGAGCTCCTCGCCTTCCGGCGCCAGCGAGGGGTCCTGCGCCGAGTAGCGCTCGAGCCAGCCGGCGGACTCGAGGTCGGATACCACCCAGGGGTCGCCGCGGCGTTCGTGGAGCCCGAGATCCAGGCAGACCGTGCGGCCGCTGGGCCACTGCAGGGCGTCATCGTCCAGCAGCGGGCGGGCATCGCGCAACTCCAGGGCCACGATCACCGGCGCCTCGGGCACCGCCTGCACCCGCTCGCCGGTGACGATCTCGACGCCCAGCGAGCGCGCGTGGCGCTCGAGCGCGTCGACCAGCATCGTCCAACCGCCGACGACGAACCGTGCGGGCGGCCGGGCCGTGAGCAGGAGTCGCTGCGTGCGCTCCCACACGAATGCCGCCGAGAGCTCGCCAGGGTCGTGGTGGAAGGTGTAGACGCCGGCCAGCGATGAGAGGAAGTCAGCGGTGCGCCCGTCGCTGTGGTCGCTCACCCAGGAGCGGAAGTCCTGGTCCACGGGCGCCATCCGACCGCGCAGGCGCAGGCCGGGCGGGATCAGGCTGAGCGGAGGGGTGCGGTGGACGGCCCCCTCGTAATGAAACCGTACGCCGGTCAGAAGCGGCCGGGCGAGCGGAGGCATCAGCCCTCGGCTTGTAAGCCACTCCCAGAGAACGCCACCCTGGTAGATGGCGTGAGGGCCGAGGTTCGCCTTGTAGGGCCCGCCGGTGGATAGTGCGCGGCCACCGACTCGCTCATGCGCCTCCAACAGTCTCACGCCGGCGCCGCCCTCGGCGCACGTGATCGCCGCGGTCAGGCCCGCGACTCCGCCTCCAACAACTGTGATCTCGCTCATGGCTTGAGACCGTACGCCGCATCTGGCCCTGCGTACAGTTCCAGTTGTGGCGCACGTGAAAGGGCCAGTTGATCTCCTGGTCGAGCTCGATCGCGGCGGCGAACGACCGCTGTACGAGCAGCTCGAGCGCACGCTGAGGGACGCCATCCGCGATGGCCGGCTCGCGGCCGGCGCCCGTCTGCCTTCGAGCCGGGCACTGGCCGCCGAGCTCGGCATCTCACGGGGGGTGGTCACCTCGGCCTACGATCAGCTGGCCGCGGAGGGGTACCTCGAGACGCGGCAGGGAGCCCCGGTTCGTGTCGCCCGTGCCGTGCGCGCGCAGCCCCAGCGGCCGCCGACCCCCTCCCTGCTCGAGCGCTTCGCCTACGACTTCAGCCCGGGCCTGCCCGACCTGGCCGGATTCCCGCGGGACCGCTGGCTGCGCGCGCTTCGCAGCGCCTGGCGGGAGAGTGCGCTGGACGCCGTCGGCTACGGCGACCCCCGCGGCGTCCCGGAGCTGCGCGAGGCGCTGGCGGATTACCTGCGCCGCGTCCGCGGAACTGTGGCCGACCCCGAGCACATGCTGGTCTGCACCGGGTTTCGGCAGGGGCTATCGCTCGTCTGCCGCTGGTTGCGCTCGGGCGGCATCGAGCAGGTGGCCCTGGAGGATCCCGGCTGGCACGCCCACCGGCTGATCGTCGAGGAGGCGGGGCTCGAGGTGACTCCTATCCCGGTTGACGAGGAGGGGATCGACGTGGCAGAGCTGGCCCGCACGGAGGCCGACGCAGTGGTGGTCACGCCCGCACACCAGTTCCCGACCGGGGCCGTGCTCAGCGCCCGCCGGCGCGCGGCGCTGATCGAATGGGTGGAGCGCGGCGACCGACTGGTGATCGAGGACGACTACGACGCAGAGCTTTGTCATCACCGCGTGAGCGCGCTGCAGGGGCTCGCTCCAGACCGAGTGCTGTACGTCGGCTCGGCCAGCAAGAGGCTGACGCCCGGGATGCGGCTGGGCTGGATGCTCCCGCCGTCGTGGCTTTCGTGGGCGCTGATCTCGGCCAAGGCCATCGAGGATCACGGGTCCGAAATCGCCGGCCAGCTCGCGCTGGCCGATTTCATTGGCCGGGGCGAGCTCGAACGGCATCTCCGCCGGATGCGGCTTCGCTACTCCCGCCGGCGCGAGACGTTGTTGAGCGCACTGAGCCGGGAGCTCCCCGAATGGCGCCCCAGACCGGCCACGGGCGGTCTTTACCTCCTGGTCGCTCTACCGCGGCACGTCGATGAGCCCACGCTGCTGGCGACCGCCGCTCGCCACGGCGTGGGGATCGAGGGCCTGTCGCTACACAGCTACACGGGAGAGTGCGAGCCGGGGCTGGTGCTCGGCCACGCTTACATGGCCGAACCGGCGATCGAGCGCGGCGCCCAGCTCCTGAGGGACGCGGCGATCGCGGCCACCGCGTCGTGATGCAACCCGCCGTCCGTCGTCCTCGCGCCGAAGTGGTTAGGATGCCCCGAATTCGGCCCCCAAGTCGGACGTCGTGCGCGAGCGGCAGCGCTCGCTACATACGGGACCGGCCCGTCCAACTGATTCATGCCCGGTGTACCCACACTGCGGCGCGCGCCCATGGCCCGCGCCCGATGGCTGGCCGCGACCGCATTCGCGGCCGCACTTGCCGTGCCCGCATGGCAGGTCGTCTTGGGCACGCCCGCTGCGGCTGCACTGCAGGGCTGCGCGCACGCCGACGCGCGCGCCACCCGCCTTCCCAAGTCTGAGTTGCGAGCGGCGGTGGTGTGCTTGATCAACGCCCAACGTGCCGCTCATTTTCTCCCGGCCCTGCGCGACTCGAGCCGGCTGGACGGCGCCGCACAACGGTGGACCGACACGATGGTGGACACCGGGCAGTTCACCCATGGCATCGATCCAGCGGCACGGATCACCGCCGCGGGTCTCAGCTGGTCGTCGACGGGGGAGAACATCGCCACCGGCTACCCCACTCCCCGGCGGGTGGTGGCAGCCTGGATGGCCAGCGTCGATCACTGCCGGAACATCCTCGACCCGCGCTACAGCCGTGTGGGCACGGGAGTCAACAGCCATCCCGTCAGGGGATATGCGGGTGGCCCGGCGACCTGGACCGAGGACTTCGAGCTACCGGCCGGCCACCGTCCGCCGTCGCACAACTGGGCCCCGGCCGACAGCTGCCGCTAGCCAGCAGCCGAGGGGCGCGCTCGCCGCTCGCGTCACGCGCTAGCCGCCGCCGGCGACGTCCAGCCGCGGATGGCCTCCGCGATCTCGTCCGCTGCGTCCTCCTGGATGTAGTGGCCGGCGCCGTCGAGGATCACGGTTCGGTGCCGGGGAAACTTGGCTTCCCACGTTCGCCGCTCACGGTCCCGAAACGCCGGGTCCTTGGTCGGCCACACGATCAGCGCGGGACGCTCGCGCAGCGCTGCCAGGTCGCGTTCCACGTCGGCTAGGAACGGACGGCTGGCCAGGATCTCCCGCGGAAAGACATGAATGGGACGCCGGGAGTCGGGGCTCGGAAACGGCCCTCGGTAGGCGGCCATGACCTCCTCCGGGAGCTTTCTGCGCCTGACGTTGCGAGGGATGATCTGCTCTACGAACACGTTCCGGCGCAGGATCAAGTAGCCGCCGATGGGGCCGCCCATCAGACGGGAGAAGAACTGCGTCCCGGGATCGGACTTCGGCCACGCCCAGGTGTTTCCGATGGCGAACGCCGCGAACCGGTCTGGGTGGCGCCCGGCCACGGCGAAGCCGATTGGCCCTCCCCAGTCCTGGACCATCATCGTGACGTCGCGGAGATCGAGCTCGAGCACGAACTGCTCGACCACGCGGGCGTGCTCGGCCGCGGTGAACCCGTAGCCCGGCCCGGGCCGCGAGAGGCCGAAGCCCGGGTAATCGACCGCGACGCAGCGGAACGAGTCGCGCAGCCCTTTGATTATGTCGCGATACAGAAACGACCAGGTTGGATTGCCGTGCAGCAGGAGCAGCACCGGCCCCCTGCCCTCGTCTACGTAATGAAGTCGCGCACCGCCGGCCTCCAGGTAGCGTTGCTCGAAGGGGTAGAGCTCCGGCGAGAGCCAGTCGGGCACCATGGCGCTATCCATCCGGCCCTCTTCGCACCAGCGGCGTGGGTTCCGCGGCGATCGGACCGGGCTTCGCCAGCTCGAGGTTGCGCTGCTCCATGGGGATGATCCATAGCTCCTGGACGAGAATACGAATCGTGGCCAGGATGGGCACGGCGACGATCAGCCCGATAAACCCAAACAGCCGCTCCACGGCCACCACCCCCACGGCCACCACCGCCGGATGCAGTTCGACGGCCCGCGCCATCACCAGCGGCTGAATCATGTTGCTCTCGACCTGGTGGGCCCCGATGTAGATGCCGGCGACGATGATGGCCTTCCCCGGAGAGATCGTGAGCGCATACAGGATCGGCAGGATCGAGCTGGCGAGCGCCCCGAAGTAGGGAATGATCATCGCGATCGCCGTGAAGATCGCGAAGAACACGGCGAACTGGAGCCCGACCAGCCGCAGGCCCAAGTACGTGAGGGACCCTAGGATCACCATGCCCACGATCAGGCCGCGCAGCCAGCCGAGGTAGGCGTCGCGCAGCCGGGACAGGATGTTCGCCGCCTGCCACCGCCGGGCCGGAGAAACTGTGCGCACCACCGCCCCCACCAGCGGGTCGGGATTGATCGCGGTGTACACGGCTGTCAGCAGCACCACCACGATCGCCGCGACCGCCGCGGCTACGCTCTTGCCGATCGAAGCCACCGGCCCCAGGAGCTTCGTGGGATGGTGGGTGTAGCTGTTGACGAAGTGCTGGATCTGTTGCCCTACCTTGGTAGGCGAGTTGCCGGTCAACGCGCTGATCTTGCGACGTAGAGCATCGACCGTGTGCGGCAGCGAGTTCACGAAGCTGTTGATCTCGTGCGTGAACACGGGGATGATCGCCCAGACC
>DAIPIC010000056.1:0-19239 GCA_036771025.1 Solirubrobacteraceae bacterium
ACCGACGGGCCGTACGCGGATACCAAGGAGGTGTTCGGCGGCTATTACATCTTCGAGGCCGCCGACCTCGACGAGGCGATCGAGCTCGCCTCCCGGATCCCTGCGGCGCGGCTGGGCGGCGCGATCGAGGTCCGCCCGGTGGTGGAACAGCCCTCGGCCGATCGGCGGCCGGTGGAGCGGTAGAGCTGCTGGAGCAGGTCTTCCGCGAGCAATGGGGCCGCGTCCTGGCCTCCCTGATCGGTTTCCTCGGCGACTTCGACCTCGCCGAGGAGGCCGTTCAGGAGGCGTTCGCGATCGCGGCCGAACGCTGGCCCCGGGATGGGACGCCCAAAAATCCCGGCGCATGGCTCTATGCCAGCGCCCGGAACAGGGCGATCGATCGCATCCGCCGCGAGCGGACTCTGGCTGAGAAGACCCGACTGCTCGAGCTTCCGGAGACGACTGTGGACGAGCTCGACGACGATGCCACGATCGAGGATGAGCGGCTCGAGCTGATCTTCACCTGCTGCCATCCGGCGCTCGCCCTCGAGACGCAGGTGGCGCTCACGCTGCGGACGCTCGGTGGCCTGTCCACGGAGGAGATCGCCCGCGCGTTCCTCGTCGCGGAGGAGACGATGAAGCGGCGGCTTTCGCGGGCCAAGGTCAAGATCAAGACCGCCGGGATCCCGTTTGCCGTGCCCGCCGATCACAGGCTGCCGGAGCGCCTGAATGCGGTCCTGGCAGTGATCTACCTGATCTTCAACGAGGGCTACAGCGGCCGGGTGGACCTCGCGGCCGAGGCCATCCGCCTCGGGCGCGTTCTGGCCTCGCTCATGCCCGACGAGGCCGAGGCTCACGGGCTCCTGGGGCTGATGCTGCTTCACCACGCGCGGCGGCAGGCAAGGTTCTCCGGCGACGATCTCGTCCTGCTGGAGGATCAGGACCGCTCGTTGTGGAACGCCGAGGAGATCGCCTCCGGACGGACGTCGCTCCAGCGGGCGGTCGCGTTGCGTCAGGGCGGCCAGTACACGCTCCAGGCCGCGATCGCATCGCTCCAGTGCGAAGAGCGCGTGGACTGGAGGGAGGTGGCGACGCTCTACGCCCGGCTCGCGTCCCTGACGCACTCTCCGGTGGTCGAGCTCAATCGGGCGGTCGCCGTAGCTCAGGCGGGGGATGTGGAGCGAGCGCTCGAGCTCGTCGACGGGCTGGAGCTCGACAGCTACCAATACCTGCACTCGACCAGGGGCGAGCTATTGCGGCGGCTCGGGCGCTCTGAGGACGCACGGGCGGCCTACGAACGCGCGCTGGAGCTGGCGGGCTCCGAACCGGAGCGCCGCTTCCTCACCAAGCGGATTGCCGAGCTGTAGAGCCCCGCGCTCAGCCGCGGCGCGCCAGCTCCCGCTTGGCGGTCTTGCGAAACCGCCATGCCTTGGCGGCGTTCGCCCGCAGCATCGCCGTTCGCGACGACGGCGCTTCGAAGCCTCCGACGACCTTGCGCGGCACGAGCACCCAGCCCTCGTCTCGCTGTACCAGGTCTCCGCGCACCTGGAAGTTTTGCTGCCAGGAGAATCCTTCTTCATGGGCGTGTGCGGTCAGGCAGGCGAGCCCTTCTTGCAGCGGCACGCCGACAGGTGCACCGTCGATCTGGATCCATCGTTCTGCCGGATCGGCGCGAACCGGCACGCGAATGGCGAACGGAAAGCCGTCGGGACACACGATCGAGAGCACTGCGCTCCGGTAGCGCATGCCCAGCTCCGCGATCCGGGGATGCCAGGAGCTCAGCCCCCCACCTGGGTCGGCGTGGAAGCGCTGGGGTTCCTCGGACTGACCCGAGCGGACCTCGTCCATGTGCGAGCCGTAGAGCTCGGGCTCACGACCAGGGTCGCCGTCCGGCCACACGTACACGCGCTCCGGACGGACGTGGATGTAGATGCGGGTGAAGTACCAGGCCAGGAAGCGCCGAAGGGATGGGGGAGGCAGGAGTCCGCGGATGGCCGGCAGCTTTTCGACGGACTCCCGGGCGTAGCGGTCGGCGTTTGCCTGAAGGTCACGGTCGTCCACTTCGGCCATCCCCTGCACCAGCACCATCGGAGGGCGATCGAGCCCGCATCCGGTGGGATCGGAGAAGAGCATGGCCACCAGGGGGTTGGCCCGGGCGTCATTGGCCTTCTTTGGGTAGCCGAGACCCGTGGTGGCATCGATGCACGGGGCGCCGGGCGTGTAGTAAGGGGTCACGGGCCAGGTGATCGGTTGCCCGTGCCGGTCGACGGTCGTGAGCTCGGTGGTGATGAACCGCTCGAAGACCGCCTGGACCGTGCTTGGGAGCGACGCCGTCACGGCGCGAGTATAGGTCCGCGCCGGTCCCGGCCGCTCGGCTTGCGCGCCGCCTCTCGGGGTCAGTCTTCGTAGCCCGGCTCGCCGGGCAGGAGGATCCGCGCGGCCTCACCCGACAGGACCACGCGCGGCTCGACGGGCCGCACCTCGCGCCCCGAGGCGTGCTCCATCAACTCCGCCGCAGAGCCGAATGCCGAGAGCTGCTCCAGATGCTTGATGGTCGGGAAGACCAGGAACAACTCCCCGCCGCTAGCAGCCTCGAGCGCTTGCCGGGGCCCGTACCAACGGGCATCCACGACCTCCCGTCCGTCTACCTTCGCGGTCGCGCCTTCGGGAAGCGAGGCCAGGTAGAAGACCGTGTCAAACCGGATCTTCACCTGCGCCGGGGTGATCCATCGCGAGAACGGGATCAGCCGCTCGGCGCTGCTGAGCACGATGCCAGCCTCTTCCTCGAGCTCACGCAGGGCCGCGGCGCGCAAGGCGTGATCGCCGTGTCCCTCTTGCCTGTTCACCGCCCCACCGGGGAACACCCAGGCTCCGCCCATGAACCGTGCGTCTGGATTTCGCTTCACCAACAGCACCTCGAGCCGCTGCGAACCGCCGCGCAACACGATCACGGTGGCCGCGGGGCGGGGAGCCGTCTCGGGGCCGGTGTTCAGCTCCTCTCCGGGCGCGGGCCGGTCGACGTCCACCGGGCGACCATACCCGGCGCCGCAGCGCCGGGTGGCCGCACCGCGTCGCAGGTACCCTTCCGCGCGTGAAATACATGTGTTCATCGTGCGGGTTCATCTACGACCCGGACGTTGGAGATCCGGACGGCGGGATCCCTCCGGGTACCCCGTTCGAGCAGATTCCTGACACGTGGTTCTGTCCTGTCTGCGGGGCCCGGAAGCAGGACTTCGAGCCCTACGACGAATAGCCGAGGTCGAGCGCTGCCAGGCGGAGTGCTCGCCGGCGCGTGAGCGCTTAGCTGGCCTGCCCCTGCATCGCCTGCACGTTCTTCATGATCACGCGATCCGTCTCGCGCAGCTCCTCCGTGGGGCTGAACATGAGGAGCTGACTGCCGGGCTCGTTGCCCAGCGGCACGTGGCCCGGAGGCATGTAGAAGGCATCCCCCGCCTGCAAGACCTCTTCGCGGTCGCCATAGCTGACGGTCACTCTTCCCTTGAGCACGTAGCCCCAATGCGGACACTGGCAGCGGTCGTCGGGCAGGCCCCTCAGGATCGGACGATGGTCGATGTCCTCGCGAAAGGTGGCGAAGCTGACGGTGTAGCCGTCGAGCTCGGCGTGGCGGTCCTCAACCATCCCGTAGTCGTCTAGTTGCGCGGTCTCCGTTGAGACGCTCGGCATTCCGGTCCTCCTTTGGCTGTTTGGCTAGGAGCCTAACGAACGAATGCCCCGGCGATCAACCGAACGACGTGCCCGGTCCGTCAGGCGCTCAGGCCGTCGCCCCGTCCCCGAACCCGGCTTGATTCAGCGGGTTGAGATGCTCGCGCAGGCTGAGAAGGCGGGGATGCGGTTCATCTGTGTCTATCAGCACGGCGGTGCCGGGCCAGGCTCTTTGCAAGTACTGGATGTACGCCTGGCGAGAGGTCAGGTCGGGCTCGTAGATCCAGGAGCCGGTGTTCCAGTAGCGGACCGCGCCGCTCGGCCCCGTCACGTCCTCCAGCGGCCGGTGCGTGTGCGCGAACACGATCTTGTCGGTGTCACGGGCCCAGCCGAGACGCATGACCACCTGTTCGAACGCCGCCACCGAGGGGCGCGGCGGATCCCTGGGTCGAACCACTTGGCCGAGCGCGAACTTGGTCACCTCGCCGCCGGCGGGCGCGCCTGTCCGGCGCCGCCGCTCGTCCTCCCTGAGGCGCGCTTTCTGGTAGGCGGCCATCTCGGGCGCGATGCTCTCGAGCCGGCCGTCGGCGATCTGGGCGCTGCCGGCGCTGCGGGAGCTGCGGAGTCGACGCGCGATTCTCGCGCCCGCGTGCTCGGCGGCTCTCACTGGCGCCGTTCCCAGATGCATCGCTTGCTCCAGCGCCTGGAAGCCGGCGAACACACGCCGCTGGGCGTGGGTGCCGTTGGGCAGCTGCGCAATCGTGAACAGCAAGCCGGTCAGCATCCTCGTCGTGGCCTCGAGGTCCTCGATCGTTGGGTCGTGCTGGCTGCCTCCCACCGCCACCGACCACAGCGCGCGGGCGAGCAGCTTCCCCGGTGCGGTGCCACTGCGCCGCGCATAGAAGTCGAGATAGTGACCATGGGTGCAGAGGACCCCGCCGAATGTGTAAGTGGGGTAGCGGATGTCGACCTCCACTCCCGCTAGCCGGCGCTCGAGAAAGCGCCGAAACGAGCCGGCCTCGGCCAGCGCCTGCAGCGGCTCGCTGGGTTCGTCCTGCGCGAGCTCCAACTCGAGCAGCTCCTCGGCCTGGCGAGTGACCAGATGGTGGTCGTGGTTGCCGGACAAGAACACGAACCGCTTGCCCTGGAGCCGCTCGCGCAGAAGCTCGAACAGGCCCTGCGCCGCCGTCAGCGCGTCGCGCGCCGAGCCGAACAGGAAGTCGAACATATCGCCTAGAAAGATCACCTCGTCCACGTCGAGGTGTGGGGCCAGCAAGGCCAGGTTTTGCTGTTCGCGGAGGATGTCCTCCCCGGTCCAGGCTCCGAAGTGGGTGTCGGAGATCACCAGCGCGCGCATGGGCGAGCATTCAAACTGATTCCCCCACCGAAGGGGCGCCTAGGCTGCCGCGCGCAGGCGCCCGGAGGTGGCCTCGGCGATGGACGCCGCGGTGATCGCGACCATGCGGCGGAGGTCCGCTTCGGAGATCGCCAGCGGCGGCATCAGCACGACCACGTCCCCCAGGGGCCGGATGATCGCCCCGCGCCGCCGGGCGCCGAGCGCCACCTGGTGGCCTACCCGGTCTGCGACCGGCTGTTCGATCAACTCGATCCCGACCATGAATCCGCGCTGCCGGACCTCGGCCACGCCCGGCAAGATCGTGATGCGCTGCGCCAGAAGGCGGCTCAGCAGCTCGATCTTCGGCTGGAGCGCATCCAGGGTGCGCTCTCGCTGGAAGAGCTCGAGCGAGGCGATCGCCGCAGCCGCAGCCAGCGGGTTACCGGTGTAGGTGTGGCCGTGGAAGAAGGTCCTGAACTCGTCGAATCCGCCGAGGAAGGCCTCATAGACGTCTTCTGTGGTGAGCGTCGCGGCAAGTGGCAGATAGCCGCCGGTCAGTCCCTTGCCGACGCACATCAGGTCGGGTGTCACCTGCTCGTGATCGCAGGCGAACATCTTCCCGGTGCGCCCGAACCCGGTGGCCACCTCATCGCAGATCAGCAGTACGTCGTGGGCGTGGCACAGCTCGCGCACTCGCTGCAGGTACCCGTCGGGCTGTAACAACATTCCCGCCGCGCCCTGCACCAGTGGCTCGATGATCACCGCGGCCGTCTCACCGCCGTGACGCTCGAGCAGTTGCTCGAGGTGCTCGGCGTCACCCGCCCTCGCCCGGACCGAGTGGAACAGCAGCGGTCGATAGGTCGAGTGGAAGAGATCTATGGCTCCCACGGAGACGGCGCCCAGGGTGTCTCCGTGGTAGGCGTTCTCCAGGCAGATGAACCCTGTCCGTTCGGGCTCGCCGCGCTGCGCCCAGAACTGAAAAGCCATCTTGAGCGCGATCTCGACGGCGGTCGCGCCGCTCTCGGAGTAGAAGACACGCGACAGGCCCCGTGGCGATACGGCGAGCAGCTTGCGCGCCAACTCGACCGCCGGCTCGTGTGTCAGCCCGAGCATCGTCGAGTGAGCGACCCGGTCCAGCTGAGCGCGAATCGCGGCGTCGATCGCGGGGTGGCGGTGGCCGTGTACGTTGCACCACAGCGACGACACACCGTCGATGTACGCGTTGCCATCGACGTCATAGAGGTTGGTCCCACTGCCGCGGTCGATGACCAACGGCGGCTCCTCCTCGCACCAGCCGAGCTGCTGGGTGAACGGGTGCCATACGTGCCTTCGGTCCGCGTCCTGCAGGGCCGAGGCGATGTGCATGCAAAAACGCTAGCTCGCGGGTCGGTCGGAACCACCGCGCGAGCTGACCGGTTCATGGCGGCGGCGCGTCTGGCAGCCTACCGGCCGTGCGTCGACGGCTCTCAGGACGCCTTGGGCCCCGCCGGTGTGCTCTGGCGGGCATCGCGCTGCTGGCCACGGTGGCGGCCGTTGCGGGCTGCGGAAGCAATGGCGGCTCGGCCAGCGGCCGGCACCTGGCGTCGATGTTCCAGGATGATCAGTACCTGCTTTACGAGCCGACCCCGACGGTCGTTCGGACGTTGGATGAGCTCAAGGGCCTGGGCGTAAACCAGCTGCGCCTGACGATCATGTGGCGCGTCGCGGCGCCGGCCCCGGATTCGCCTACTCGTCCGGCGGGGTTCGTCGCCACCGATCCGGCCGCCTACCCTCCGCTGGCCTTTGCCTTGTTTGACCGCGTTCTCGAGCTCGCGCGAGCCCGGGGGATAGTTGTCAATTTCAACCTCACCGCCGCAGGGCCGCTGTGGGGGATGGGAGGCCGGTCTCCGCAGGCTCACTACACGAATGTGTACGAGCCATCCGCTGCCGATTTCCGGCAGTTCGTGGTCGCGGTCGGGCGGCGGTACAGCGGCAAGTACGTCCCCTCTGCCGTCCAGCAGCGCGCGCTCAGTCAACTGGGAGTGCCGGCGCGTGGGCCGTTGCCCCGTGTCAGCTACTGGTCGGTCTGGAACGAGCCCAACCAGCCGGGATGGCTCTCGCCGCAATGGCGCGCGTCCGGCGGCGGGCGCACGATGGTCTCCCCAGTCCTCTACCGGCAGTACGTCGACGCGTCCTGGAGCGCGCTCAAGGACACCGGGCACACTCCCTCGAGCGACACGATCTTGGTTGGCGAGCTGGCCCCGGAGGGAGGCGGCCCGGTCTCGCTTGAGCAGCCCATACCCCCGATGGACTTCCTACGTGGCCTGTACTGCGTCGATCAGAGCAACCACCCCCTGCGCGGCTCGGCCGCGACACCGCTGGGCTGCCCAGCGGGCGGAGACCCGAAATCGTTCGCCGGCGCCCATCCCGGGCTGTTCGACGCGACCGGGTTCGGGCACCACCCTTACTCGTTCTTCCTGGCGCCCAACGTCGGCTACCCGGAGCAGGACTTCGTCCCGCTGGTCAATCTCTCCAGGCTGGAACGCGGTCTCGACGCGATCTTTCAGACCTACGGCGTCGGGCGCCACATTCCGCTCTATCTGACCGAGTACGGCTACGAGACCAATCCGCCCAACCCGTATCGAGGCGTCAGCCTCCAGCGGCAGGCGCTGTACATCGACGAGGCCCAGTACATGGCCTGGCAGGACCCCCGTGTGAGGGCAATGACGCAGTTCCTGCTCGTTGACTCCCTGCCGGATCCGAAGTTCCCGGTCGGCAGCATCGGCTACTGGTCCACGTTCCAGACCGGCCTGGAGTTCTCAGGCGGTGCCCGGAAGCCCGCGTTCAACGCCTATCGCCTGCCGATCTGGATTCCCGCGCCGTCATTCGCATCCGGCAACCCAGTGCTCGTCTGGGGCATGCTCAGACCGGCGGCGCCCAGCAGCAACCAGCGCGCGGAGATTCAGTGGCGAGGCCCGACGGGCAACTACCGCACCGTCGCCACGGTCACCGTCAACGACCCCAACAATGCGTTCAGCGAGCAGGTGAAGCTTCCGGGGACCGGCCTCGTGCGTATCGCATGGCGAGCGCCGTCCGGGCAGGTGATCCACAGCCGGGCGGCAGGCGTTCGAACCGGGTGAGCGGCCGGGCGGGCCATCGCGCGGGGGGATAGCCCGCGGGGGTCCGGCACCTGCAAAACCACCCAATGCCGCGGGGGTCCGGCACCTGCAAAACCACCCAATGCCCGCTGGGCGCTCGGAGATTGGGGAGATAAGCAGCGAGAGGATGCGTTCGCTCCCAAGTCTTGCGGCCCGCACGCGCTTTGGGACGATTTGCAGGTCTCGCGGGCGCCGACCACACGGCGCCGAGTCTCGCGGGCGCCGACCACGCGCCGAGTGCTCAGGCTGAAGGCCGGCCGCGGGGTCGGTCGCGGCCGTGTGCGCCACGCCCGAATCGATCGCGCAGACGGAGCCATCCCCCGCCGATCCGGTACTCGGCCTCGTTCCAGGAATGCCGCCAGGCCGTCGCCCACCCGGGATTCCATCCAAACAGTCGCGCCACGCCGCCGACCGCCCCCGCCAGCACGAACAAACCGGCGAAGACCGCCAGGACCACGATCGGGGCCGGAACACCGGCGCCGCTGGCGGCAGGCACCGGCCCACCGGGAATGCGCCCGCTCGAGGCGGGCGAGGCCCGATGCCCCGCGCCGCTCGCCGTTTGCTTGGGGGCGCAAGCGCCCGCCGCGCGCTGGGCGAGGGCGGCGTTGATCGCGTTCGTGAAGTCGGCGAAGTACTGGGCGCCGTAGGTGTCGACGTTCTTCAGCACGCCCTCGAGCTGCGCCGTGGTGAACGTGCAGGGCGGGATCGAGCCCTTGGCCTGGTAGGTCTGAAGCAGCTGGCTGTACGTGCTGGCCCCGGCCGCGGGTGCCCAGACAACGGCCATTGCCAGCACCACAGACGCAACAACGCGTCGCATCGCTCGGCACGTTAGCGGGCGCCGTTCAGCCACCGCCCTATCGGAAGGGGGAGCCCGGCTCGGCTCAGCATTTCGGGCTCGGCTCGCTCGATCGGCGCCAGCGTGGCCACCTCGACCTTCCCCAGTCGGGCGATCGTCTCCCGGTTGGATTCCTCGATGGGCGTCGGATGGCGCGGCCAGGGGGTCAATACCACGCTCGCCACCCGAAGTCCCGCCTGCCTGGAGGACTCGAGCGTCAGCAAAGTGTGGTTGATGGTTCCGAGCCCGGCTCGCGCTGCGATCACCAGCGGCATCCCGAGAGCTCGCGCCAGGGCACGCACGTCGTAGGCATCCGACAGCGGCACCAGCAGCCCCCCGACCCCCTCCACCACGACCACCTCGGCGCCCACCGCCGCCTGCCGCACCGCTGCCTCGAACTGTTCGCCCGAGACGGCGGTCCCGGAGAGCTCGGCCGCCAGGTGAGGGGAGGCCGCGGGGCCGAAGGTCAGGGGAGCGACCTCGCTCGGCCGGCGTCCGACCACGCGCGCCAGCAGCTCGTGATCGTGCGGCCAGTCCGGCGCCGGCGGCTCGTCCAGCCCGGTCACCACCGGCTTGACCGCGTTCACCGCGACGCCCTCTTCGCGCAGTGCGGCGGCGATCGCGGCGGCCAGGACGGTCTTGCCGACGCCGGTGTCGGTACCCGTGACGAACAGGCCCCGCAAAGCGCGACCTACGCCGCGCGTGCGATCGAGGAATCGTCCTCGAAGTCGAACACGCCGGGACGCGTGGCCTCCTCCTCGGAGAAGAACGCACCCGCGGGCGCGGGCTCCTCCTCGAAATCGAACACGCCCCGCCCGGCGGCCGCGTCTGCCGCGACCGGCGCCGGCTCGGCCACAGAACGGTCTTCAACCGGATACGCGGCGTCATCGACGTCCACGGCGATCGCCGCGTGGTCGCGCGGCTCAAAGCCCGCCGCCCGGGCCGCCCGGGCCAGGGTCCGCGCCGCCGTGCGCAGCTCCTCCTCGCGATGAGAGCACATCAGAGCGAGCCGTAGACGCGAGGTCATGGGCGGCACCGTCGGAGGCCGGATGGCCTGAGCGAACACGCCGCCGGCGAGCGCTCGCTCGCAGACCTCGACCGAGAGCGCCGGGTCGCCGATGACCAGCGGAATGATGTGGGTCCCAGACCCGCCAACGTCGAAACCCTCGCGCCTCAGCTCGGACCGGAGCACGGCAGCGTTCGACCGCAGCCTCTGCACGCGCCGCGGCCGCCCCCCGGGGGGGCCCCGGGGGGGCCGGGGGGCCAGGGCGCCGGCCACGGCCGGCGGGGGAGGCGCGGTGGAGAAGATGAACGTTCGTGCGCTGTTGACCAGGTAGCGCGCCAGCTGGCGATCGCAGGCCGCGAACGCGCCGTATGAGCCGAGCGCCTTGCCCAGCGTCCCCACGATGACGTCGACCTCGGCTTCCAGCCCGGCATCCGCGAGGGCGCCGCGACCGCCGGGTCCGAGCGTGCCGGTGGCGTGCGCTTCATCGACGGCGAGACGGATGCCGTGGCGCTGCGCGAGCTCGACCAGCTCCTGAAGCGGGGCCACGTCGCCGTCCATCGAGAACACGCTGTCGGTCACGATTAAGGCGCCGCGACCTTCCGCCTGGGCGATGCCCCACGCCAGGTGCTCGACGTCACGGTGGTCGTAGACGAATGTCTCGGCTCGCGAGAGCCGGCAGCCGTCGACGATCGACGCGTGGTTGAGCTCGTCTGAGAAGACGACGTCGCCCGGGCGGGCCAGAGCGGCAATCACGCCCATGTTGGCCAGGTATCCGGAGCCGAACAGCAGCGCCGTCTGGCGACCCTTGAACTCCGCCAGCCGCTCTTCCAGGCGCCGGTGGATCGTCATCGTTCCGGACACCAGCCGTGAGGCTCCCGCTCCCACCCCCCATCGCATGGCGGCGTCGGCGGCCGCGGCGCGGACGCGGGGATGGTCCGCCAAGCCCAGGTAGTTGTTGGAGCACAGCAACAGGACGGGCTTGCCGTCCAGAACGACGTGTGGCCCCTGCGGGCCGCTGACTCGCCGGGTCCGCCGGTGCAGGCCGAGGGACCTCAGCTCGTCGAGCCGGGCTTCCAGGTCGATCACGCCGCCTCCCGCTTGCGCTTGCGGGCGAAGCGGAGCTGGGTCGAGGGATCCCAGAGCCGAACGTTCAGGCCGGAGGCCGGTCCACCGGCGAGCGCCTCGGAGATCACGTCCGGCGTCTCCCCCTCCAGCCAGCCCGAACGATTGTCGGGGCGGGGATTCGCCCCGTTGTCGGGCTGGCGCTCGACGTTGAGCCCGAGCTCTTCGAACATCGCCCGATCATCCTCGGGCGCATTTCCAAGGGTGGTCAGGAAGTTGCCCATCATCACCCCGTTGAGCCCGGCCTTGATGGCTGCCTGCTGCAGCTGGCCGAGGTTCTCGGTCCGCCCGCCGCAGAGCCTGAAGAGCGCGTCAGGCAGGATCAGGCGGAAGATCGCCACCCACTTGACCGCCTCCCAGGGATCGATCAGCTGTCGGTCGCCAAACTTCGTTCCCGGCCGCGGGTTGAGCAGGTTGATGGGCACGCTCGTGGGATCGATGTCCGCCAGCTGAAAAGCCATCTCCACGCGCTGCTCGCGCGTCTCGCCCAGGTTGAGGATCCCGCCCACGCAGGTCTCAAGCCCCGCCTCGCGCACGGCGTCGATCGTCCGCAGGCGGCCCTCGTAGCGGACCGTGGTCGAGACCTCGGGGTAATAGGACCGAGCGGTCTCGACGTTGTGGTGCACGCGCTGCACGCCGGCCTGCTTCAAGGCCTTGGCCCGCTGCTCTGACATGTGGCCGACGGACACGCAGCGCTTCAGGTTCGTGTGTTCCTTGACGAGCTTGGCTCCCTCCAGGATCTTCTGAAAGTCGCGCTTGGAGAGCCCCTGGCCTTGAGTGACCATGCAGAAGCGATGGGCCCCCGCGGCCTCGGCGGCGCGGGCGTGCTCCAGGATCTGCTCGGGCTCCATCATCGCGTGCATGGGCGTGTCGGCTTCCGCGTAGCGCGACTGGGCGCAGAACCCACAGTCCTCGGCGCAGCCTCCGGACTTGGCGTTCACCAGGGAGCACATGTCGGTCGAGTCGCCGAATCGGTCTCTTCGCACGCTCCAGGCCCGCGCGACCAATCCCTCGATCGCGGCCGGATCCTCGAGCTCTCCGAGCGCCAGCGCCTCTTCGCGCGTGATCAGGGGCGGCATTGGGCGCGCACTGTAAGGGGGTCACCGGACGGCTCCTTCAGGCCGCGGGGGGCAGCCGACCGATGAGTTTGAGCCACCGGACCGGTCTCAACCATCGAATGACGACCAAGGAGCTAGGGATGAGGACTGAGAACCGGTGGCTGGCGCTCGTCGTGCTGTGCGTCGGGATGCTGATGATCGTGCTGGACGTGACGGTGGTAAACGTCGCGCTGCCGTCGATCCAATCGGATCTGCACTTCTCGCAGTCGAGCCTGGCCTGGGTCGTCAACGCGTACCTGATCGCGTTCGGAGGCCTGCTGCTCCTGGCCGGAAGGCTTGGCGACCTGCTCTCTCGCCGGGGCGTGTTCCTGGTGGGGCTGGCCATCTTCACCGGGGCCTCGCTGCTGTGTGGCCTCTCTGATAGCCAGGGCATGCTGGTAGCCGCCAGGTTCGTACAGGGAGTGGGCGGCGCGCTGACCTCGGCCGTGATCCTGGGGATGATCGTCACCATGTTTCCCGAGCCCGGCGAGCAGGCCAAGGCGATCGGCGTCTACGCGTTTGTCGCCTCGGCCGGCGGCTCGATCGGCCTGCTCGTCGGCGGCACGCTGACGCAGGCGATCGATTGGCACTGGATCTTCTTTGTCAACGTCCCGATCGGGATGGCCACCGCGTTCTTCGCTCGTCGTCTGCTGCGCCCGGAGCGAGGCATCGGTCTGAACAAGGGAGCCGACGTCGCCGGCGCTGGGCTGATCACCGGCGCGCTGATGCTCGGCGTGTACACGATCGTCAAGCCTGCGGCCGAGTACGGCTGGGGAGCCGGCCGAACGCTCGCTCTGGCGGCCGCGTCGCTGGCCCTGCTGGCCGCCGGCGTGGCGCTCGAAGCCCGGGCCCGCAACCCGCTCATCCCCCTGCGGATCTTCGGCGCGCGCAATGTGTCGGGCGCGAACGTGATCCAGGCGCTGACGGTAGCTGGGATGTTCGGAATGTTCTTCATCGGATCGCTCTACCTCCGGCGGGTGCTGGGTTACGGAGCGCTGCAGGTCGGGCTCGCGTTCCTGCCGACGACGCTCATCATGGGGCTGCTGTCGGTCCGTTACTCCGAGCGGCTGATTACCCGATACGGCGCCCGCACGACTCTGGTCCCGGGCCTGGCGCTGATGGCGGCCGGCCTGGTGCTGTTCACCCGAACCCCGGTCAATGGAAGCTACGTTGCTGACGTGCTACCGACCCTGGTGCTGCTCGGGGCAGGCGTGGGCCTGTCGTTCGCGGCCCTGATGACCTTGGCGATGTCCGGGGCCACGCCGAGCGACGCCGGGCTGGCCTCCGGGCTGGTCAACACCACCGCTCAGGTTGGCGGAGCGCTCGGGTTGGCGGTTCTGAACACGCTAGCCACAACGCACACCCACACCCTTCTCGCACACGGCACAGGCACGGCGTCGGCGCTCACCGCCGGCTATCACCTCGCATACCTGATCGCCGGCGGGCTGATGGTGGCGGCCATCGGGGTCGCGGTCATGGTGTTGAAAGGTGTGCCGCGATCCGCGAGCGAGGCGCTGCCCGCGAGCGCCCGGCCGTGCGCCGAGGCCGTCTGAGGACCGGCTACAGGTACGCGCCACCGCCTCGGCGACGGGGCGGGCGCCCCGTTCAGAGAAGATGATCGTGTAGTGGTTGGTGTCCGGGACCTGCACGGCCCGGCGCTGATCCGGGGCCTCCGCGGCCCATTCGCGCACCAGCTCCAGCGGCTGCATGGGGTTGGGCTGGTCGAACAGCCCGCGCGGAGCGCACAGCAGCGTGGCGGGAACCGCCAGCCGATGAGCGGCCTCGCCGATCGCCAGCACCTCGTCGGCGTCGAAGCGGACCGCGTCTTCGACTACCGATGAGCGCAGCTCAGGCTCCTCGCCCGTCAGGTCGTGGTCGGCGTACGGGACGAGGTCTCGGTCGTACACCACTCCTCCCGTGAGCGCCGGGTGCGCCCGCCACCAGTCGTGGTAGGCCTCGCGGCTGGGAAAGCGCTCGCGGAGCCGGGCCAGAACGGGACCGAGGAAGGCATCGATGAACCTCTGTGGATCGGCCTGAAGAGCACCGGGAATCGTCAGCCCGCCGTCAACCAGCACGACTGCCAGCACGCGCTCCGGGTGGTCGGCGGCCAGCCTGGCCACGATGTAGGCGCCGAGCGAATGACCGACGGCCACCACCTGCTCGAGCCCCAGCCGATCGAGGACGGCGAGCAGGTCGCGGTTATACGCGGCCACGCCGTACGGGCCAGGCAGCTCGGCTGAGCGACCGCGGCCGCGCAGGTCGGGCGCAGCCAGCGAGGCGCGGTCCCCGAGGGTCCGGCCCACGGCCACCCAGGCGTGGCTGTTCGAGGTGATCCCGTGGACGGCCAGCGCGAGCGGCTCGGTGCGTCCGAGACGAAAAACGGCGAGCGAGCCTCCGGCCACCGGCACGTCGATCCGCTCTGGGACGTCGCGCCTCTCCACTGAGAGGCCCTCACCTCCCTTGCCAGCGCGGCGGGCGCTTCTCGGCGAACGCCCGCACGCCCTCGCGGAAATCGTCCGAGGAGAAGCACGCCCGCCGCAGCTCGATCAGCTCGCGCTCCAGTGCGGGGTCCAGCTGGACGTGGGAATCGAGCACGGCCCTGATCACCCGCTTGTTGCCCCGCTGCGCGAGCGGCGCGTTCCCGGCGATCTCCTCCGCCAGTGAGAGGGCCTCTCGCTCCAGGGCCTCGGGCTCGGCCACGAAGTTCACGAGGCCCCATTCGCGGGCCGTGATCGAATCGACTCGTCGGCCGAGCAGGAAGAGCTCGAGCGTCCTGGGCCCCCCGATGGCGTCGATGAACTTCCGGATCCCGGTGTGCGAATAGACCAGCCCCAGCTTGGCGGGCGGCATCCCCACCGAGACCGTGGTGGCCGCGATCCGCAGATCGCAGGCCAGCGCGAGCTCCAGCCCGCCTCCGATCGCGTGCCCGTTCAGCGCGGCCAGCGTCGGGTACTGGTAGGCCTCGAGCGCCTCGATCGCGGCCGCGAACGGATGCGCCACCAGCCGCTCGGCCTCGTCGGCGAACACCGCGTCCGGCAGGTCCCCGATGTCATACCCCGCCGAGAACGTGCCGTCCTGGCCCGTGACGATCAGGCATCGGGCATCGAGCTCGGGGACCGTGGTCGCGAACCCATCCAGGATCGCGTGGTCTAGGGCACCGCTCTTGGCGGGGTTTGAGATCTTCAGGCGAGCCACCCCCGGCGCCGGCTCGTCCAGATGCAGCCTGCCCCCCTCAGCGGAGGCTGCGCCCTCGCTACTCGAGGACAACGAGCGGCTCCCCCTCAGAGACCGACTGCCCCTCCTCGACCAGGATCTCCTTAACCACGCCCGGATCCTCCGCCTCAACCGGCATCTCCATCTTCATCGACTCCAGGATCGCGACCGTGTCGCCCTCCTCGACCTGGTCGCCGACCGCGACCTCGACCTTCCAGACGGTGCCCGTGATGTGGGCCTCGACCTCAGGCAACTGACGACCCTCCTGTTCATCGGAATCGGGGCCGCCAGGATATAGGGGTGCTAACCCGCCGCGAACGTCCGGGGATCCGGCCCAACGCGAGCGGACTCATCGAGCTCGCCCACCATCTCCATCTCCTCGTCGCTGAGCGCGAAGTCGAAGATGCCGAAGTTCTCCTCGATCCGCGACGGGTTCACCGAGCGGGGGATGACCACGTTGCCCAGCTGGACGTGCCAGCGGAGGATCACCTGGGCCGGCGTGCGGCCATGGCGGTCGGCTAGCTCCTCGATCGCGGGCTCGCGGAGCATGCGGCCCCGAGCGAGCGGGCTCCAGGCCTCGGTCACGATCCCCCGCTCGAAGTGAAAGCGGCGCAGCTCTGCCTGCTGGAGGCGCGGGTGTAGCTCGATCTGGTTGACCGCCGGCACCACGCCCGTCTCGTCGATGATCTGCCGCAGGTGCTCGGCGGTGAAGTTCGAGACTCCAATGGAGCGCGCGCGGCCATCCTGCTGAAGCTCGGTGAAGGCCTTCCAGGTCTCGATGTACAGCCCCTGCGACGGGGCCGGCCAGTGGATCAGGTAAAGGTCCACGTAGTCGTCGCCCAGCCGCGAGAGACTATGCTCGAACGCCCGCAGGACCCGATCGCGGCCTTGGTCAGAGTTCCAAAGCTTGGTGGTCACGAACACCTCGGAGCGGTCTAGTCCACTCCTGGCGATCGCCTCCGAAACCTCTGCCTCGTTGCCATACATGGCCGCGGTGTCGACCGAGCGGTAGCCCGTCTTGAGCGCGTGCAGAACCGTGTCGACGGTCTGCTCCGGCGGCACCTGGAACACGCCGAAGCCAATCTGCGGGATCTCGTGGCCGTCGTTCAGAGGAAGGTTGGGGACAATGGACATTGCCGTGATCCTAGCCATCGACCAAGGGACCACCGGCACGACCTGCCTGGTGTTCGACGAGCAGGCCGAGCTGATGGGGCGGGCCTACAGGGAGTTTCAGCAGCACTTCCCCCGACCGGGCTGGGTGGAGCACGACGCGGCCGAGATCTGGGAGGTGACTCAGGCCGTGGCCGGAGAGGCACTGGACGACGCCGGCCTCAGGGCGGGAGAGCTTCAGGCCGTCGGAATCACCAACCAGCGGGAGACGGTCTGCGTGTGGGACCCGGACAGCGAAGATCCACTTCACCGCGCGATCGTGTGGCAGGACCGACGCACAGCCCCTCGCTGCGCGCAGCTGCGCGCACAGGGGTTGGAGTCCCTCATCCGCGCTCGCACCGGGCTGGTGCTCGACCCCTACTTCTCGGCCACGAAGATCGAGTGGCTGCTTCAGAACGTCGATGGCCTGAGCGAACGGGCGCGAGACGGTCGCGCCGTGTTCGGAACGGTCGACGCCTGGCTCGCGCTCAAGCTCACCGGCCAGCCGGCCACCGATCCGTCGAACGCATCCCGGACGATGCTGTTCGACATCGCCCAAGGACGCTGGGACCCGGAGCTGCTGGAGCTGTTCGGCGTCCCCGAGCAGTCCCTGCCGCCGGTCCGGACCTCGAGTGGCGAGCTCGGCACCACCCTGGCCGAGTCGCTATACGGCCACACCGTCCCGGTCGCGGGGATGGCCGGAGACCAGCAGGCGGCGCTGTTTGGTCAGGCATGCGTGGATCCCGGCCTCGGCAAGAACACATACGGCACGGGCTCGTTCGTGCTTCAGAACGCCGGCTACGGCGTTCCGCGCCCGGTACCCGGGCTGCTGCCGACGGTGGCCTGGGGGATAGGCGAGCGGCTCTCGTACGCCCTGGAGGCGGCGATCTTCATCACCGGCGCCGCCGTGCAGTGGCTCCGCGACGGGCTGGGAGTGATCGAGACCGCGGCCGAGACCGAGCGGCTGGCCGCCTCACTCGAGAGCAATGACGGCGTTTACTTCGTCCCTGCCCTGACCGGTCTGGGCTCGCCGCATTGGGACCCGTATGCCCGGGGCACGATCGTCGGGCTGACGCGAGGCTCAACGAAGGCCCACCTGGCCCGGGCCGCGCTGGAGGCGATCGCCTACCAGACCGTCGACGCCGTGCGGGCGATCGAGGAGGCCAGTGGCGAGCCCCTGTCGGAGCTTCGGGCGGACGGCGGTGCGACCGCCAACGCCTGGCTGATGCAGTTTCAGGCCGATGTTCTCGGCGTCCCGGTGATCGTCCCGGAGGTCGCGGAGACCACCGCCCTCGGAGCCGCCTACCTGGCCGGGATCGGCATCGGGCTGTGGACGATCGATCAGGTATCGAACGGCTGGCGCGAGCGCGCCCGGTACGACCCACGGAGGGGAGAGGACGAGCGCGAGACGCTGATGGCAGAGTGGAGGCGGGCGCTTGCCCGGGCACGGGAGTGGGTCGAGGCGTAGCCTGAAGTCGTGACCGCCAACGGCTTAGACCTCGATCTCCTCGCCGCTTCGCTGCGCGCCGACACGAGCGACATGGAAGCGTTCGTCGAGAGCCTGGCGGTCAAGCTCGAGGAGGCGGTACCGGGCCGGGTTCGGGTCCAGCGCCGGCGCTCGACCCTGCTGGGTCCGAAGCGTGTGCGGCAAATCGCGTTGGACGCGGGGGACCGCCGGCTCGAATTGGCGTTCGAGTCCGGCGCACTTCAGGCCAGCTGTTCGCGCCTCTCCGGGGGGATCGTGCTCAAGCGCGAGGCCCTGGACACGGACGCCTGGCTGGCGGCTGTGGGCGAGGCGCTGAGCGCCGAAGCGCGGCGGTCGGAGAGCACCAGGCAGGCGCTCGAGCGGTTGCTGATCAGATAGGAGGCATTGCAGATGGGTTTCCTCAAGCGCGACGACGACGACGACGCCGAGGTCCAGGTGGCGCAGGCCGCGGAGGCGCCACACGCCGACACCTACGAGCCGGGGTCGCTGGCCGGCATCCCCGAGTCCGGGCGCGAGCGGATCGCGCGGATGAAGCAGGAGGTGGCGCGCGGCTTCTTCACCAGCGATCTCTCGGTGAACGAGTTTCTGCTCGTCAAGCAGTCGGGCTTCGAACCGATCGGGCTGGTGCTGGGCAGCTCCATCTACCACATCGGGTTCCAGCAGGCGATGTGGAACCAGAACCAGGAGATGACCGTTCTCACTCAGGCCATGTACCACGCCCGCGACCTGGCCATGACCCGCATGGAGGAGGAGGCGGACCAGCTGGGAGCGGACGGGATCGTGGGCGTCAGGCTGGACATCGGTCGCTACGAGTGGGGCGCCGACCTGGCGGAGTTCATCGCGGTTGGAACCGCGGTCAAGCACCGCGACGGCGAGCTTCACCGGGCGCCAAACGGCCGGCCTTTCACTTCCGATTTGAACGGGCAGGACTTCGCGACGCTGCTGCGCGCCGGCTATCGCCCCGCGGGCTTGGTGATGGGCAACTGCGTCTATCACGTCGCCCGCCAGGGCATGCTGGCCTCGCTCAGGCAGATCGGCCGCAACGTCGAGATGCCTAACTTCACTCAGGCCCTGTACGAGGCCAGGGAGCTGGCGATGGAGCGGATGCAGAACGAGGCCGACCAGCTTACGGCGGGAGGGATCGTGGGCGCCAGGATCGTTGAGCGCAGCCACGGCTGGGGCTCGCACGTGATCGAGTTCTTCGCGATCGGGACGG
>DAIPIC010000057.1:0-19161 GCA_036771025.1 Solirubrobacteraceae bacterium
AGGCGATCGAGGACATCCGCCGGGGGCGGATGGTGGTCGTGGTCGACGACGAGAGTCGCGAGAACGAGGGCGACCTGACCATCGCGGCGCAGTTCGTGACCCCCGAGGCGATCAACTTCATGGCCAAGGAGGGACGTGGCCTGATCTGCCTGGCGCTGACCCCCGAGCGCTGCGACGAGCTGGGGTTGGATCTGATGGCGGCCAAGAACGAGTCTGCGTTCGAGACCGCGTTCACGGTCTCGATCGAGGCCCGGGAGGGCGTGACCACGGGCATCTCCGCCCGCGACCGCGCGCGCACCATCCAGGTCGCGATCGATCCCGATACCGCTCCGCGGGACATCGTCCAGCCCGGGCACGTGTTCCCGCTGAAAGCCCGGACGGGAGGTGTGCTGGAACGGGTGGGGCAGACCGAGGCGGCCGTGGATCTCACGAGGCTGGCGGGGCTGATCCCGGCCGGCGTGATCTGCGAGATCATGAACGACGACGGGACCATGGCCCGCGTGGACGACCTGATCGGCTACTGCGAGCACCACGGCCTGAAGATGGTGACCGTCGCCGACCTGGTGGCCTACCGCCGCCAGCACGACAAGCTGATCGAGCGGGTGGTCTCGACGACGCTTCCCACGGCCTTCGGCGATTTCGTCGCCGTCGGCTACCGGTCGCTGGTGGACAACAAGCATCACGTGGCCCTGGTCAAGGGCGACGTCGAAGGCAAGCCCGACGTGCTGGTGCGAGTGCACTCCGAGTGCCTGACGGGCGACGTCTTTCATTCGCTGCGCTGCGATTGCGGAGAGCAGCTCGAGTCGGCGCTGGCCATGATCGAGCACGAGGGCATGGGCGTGCTCCTGTACTTGTCTCAGGAGGGACGGGGCATCGGGCTGCTCAACAAGCTCCGCGCGTACAAGCTTCAGGAGGAAGGGCTGGACACCGTGGACGCCAACCTACGGCTGGGCTTGCCGGCGGACTTGCGCGACTACGGGATCGGCGCCCAGATCCTCACCGACCTGGGGCTCTCGAGCATCCGCATCCTGACCAACAACCCGAAGAAGATCTCAGGCATGTCGGGCTACGGGTTGTCGGTCACAGACCAGATCCCGATCCAGCACCTGCCCAACCCCCACAACGAGGCGTACCTGCGCGCCAAGCGCGAGCGGCTGGGCCACACGCTCCATCATCAGGGGCTGGCGCTCGACGAGGAGATGCTCCACGCGGAGCGTGAGCGAGAGCCGCGCGAGTGAGCGAGCGCGAAGCGCGAGCGGTTAAGTGAGGCCGGAGGCCGAGCGACGTAATCAGAACGCGGGGCAGGACGCCCCGCGGAGGAACCCTGACGCGGCCGTCGCGCTCTGCGTGGCTCGGTTCTACGAGGAGCTCGCCGACAAGCTGGAGCAGGGCGCCAGGGCGGCGCTGCGGGATGCCGGCGTCAGCGACGTCGACGCGTTCGAGGTTCCGGGGGCGTTCGAACTGCCGCTGGTCGCGAGCTACGCCGCTCGTTCCGGGCGCTACGCGGCAATCGTGTGCTTAGGAGCGGTGATCCGGGGCGAGACCGACCACTACGACTATGTGTGCGGTGAGGCGGCGCGCGGAATCCAGCACGTCCAACTGGACACCGGGGTCCCCTGCGGGTTCGGAGTCCTGACGGTGGACACGATGGAGCAGGCGCTTGAGCGCGTGAGCGGCGGGTCCAAACGGGACACGGGCCGCACGGCGGCGGAGGCAGCCCTGGCCGCGCTGGCCGTCAGGCGCAGGCTCGGGCTCTAAGCGCCTTTATATACTCGCGCCGATGCCGAAGGTCTGTCACGTGTGCAACAAGGGCCCGGCGTTCGGACACAGCCGCAGCCACTCGATGGTCGCGACCAAGCGCCGGTTCGAGCCCAACCTACAACGCGTCCGCATCGATGACGGCGGGACGCCCAGACGCGTGTACGTGTGCACCCGATGCCTGAAGGCCGGCAAGGTGGCCAAGGCCCGCTAGTGGCCACCGGGGCCCCTAGCCGCCGGTACCTGTCCGACCCCAGCATCGTCCGCTTCCGCGCGGTGGTCGAAGCCGCGCTGGCGGCGCTCGAGGCGCGGCGGGAGGAGGTCAACGATCTCAACGTGTTCCCGGTCGCGGACGGAGACACCGGCGACAACATGGTGCTCACGCTGCGCTCGGTCGTGCAGGAGCTGGACCGGCTGGAGAGCGCCTGTCAGGACCGGACGATCGACGACATCGGCCGCGACGAGATCGTGGCCTCGGTGGCTCGCGCCGCTCTGCTGGGAGCTCGCGGCAACTCGGGCGTGATCCTCTCGCAGCTGATTCGGGGGGCCGCTGAAGAGCTGGCAAGCCGACCCGGGGAGCTGGTCGATCCAGTGCTGATCGTGGCCGCGATGGCCCGGGCCGCGGACCAGGCGTACGGCTCGGTGCGCGACCCGGCGGAGGGGACGATTCTCACCGTGGTGCGAGAGATGGCCGCACGCCTGGCGTCCGAGGTGGCACACATGCGCGATGCCCGGCTGTCCGACGACGCGACGGCGGCGGAGCAGAACGCGGTCATCGCACAGATCATCGAACGCGCGCTCGAGGTGGGCAAGGAATCGGTGGAGCGCGGGCCAGACCTCCTGCCCATCCTGCGAGAGGCCGGTGTGGTCGACGCGGGCGGCTATGGACTGACGGTGATCCTGGCCGGAATCATCGGCGCGCTGCGCGGCTCCGAGCCCCCGCCGCTCGAGCATCAGCGAGCGGCTCGGGTGACCCACCCCCAGCACTCCTCGAGCACCTATCGGTACTGCACGAACTTCGCTGTGACCGGCTCGGGGCTCCAGCCCCGCCGCTACGTGCACGCCCTCGAGCAACTGGGGGATTCCGTGCTGGTGGTGGGCGACTCGGCCACGCTCAAGGTCCACGTCCACACCGACGACCCAAACGCCGCCACCGCGCTGTTCGTGGATGCCGGATCGGTCTCGCACCTGGACGTGGCCGACATGCGGACGCAGGTGCAGCGTCGCGACGAGCGCCTGGGAGCGGCGACGCAGACGGCGGTGTGCGGAGCGGTGGCCGTGGCAACCGGCGAGGGCATGCGCGCGCTGTTCGAGAGCCTCGGCGTCTACGTCCTCGACGGAGGACCGACGCTCAACCCGTCGATCTACGACCTGCTGGCGGCCATCCACGCCGCCGACGCGGAGCAGGTGGTGGTCCTGGCCAACAGCCCCAACGTGGTTCTGGCCGCCGAACGGGCCGCCGAGCTGTCCGACAAGACGGTGCGCGTGGTCCGCTCGCGCTCGCAGCAGGCCGGCCTAGCCGCCGCAGTCAGCCTCGATTCCACCCGTGGCGCGGAGGAGAACGCACGGGCCATGGCTGAGACGCTCGAGCGAATCCGAACCGGAGCCGTAGCGCCCGCCGCACGCGACGACACCCACGGCCGCTTCCGCGAAGGGGAGGCGGTGGGATTCATCGACGAGGAGATCGTGGCCTGGGGCCAGCCCCGCGAGACCTTGCGGGGAGTGCTCGAGCAGCTGGCCGATAACGCGGAGCTGATCACCTGCCTGCGCGGGGCGGACGTCCCGCTCGACGATGAGACGGTTCAGGCGCTGGCGGCCGGAGAGGTCGAGTTCGAGCTCTCAAACGGCGGCCAACAGAGCTACTGGTGGCTGCTGAGCGCTGAATAGGCGCGGCGCGCGTGAGCCCGGGACGACCGGCAGTAGCGCGATCATCCGGCGATGTCCCTCAGCGCGTTCGCCTCATCCTCGCAGCTCGATGACGACCAGCTCGTGGGCGCTCCCGTCCGGTACCCGCGCCCGTCGCATCTCGCGGCTCGGCTGGATCCAGGCGGCCCGAAGGCAAGCCGGGCCGCCGATGCACTCGGGCTTCACACCGTGGGAGATCTGCTCGAGCATCTGCCCAGAGACCGCCGCGAGGCACGCACGATCGCGCAGCTTGTGCCCGGCGAGAGCGCCACGATCGTGGTCGAGGTCAGGCGCATCTCGTCGCGCTCGGTGCGCCGGCGGGGGATGCGCCCGTTGGTCGAGGCCGCGGTGGCCGACGAGACCGGCCAGATCAGGGCGACGTTCTTCAACCAGCCCTGGCTGGTGGGTCGCTATCCCGTCGGGACACGACTGGTGCTGCACGGATCCCTGAACGCCCGCCGGCGCTTCAACGTCTCCGACCACGCTCGAACCACCGGAGCGGCGGCCTCAGGCGGCGCGGTGGCGCACTACCCGGCGAGCGAGGGACTTACTTCCTCAGAGCTGCTGGCCCTGGTCCAGCGGCACGCCCACGCGCTGGTGGACGAGCTCGAGCCGCTGCCCGCCGGAGTGCGTGTCGCAGAGCGCCTTCCCGACCGGCCGGGGGCGCTGGCAGTCGCGCATTTCCCCGAGCTCATCCGCGACGGCGGCCCTTGGGGGGAGAGCCCCTCACGCAGGCGGTTGGCGTTCGAGGAGCTGCTGCTGCTCCAGCTCGCACTGCTCCGGCGCCGGGCGCTTCGCAGAGAGACCAGCAGCGCGCCGGTGATCGACTCCGAGCGTGATCTGACGGCCCGATGGCTCTCGAAGGCGCTGCCGTTCCGGCTCACGGGGGATCAGTCGCGGGCGCTCGAGGCCATCGATGACGACATCTCCGCCTCGCGTCCCATGCAACGGCTGCTGATGGGCGAGGTCGGCTCGGGCAAGACGGTCGTCGCGCTGTACGCGATGCTGCGCGCGGTCGAGCACGGCATGCAGGCCGCGATGATGGCCCCCACCGAGACGCTGGCAGAGCAGCACTTCCAGACGATTCAGGCGCTGCTGCCTCAGGAGTTGATGGCCGTCGGACTACTGACCGGCTCCACGCCCTCGCGGCGGCGTTCCGACGTGCTCTCCAAGCTCGAGACGGGGGAGATGTCGCTGGTGGTGGGCACGCACGCCCTGATCGAGGACACGGTGCGGTTCGCGTCCTTGGCCCTCGCGGTGGTGGACGAGCAGCACAGGTTTGGCGTGCGCCAGCGCGCGGCGCTGGATGCCAAGGCTCCGGAGGGCTCGAGCCCGCACGTGCTTCACATGACGGCCACGCCGATCCCGCGAACGCTGGCCCTCTCGCACTACGGGGATCTCGACTTCACCGTGCTGCGCGAGCTTCCCCACGGGCGCCGGCCGGTCGAGACCTTTGTGTGCTCGACGGAGCGCGAGCGGGCTCGGGCCTACGGTCGAATTCGGGAGGAGCTCCGCGCGGGCCGGCAGGCGTTCGTGGTCTGTCCTCTGGTCGAGGAGTCGGAGCTGCTGCAGGCCCGGGCAGCGATCGTGGAATACGAGCGGCTACGCGATCACGAGTTCAGCGACTTCGGCGTGGTGCTCCTGCACGGGCAGCTTCCGTCGAAGGCGAAGCAGACGGCCATGGCGGCGTTTGCCTCGGGCGCCGCAGATGTGCTGGTCGCGACCTCGGTCATCGAGGTGGGAATCGACGTCCCCAATGCCACCGTGATGCTGATCGAGGACGCCGACCGCTACGGGATATCCCAGCTTCACCAGCTTCGCGGGCGGATCGGGCGAGGCGCCCATCGTTCCCTATGCCTGCTGTTCGGTTCTCGGGACGCGCCACGGCTGCGCGCGCTCCAGAGCACCGCCGACGGGTTCCGGCTGGCGGAGGTGGACCTCGAGCTCCGAGGCGAGGGGGAGCTCGTCGGGACCCGGCAGCACGGGCTGGCCGAGCTTCGCTTCGCCGAGCTGCCCGGTGATGCCGAGCTGCTCGAGCGCAGCAGGGTGTACGCCCAGCGGATCGAGGCCGAGGATCCCGAGCTGCAGCTACCGGAGCACGCCCTGCTGGCCGACGCTTTGAGGATCAGGTTCGGGACCGAGGCGCTGGCTCCGATCCGGGCCTGAGCGTGAGGGTGGTCGCTGGTCTATATGGGGGGCGCAGGCTGGTGGCCCCGCGGGGGAGTGGGACCCGTCCCACGGCCGATCGGGTGCGGGAGGCGGTGTTCTCGATCCTCGGCCCGGTAGACGAACTGCGCGTGCTCGATCTGTTCGCCGGCTCGGGGGCCATGGCCATCGAATCGCTGTCCCGCGGAGCCGCGGATGCGACGCTGGTCGACTCATCGCCTGGGTCGATCGCCGCCATTCGTCGCAATCTGGAAGCGCTCGACGTCCAGGCGACGGTCGTCCAGCAGACGGCGGGGTCGTTTCTCGAAAGAGCACGCCGGGACGGACGTCAATACGATCTTGTGTTCGTCGACCCGCCGTACCGCCGGGCGAGAAGCCTCAGCCAGAGGCTCTCGGCGGCGCTGGCGCCGGTGCTCGTCCCGGGTGCTCGCGTCGTCGCCGAAAGCGACAGGCGGGAGCCGCTCGAACTCGACCTGCCGCCTGTGGACAGCCGCCGTTACGGAGACACCCTGATCCAGATCTTCCATGTCCCCACCCGATAACCGCGTCGCGATCTGTCCGGGCACGTTTGACCCGATCACCCACGGTCACCTGGACATCATCGGCCGGGCCTCAAACATGTACGACACGCTGATCGTCGGGGTCGTCAACCACCCGTGGCGCAAGGGCAAGACGATGTTCAGCGCCGAGGAGCGGGTGGCGTTCATAGAGAACGCCACCAGGTCGATGGGCAACGTGTCGGTGCGCCCCTTCAGCACTCTGCTGGTGGAGTTCGCGCACGACGAGGGGGCCATGGCCATCGTCAAGGGGCTGCGGGCGATCTCGGACTTCGAATACGAGCTGGAGATGAACCAGCTCAACCATCGCCAGGCTCCGGACATCGAGTCGGTTTACCTGATGGCCTCTGCGAAGTACAGTTTCCTTAGGTCCAGCGGGGTCAAGGAACTTGCCACCTTCGGCGGCGACATCGATGATCTCGTGCCCCAAGAGGTGGCGAAAGCATTGAAGGAACGGCTCAGCCGCTGACGAAACAGAGGTCTTGCAATGGACGTCCTTGTATTGATTGACAAGCTCGACGATCTCGTCCACAACGCCAAGCCGGTACCCCTGACCGACCAGGTGCGCGTGGACAAGGAGGAGATCTACGACATCCTCGACCAGATGCGGGCCACGATCCCCGAGGAGATCAAGCAGGCTCGGTGGATCGTCAAGGAGCGCCAGGAGATGCTGGCCGAGGCCAAGCGCGAGGCGGAGCGAATCGTCAAGGAGGCCCGCGAGCGCCAGGAGCGGTTGATCTCCGAGGAGGAAGTCACAAAACAGGCCGAGCGGGCCGCGGAGGACATCATCGAGGACGCGCGGGCCCGCGAGCGCGAGATCCGCCTGGGGGCCGAGGACTACGCAGACGAGATCCTCAACACGCTCGAGGTGAACCTGACGAAGTTCATCGCCGCAGTGCAGCGCGGGCGTGATCGCCTGGCGGGCAAAGAGGAGCCGGTCGAGGTCTCCTAGCAGCGCGCCGGTCGAGAGCGTTGCCCGCGTCGATCGAAGTCGCCGAGGTCGACATCACGACGCTCGACGTCGACGCCATCGCCAACGCTGCCAACACGCAGCTGATGCACGGGGGCGGGGTCGCCGGGGCGATCGCTCGCGCCGGGGGTCAGGCGGTGAACGACGAGAGCCGCTCCAAGGCGCCGATCGGGCTGGGAGAGGCGGTCGAGACCACCGGCGGCGAGATGCCCTGTAGATGGGTGATCCACGCCGCGACCATGGAGCTGGGCGGGCCCACCTCCGCGGAGGCGATCGGGCGCGCCACGGCCTCGACGCTCCGCTGCGCTGACGAGCTGGGAGCTCGTTCCCTGGCCCTCGTCGCGTTCGGGACGGGAGTGGGCGGGTTTCCAGTGGACGAGGCGGCGCGGATCGAGGTTTCCGAGGTCCGCCGGCACCTGGAGGGCGGCAGCGGCCTCGAGCGGATCGTGTTCGCCGTGCGCGGCAGCGAGACGCGAGAGGCGTTCGAGCGGGCGCTTGGGGATTGAGGCGCTTTGTCGACGTCCCGACCTGTTCGCGAGCGCACTAACGTACGACCGCGCGGGTTCGGCGCCCCTGAACATGTATGACCTGTTCGCGAGCGCACATGGGTTCGGGTGGCAACGCTGTGCGCTCTCGAACAGGTCCCGGCGCGAGGCGACCGCCGTCAGCGGATCGCGAACCCGCTGAGGCCCTCTGGCTCCTCCTCGTTGACCTCGACGTCCTCCACCTCAGCTCGCGAGGGCCCCGTGCGGCAGAAGTCGACGAGACCGCCGACGGCATCCGGCGAGCCCTCGAGGACGGCCTCGACCGCGCCGTCCCCCCGATTGCAGGCCCACCCGGCTACGCCGTGGGCCTCGGCCCTCTCACGGACCGAGTCGCGAAAGAACACGCCTTGCACCCGCCCCGTGACGACTACATGCCGTCGGATCAGGTTCTCGGCCATCAGCTCGCCAGGCGCTCCACTGCCCGGACGAAGCTGTCCGTGTCGCGGGCGGGCGGCCCGTGCCCGAAGCAGACGAGCCGCGGCTCGAGCGCCGCGAGCCGCCGGGCCGACTCACGATTGAGCTTTGGGTCGGGGCTGGCGACCGGATACGGCTCGCGGATCCCGCCCGAGAACAGGAACGGGTCGTAGCCCCACATCACATCGCCGCAGACCAGGACCCGGTCGGCCTCGCGCCAGTAGGAGATGTGACCGGGCGAATGCCCCGGGGTGTCGAGCACCCTGAAGCCCGCGACATCGTCCCCCTCGGCCAGCGTCCGCGCAACCGGGTGGGCCTTCGCCGCCGGCACCATCCTCCCGCCTCGGACGACCATCTTGCCGGCCTCCACCGCTTCGGCGTCGGCGGCGCCACACCACAGCGGAATGCCGAGCTTCCCGCAGATCGCATGGCTCGAGCCGAAGTGGTCGAAGTGAGCGTGCGTCAGCGCGTTGGCGGTGATCGTGCGGTCGCCGATCTGGTTCATGATCCGCCCGCGGTGAAACGCCAGCCCGGCGTCGATGAGCACATCGCCCAACACGTAGACGTTGACGTTGTTCGGAGGCCAGCCCGACAACTGCCAAACGCCGTCGGCGATCTCTCGCATGGGCGGCGATTCTGACATGCAGGGCTGAGGATCGCGTTCCGTCCGGCCGTCGCGGCATGCTGCTTGGTCCGCATGAACGTTCTATGGCTCCTCATCGGACTGGTGACCGGGGCGGCGCTGGCCACGGCGCTGCTGTGGACCCGGCTCCGCGCGCAGGCCCAGCTGTCGGACACCTTCAAGGCAGTGAGCGCAGACGCCATGAAGGCCACCATCGAACAGCTCACCGAGTTCAACAGGGCGCAGCTTCAAACGGCCGAGACCCAGGCCAAGGGCGATTTGGAGCAGCGCCGGCAGGCGGTCGAGCAGCTCGTCGCCCCGCTCAAGGAGCAGCTCGTACGGGTGGACGCCCAGCTGCGTGGGCTCGACCAGGAGCGCCGTGAGTCGCGTGGGCAGCTGGGCGCCCAGCTGCGGACGCTGACCGAATCGAACGAGAAGCTCCGCACTGAGACCGGTGCCCTGGTCACCGCACTCCGCAAGCCGAACGCCAGGGGGCAGTGGGGACAGATGCAGCTCCGAAACGTGGTCGAGCTGGCGGGGATGGTCAAGCACTGCGACTTCCTCGAGCAGGTGTCGCTGGGAGGAGAGGAAGCCACTCTCCGTCCGGATCTTGTGGTGCGCCTGCCCGGGGGCAAGCAGGTGATGGTCGACGCCAAGGCTCCGCTGCAGGGCGTGCTCGACGCCTACGAGGCCCGCGACGAGGAGGAGCGCCTCGGATATCTGCGCGACCACGCCCGCCTGCTGCGAAAGCACGTCCGCGCCCTGTCGGACAAGTCCTACTGGTGCCAGCTCGACTCGGCACCCGACTTCGTGGTCATGTTCCTTCCCGGGGAGCACCTGTACAGCGCCGCGCTCGAGGCCGACCCCACGCTGATCGAGGACGCCATGGCACGCCGGGTGCTGATCACCACGCCGACGACGCTGCTGGCCCTTCTGCGCTCCGTGGCTTACGGCTGGCAGCAGGAGCGCGTGGCCGAATCGGCGCAGGCGATCTCGGAGCTCGGGCGAGAGCTCCACTCGCGCCTGGTGAAGCTATCGGGCCTGCTGGGGACGCTTGGCTCGAGGCTGAACAGCGCCGTGCGCGCCTACAACGAGGCCGTCGGGTCCTACGAGGCCCGCGTGCTCCCGGGAGCCCGGCGGTTCGCAGAGCACGGCGCCGCCGGCGCGGGCCGGGAGCTGCCGGAGATCGAGCAGGTCACGGTCGCCGCCCGGTCGGTGGAGGCCGCCGGGGCCGCGGAGGAACCACCCGACCCGGACCCGGAGTTCACGGTCCGCCAGCTGCGGGCGGCCGAGTAGCGCCGTCACCCCGGCCGCTCGCGCCGCGGTCGGATCGAGCGGAGGCCCGTTCGTCCCACCACCGTCTCAAATCCTCCCGCTGGTGGGGAAGGGGATCGGCGGAGGGCTTTCGCGACTGCACCAGCGCGAGTGCTTCGTCTATATCCATGTCCTTGCGGATCGCGACCACGCCTGCTGCCAGAGCGGCCGAACGCTGCCAGCCGGCGCGGCAGTGGAGATAGATCCGCTGGCCCTCCTGGAGCCAGTCAAGGACCTCCTGCACCGCTCGTTCGATCAGCCCCGCGGGAAGGCCGCCGTAGTCCGGAAGGGGTAGGCGGTGCTCCTCGATCCCCGCAGCGTCGAGGGCGGCCTCGACGGCATCGCGATCTCCGGGTCCGTACTCGGCCTCCTCGGCCAGGTTGAGCACCCGCCGGATTCCGAGCGAGGCCAGCATCGAGACGTCTGCCTCGTCGAGCGGGAACGCCCCGATCAGGAGCCCGTCGATGACGTCGGCGAAACCGTAGGAACGAAACCAGCTCGACACGCATCCCAATGATGGCCGGTCACGGCCGCCCGGGCGGCCCGGCTGGGGTCTGGACGGCGTGATCGGCGCCGCTAAGCTCGGCCTCATGCCCGTGAGAACCGACAACTTCGATCTAGGCGGGCTGCATCTGAGCTCGGGGGCGGGCAGGCGGCTTGAGCTGTCCGTGTCGATCGACGATTTCATGCTCGGCGGCGAGCGCTACCGCGTCCCGTCCGAGCTCGTTCCCGTACAGCTTGATGTCTCCCGCACGACCGCGAACGGCTATGCGCTCCGTCTGCGTTTCACGGTCGTCGTGTCGGGCCCTTGCATGCGCTGCCTCGAGGAGGCCACCCCGGCGATCAGCGTCGAGTCGCGCGAGGTCTCTCAGCCCGGCGAATCGGAGGAGCTTCGCTCCGAGTACCTGGAGGGCGAGGTGCTCGACCTCCATGCCTGGTCGCGGGATGCGCTGGCGCTCTCGCTCCCCGCCAAGCTTGTCTGTCGGCCGGAGTGCGCTGGGCTCTGCCCGGTGTGCGGCGCCAACCTGAACGCGGCCGGCGCCGAGCACCACCACGAGTCCACGCCCGATCCGAGGTGGGCCAAGCTCTCCGAGATCCGGTTCGAGTGATCCGCGCGCGGTCGCCGGTGATCACCGGCCGGCGGCTACACTGGCCCCCGCGATGGCCGTTCCCAAGCAAAAGCAGTCTCGCGCCCGCACGGCCCAGCGCCGGGCTCAGCACAAGCTCGTGCCGCCGTCCTACAACACGTGCCCGCACTGCCACAGCCCCCGCCTGCCGCACCGGGTCTGCCCGGAATGCGGTTATTACCGGGGTCGCGAGGTAGTGTCGATCGACTCCGGCGACCAGACCTGACGGCTGCCCATGGTCACGGTCGCCGTTGACGCGGGCGGGGCGGACCTCGGCCCGGCGGAGGTTGCCGCCGGCGCATCGCTGGCCGCAGCCGCCGGGATCGGAATCCTGCTGTTCGGGGAAGCGGCGGAGATCGGACCGGTGGCCGAGGGCGTGGAGGTGATCGACGCTCCGATCTCGATCGCCAAGGCCGCCGATCCCGCGTTCGCGGTTCGCTCTACCCCCGAGGCCTCGATCGTCCAGGCGGCACGAGCGGTCGCCGAGGGGCGCGCCCAGGCGCTGGTGTCCGGGGGTAGCACGGGGTCGGCGCTGGCGGCGGGGTTGTTCAACCTGCGCCGTGACCGCGGCATCTATCGCCCAGCCCTGGCCCTGCCGATCCCCATACCGGGCGCCGAGCCCGTTCTCCTGCTGGACGTGGGGGCGAACGTCACCTGCCGTCCCGAGCACCTTGTCCAATTCGCGCATATGGGCTCGGCCTTCTCTCAGGCAGTGCTAGGCGTGTCGGACCCGCGCGTGGCGCTGCTCTCAAACGGCGAAGAGCCGGCGAAGGGTACGCCCGACCTGGTCTCGGCCCACGAGCAGCTGGCGGGGGCCGGTGGAACGGGCCTGAACTTCGTCGGCAATATCGAGGGCACCCAGGTGACGGCCAGCGTCGCTGACGTCGTCGTGATGGACGGCTTCACGGGCAACATCACGCTGAAGCTGATCGAGGGAGTCTCGGGGCGGACGCTGCGCGCGATGCGCGAGCTGGCCATGAGCTCCGCACGGGCCAAGCTCGGAGGTTGGCTGCTCCAGCCCGCGATCCGAAGCCTTCGCCAGGAAATCGATCCCGAGACCCCGGGCGGGGCATACATGCTCGGGCTCCGCCGGCTCGGCGTCGTCGCCCACGGCCGCTTCACGCGCCGGGGGTTTGCCCGCGCGATCGAGGTGGCGGCCAGGGGCGTGACCGAGGACGCGATCGGCAAGACGCGGTCGGCGCTCGAGGCGGCCGGGGCGCTCAGATCAGCACCCAGTCCCACGACGGACCCAGGCCCGTCCGAGCACGCCGCTACCGTCTAACGACATGGCCCTGGACCGCGAACAGGTCTTTTCGCTGATTCGTGCCCACCTGGCCGAGGAGTTGGAGGTGGACCCCGACCGGATCCAGGACTCGACGCGCTTTCGGGAGGATCTCGAGGCGGACTCGCTCGACCTCTACACGCTCGTGCAAGAGCTCGAGGACTCCTATGGCATCAAGATCTCCGACGAGCAGGCGGCGAAGATCCTGACCGTGGGCCAGGCGGTTGACTTCGTGCTCCTGACAGGCGCTCCGACGACGACCGCGCACAAGCCGGAGTGAGCGCGACAACCGCGAGCGTAGCCAGGCTCCAGCAGCTTCTGGAGTGCCTGCCCGAGGAGCTTTCGGCGCCCGCGTTCACCCACGCCTCGTGGACATCCAGGCGAGCGGCCTCCTACGAGCGGCTGGCATTTCTGGGCGACAGCGTTCTCTCGCTGGCCGTCACCACGCACCTCTACCCGCGCCTCGGAGCCGAGCAGTTCGGCGCCGGGGAGTTGACGAAGATCAGGGCCCAGGCCGTGTCCGGGCGCTCATGTCGCGCGGTCGCCGAGCGGCTCGGGATCCCAGGGAGGCTCCGGGCCGCGGCGCCCTCTGCCGCCGGTCCCATGGTGGGCGGCCTGGTCTCGACCGAACGGGTCCTGGCCTCCGTGATCGAGGCCGTGATCGGCGCCTGCTACCTGGAATACGGCTACGAGCAGACTGCTACGGCGGTGGTGGAGGCCTTCGCTCCGGAGATCGACGACGCACTGGAGCACCCCGCGGACTTCAAGTCCACCCTCCAGGAGCGACTGGCCCGGCGCGGCGAGCTTGTCAGCTACGAAGTGGTCGACGAGAGCGGCCCACCGCACGACCGCACGTTCCGGATCAGCGCGATCGTCTCAGGTGTCGAGGTCGGACGGGGGACGGGACGGAGCAAGAAGGACGCCGAGCAGGAGGCGGCCCGCGTCGCGCTGGAGGCGCTGGGGGAGTGAGCCTCCCTCCCGCGAGCAAATGCACCTGAAGTCGATCACGCTCAAAGGGTTCAAGTCCTTTCCGGACCGAACGCGGCTCGAGTTCGGGCCCGGTGTGAGCGTGGTCGTAGGCCCCAACGGCTCCGGCAAGTCGAACATCACCGATGCCGTTCTCTGGGCGCTGGGCGAGCAATCGGCGGCCGCCGTTCGAGGGTCCTCCATGCAGGACGTGATCTTCGCCGGGTCTCCTGGCCGCCAGGCGGGTACGAGCGCGGAGGTCGAGCTGGTGCTCGACGACAGCGGTGGCCTGCTGGGGCTAGGACGGCCCGAGGTCTCGATCGTGCGCCGCCTGGACCGCGGGGGCGAGGGGGAGTACAGGCTGGCGGGAGCGCGCTGCAGGCTGGTGGACGTGATCGAGGTGCTCTCCGACACCGGGCTTGGCAAGGAGATGCACTCGGTCATCTCTCAGGGTCGGGTGGAGTCGCTGGTGACCTCCAAGCCGCGCGACCGGCGACTGCTGATCGAGGAGGCCGCCGGGCTGGGCAAGCATCGCAAGCGCCGCCGACGGGCGCAGCTGAAGCTGGAGCGCACGCAGCAGAACCTGGACCGGGCACTGGACGTGGAGCGGGAGGCACGATCCCGACTGCGCCCGCTCAAGCGCCAGGCCGAGGCCGCGGAGCTGCATGAGCGACTCGAGCGCCAGTCGCTCGAGGCCCGATGGGGGCTGGCCCGAGACGACCTGCGTGCCTGGCGTGCTCAGCTCCGCTCGGCGGAGGCCTTGGTCGATGACGCCCGGGCGCGCCGCGCGACGGTCGAGAGCGAGCTGAAGGGGGTCGCTGCGCGCCGGGAGGCCGCCGAGGAGGCGCTGGCAGAGCGGAGCGCCAGGCGCGAGGAGCTGTCCGCACGCTCGTTCAGAGCCCAGTCAGCGTCAGATCGCGTCGCCTATCGCGCCGAGGCGCTGGCCGCGGCGCGGGCCGTGGTCAGCGACCGCGCAGATCGGGCGCAGAAGTTCCTCCACGCTCTCAGATCGGAGGCCGCCAACGACAAGGGCGACGAGCAGCCGCTGGCCTTGATCGCCCGGCTCGAGGAGGAGCTGGCGGCCCTGGAGCGTGACCGGGAGGCTGAGATCGCCGCCCAGGTCGAGGAGCTGGAACGGCGGCGCGAGGATGCAGAACGGCTCTTGGCGGCGCGCGCCGACGCCGGATCGCATACCCATGAAGCGCGACAGCAGGCCGAGCTGGCCGTCGAAGCGGCCCGCTCTGAGCTGCGCGACGCCGAGCGGGCGGCGGAGGCTGCACGCCGGGAGGCGGCACGGGTGGGGGGCGAGCTGGCCTCGGTAAACCAATTCCTGTGCAGTCACTCCCGATTGGGGGCCGAAGCGACGGCGCTCGCCGATCGGCTCGAGGTCGATCCCGGCTATGAGACGGCGCTCGGCGCGGCCCTCGACGGCAGGCTCGGGGCCGCCATCGCCGCCGACCCCGTCGAAGCGCGAGGGCTCCTCGACAAGGCGGGAGAGGCCGGCGGCCGGGTGCTCATCGCCGGTAGATCGAGCCTGCGAAATCCATCGTCCCCACCCGCTCCGGGCGCCGAGGCCCTCCTGGACCATGTCCGCGGCGAGGGAGATTCGGCCGACATCGCTCACGCGCTGCTGGCAGACACGTGGGTGATAGACGACCTCGACCAACTGGGTGAGGACTTCGAGGGCGTGGCCGTTACCCACTCGGGTCGGGTGTGGGTCTCACGGACACGAGAGCTCAGACAGGCGCCGGCGCTGGGCGAGGACCGGGTGCTGGCGGAGCGCAACCGCCGCGATCAGCTGGTTCGCGCCAGCGAGGCCGCCGTCCAGGCCGAGCTCACCGCACGGTCGCAGGTCGAACGCGCTACGGAGCTCGTCGGGGGGCGGGAGGCCGAGCGTGAGGCGGCCGTGGCGGCCGACCGGGTCGCGGTCCGGGAGCGAGACGATGCAGCCGAGGAGGTGCAGCGGCTCCGAGACCTGATCGCGCGTAGGCGAGCGGCGCCGGACGAAGGGCCACGCGCGGCGCGGCGAGCGCAGCTGGAGGCCGAGATCGAGTCCGAGCGACGGATGGTGGAGCGCTCAGAGCGCGAGCGCTCAGAGCGCGAGAGCCGGATCAACGCGCTGTCGGAATCGATCGTCCGCGACGAGTTGCTGCTGCCAGAGATCGTCCGGCTGATCGCGGCTCTTCAGACCGTCAGAGAGGCCATCGACCACCAGCGGCAGCTGTTCGAGGAGACCCTGGCGGCTGATCGTGAGGCCGGGGAGAAGGTGGCGCTCGAGCTGCGGTCGTGCGCGCAGAAGGAAGCTGAGCTTCAGGGTCGGCTGCACGCAGAGAATGAGGCCCTGACCCAGGTGGAGGTCCAGGCGCAAAGAGCGCGCGACCAGGCCTCCGACGTGGAGCGGGAGCTCCGTGGGCTGTCGGAGCGCCTGGGGCTGGGCCCCGATCCCGCCGATGAGGAGCTCCAAGAACAGGAGCGGGAAGCGCTTCGCCAGCGAATCGAGCGGCTGGCGCGCAGACGCGAGCAGCTTGGACCCGTCAACCCGCTGGCCCAGGAGGAGTACCGCCAGGCGGTCGAGCACGTGGAGGAGCTCGAGCGACAGCGCGAGGATCTTGAGACCGCGCTGCGTGAGCTCGAGAAGCTGATCCGCGACACCGATCGCCAAATCCGCGACTCGTTCGAGCAGACGTTCGCCGCCGCCGCCCAGAACTTCGAGGAGGTAGTGGAGAAGTTGTTCCCGGGCGGGCGGGGGCGCCTTCGGCTGGTTCACGCCCACGAGGACCCCCCAGCGAGGACGCTGGGCGGCGAGGGCGACGAGGGCACGACCGAGACAGACGAAGTGCAGGATGGTCCGGTTGTCCACGACGAGGGCGACGTGCTCGGAGTGGAGATCGAGATAACTCCGGCGGGCAAGGAGATGAAGCGGCTGTCGCTGCTCTCCGGGGGCGAGAAGTCGATGACCGCGCTCGCCTTCCTGTTCGCCGTGTTCCTCGCCCGGCCCTGCCCGTTCTACATCCTGGACGAGGTCGAGGCCGCGCTCGACGACCTGAACATCGACCGCTTCCTCGACCTGCTCCGCTCCTACTCCGCGCGCGCCCAGTTCATCGTCGTCACCCACCAGAAGCGCACGATGGAGGCGGCCGACAGCCTGTACGGCGTGTCGATGGGCTCGGATGGGATCTCGAAGGTGATCTCGCGCCGGCTCCCGGAGGAGCAGGCGGCGGCGTAGCGCTAATCGGGCGACCGGTACCGGTGGCGGGGCGGCTTGCTGGTCCGGACCACGGTCCTCTTCTTGGTCGTGTAGCGCGGGGTGTAGATCGCCCATGCGGCCCCGAACGCGGTCAGGACGAGCACGCCGAACACGATCCAGTCGCCCCAGTGCTGCACGTGCGTCGTGACGACCCACATGGCCAGCGCTACCAGCAGCACCCCTTCGAGGACCTGAAGAAAGACCTTGCGCCTCCTCATGCCGTCTTCACCACGACCACGGTGCACTGCGCTTTGTGCGTAACCGTGTTGGGGACGCTGCCCAGGATCCTTCGGTTCATCCCCCTGTTCCCGACGATCAGCACGTCGGCATCCTGCTCCTCCGCGTGCTTGATGAGCACGTCGGCCGGGTCTCCCTGGCTGGCGACGGTCGTGACCTCAAGACCGGCCTCCAGCGCCCGCGACTCGACCGACGACAGGATGTCCTCGACCTCCTCCATGGGATTGATCGACCACTGGATCTCCTGCGGGGCTTCCTCTTGCTCCTTGCGAAGGCGCGTCTCCGACACGGGGCGATAGGAGCTGATCGCGACCAGCTTGGCCCCGTAGCGAGTTGCCATGTCGATCGCGAACCCCACGGCCTTTGCCGCCCGGTCGGACCCGTCGGTGCCCACGGCAACGGTTCTGACCATCTCGGCCACGCGACGAGCATACTTCGCGACGGCAGCTGGTAGTGGGAAGTTGGTCACGAAGCCGGTTGCTAACGTCGCGCGCCGCATGGCGCGCGACTGGAGTGAGTTGTTCATCGTCGACGGGACCGTCGCGGCCGGTGCCGCGGAGGACTCCGAGCCCGAGGAGAGCCGAAGGGGGCGCTTTCGGCGACTGCGGGAGAACCTCCGCAAGACCCGCCATGCCCTGACCGCCGAGATCCAGGCAACCCTGTTCGAGGATCTGACAGAGGAGACCTGGGAGCGACTGGAGGAGGCGCTGATCTACGCCGACGTCGGCGCGCGCACCACGGCGCGGGTGGTCGAGCAGCTGGAGCGCGAGGCGAGCCAGGGAAAGCTGAGCGGGGGCGAGCAGCTCACCAATCGGTTGGTCGAGCTCCTGGCCGAGATCGCACAGACCGGGGAGGACCGGATCGACATCCGTCCCCTTCCCACCGTGATCCTGGTGGCGGGGGTCAACGGGACCGGCAAGACCACCACGATCGGAAAGCTCGCCTGGCACCTACACCAGGAGCTCGGACGCTCAGTCGTGATCGGCGCGGCGGACACCTTTCGGGCCGCAGGGATCGAGCAGCTCCAGGTGTGGGCCGAGCGCGCGGGCGCCGGCTTCGTCGCCCGCAGCCAGGGGTCAGACCCCGGGTCGGTGGCCTACGACGCGGTCGAGGCCGCTCGCCGCGACGCAGCCGACGTAGTCATCATCGACACGGCCGGCCGGCTCCATACCCAACAGGATCTGATGGCCGAGCTCGAGAAGGTGCACAGGGTGATCGCCAAGCAGATCCCGGAGGCTCCCCACGAGACGCTCCTGACCGTGGACGCCACCACCGGCCAGAATGGCTTGCAGCAGGCCCGGCTGTTCTCAGACGTGGTCTCCGTGTCGGGGCTCGTGCTGACGAAACTCGACGGGACGGCCAAGGGCGGTATCGCACTGGCCATCGCCCACGAGCTCGGCATCCCGGTCAAGCTGATCGGCGTCGGCGAGCAGCTCGAGGACCTGCGCCCGTTCGAGCCGAAGGAGTTCGCGCGGGCCCTGGTTGCGGGCTGATCGGCTGGCGCTAGGCTCAGGCGGCGATGTTCGACTCTCTCTCCGAGAAGCTCCAGTCCACGCTCTCCGAGGTCCGGGGACGCGGCACGCTCAGCGAGAGCGACGTCTCGGCGGCCATGCGTGAGATCCGCCTCGCGCTGCTCGAGGCGGACGTGAACTTCAAGGTCGTCAAGAGCTTCACCAACGCTGTCAAGGAGCGGGCGATGGGCGCCGACGTCATCGGCCAGCTGAACCCCGGACAGCAAGTGGTCAAGATCGTGAACGACGAGCTGACCGAGCTGCTGGGCGGCGCAGCTCGGGACCTGTCGTTCTCGCCCCGCCCGCCGACGATCGTCGTGATGGCCGGGCTTCAGGGCTCGGGCAAAACCACGGCCACGGCCAAGCTCGCCCGCTACCTGGGCCAGGAGCACGGCTCCTCGGTGGCGGTGGCGGCGTGCGACGTCTACCGCCCGGCCGCGGTGGATCAGCTGCTCAAGGTCGGCGGGCAGGCGGGAGCCGATGTATACGAGCAGGGCACCGACCGCGATCCGGTCAAGATCGCCGCCTGGGCCCGCGACC
>DAIPIC010000058.1:0-18765 GCA_036771025.1 Solirubrobacteraceae bacterium
CAGGTCCCGGAGCCCGGTTGCTCGCCGAGCGCTGAGCGCGCGGGGCCTCAGACGCCCATTCCGCCGAACACGGCGAACGGGTTGGAGGCGCCACCCTCGTCGAGTACGGCGGCCAGCGTCCCTTCCGCCCTGACCACGCTTCCCTCGGGCGCCTCGGCCCGGATGCGCTGGGCGAGGGCGTTTGCTGTGTCCTGGTCGGCGGCACCAACCACCACGTACTTGAAGCGGTGCACATTTGGCAGGCCCTCCGCCCGCAGCTTCTGGGAGAGCGCAGCCGCGTCCGTGCGCGACGCGCACTCGATCCGAACCTCGAACTCGGGTTCTCCCTCGACGAGCGCCTGCCGCCGCTCGCCCGCAATGAGCTCCGCGTGTTCGGCGGCGCGCTGGGCGTCGTCAGCCGGCAGCGGCTTGTCCGGATCCTCCCACGCCTCGGCCGTGGGGTGCCAGTGGCGCAACTCCAGGTCCACCTCCCAGCCCTGCTCGGCGGCAAACCGGCGTGCCACCTCCCGAGCCCCTTCCGCCTGTTCGCGTTGGCCGGCGTAGAAGAAGATCGTCGAGCCCTCGTTCGAGACGACAACGCGATCGTGGAACGCCGTCTCCAGCTGATGCTCGAGGTCGGTGGCGTCGATGTGCTCGAGCAGCGTGCGAACCCGGCCGCGTTCGTGAACGTCGATCCTCAACCGCCAGTCATCGCTCATGGCGGTCAATCTAGCCACTCAGTCACAATCCGCCCCCGATGAGCAGCGAGGGGTTGCGCGCGGCAGAGGAGAAGATGCGGTCCCACGGCCAGCATGAAGAGGCGATCCGGGCGTTTCGCTCCGCCTACGAGCGCCTCGACGGTGGCGAGTCGGCATACGTCTCGAGCGCAGACCTCGAGCCGGCTTCGGACGTGGGGTCACTCGAGCAGCTTCCCGATGCGGATCCCGCGGCGGCGCTGGCCGATGTGGCGGTGGTCAAGCTCAACGGAGGCCTTGCCACCACGATGGGGCTGCGGGCCCCGAAGTCGCTGGTGGAGGCGCGCGAGGGGAGCTCGTTCCTCGACATCATCGTCGGCCAGATCCGGGCACTGCGGGAGCGCCACGGCATCCGCCTGCCGCTGGTGCTGATGGACAGCGAAGCGACGAGCGAGCAGACCATGGCGGCGCTGCCTGCAGACGCCAGCGGCGAGCTTGATCCCGATTTCATGCAGAGCGTCGTCCCCAAGCTCGACGCCGATCGACTCGAGCCCATCGGCTGGCCGTCGGACCCGGCGCTCGAATGGGCGCCCCCGGGCCACGGTGATGTGTATGGGGCGCTCCGCCGCTCGGGGATGCTCCGGACGCTCACCGAGCGTGGCTTTCGGTACGCGATGATCTCGAACGCCGATAACCTGGGCGCGAGCGTAGACGCCCGAATCGCCGCCTTCGTCTCCCGAGAGGGCATCCCGTTCCTGATGGAGGTGGTGGTGGGGACCGAGGCGGACCGCAAAGGCGGGCATATCGCGCGCCGCCGGGAGGATGGTCAGCTCGTGCTACGCGAGACCGCGCAGACATCCCCCGAGGATGAGGAGTCGTTTCGCGACTATCGCCGCTGGCGCTACTACAACACGAACACGCTGTGGATCGATCTGCGATCGCTGAGCGAGGAGCTATCAAAGCTCGACGGCGTCCTCGATCTGCCGTTGATCGTCAACCGCAAGACCGTCGATCCCCGCGATCCGGAATCCCCGGACGTACTCCAACTGGAATCGGCGATGGGGGCGGCGATCGGAAGCTTCTCGGGCGCGCGGGTGCTCTGCGTTCCCCGAACGCGGTTTGCGCCCGTCAAGACGACCGACGACCTGCTGGTCCTGCGCTCGGACGTCTACAGGCTGACGGAGGAGCACATGGTGGAGCCACTGCGCGACACGCTCCCATTCGTCGAGCTCGATCCTCGCTACTACAAGCTGCTCGATGAGTTCGAAGCTCGCTTTCCCAGCGGGCCGCCCTCCCTGATCGACGCCCACCGCCTGGTTGTGCGCGGTGACATCACGTTCGGCGCGGGCGTGGCCGTCAAGGGCTCCGTCGAGCTGTCTGCCGACGAACCGAAGCGAATCGCCGACGGAAGTGTTCTGAGCGGTGATCCATGACCGAGCGGCCGGCGGACACCGACTTCAGGCTGACCAGGCGGAAGGCGCTAGGGGCACTCGCGGGAGCGGGCGCCGCGACGGTGCTGCGTCCCAGCGCCGGAATCGCGGCGCTCGCGCGGGGCGTCCCTCCCTCTGTGTTCAGCCTCGGCATCGGTTCCGTGAACGGCTCATCTGGCCCCCTGGCGGCTCCGCGAGTGTTCTCACTCGTGGGCGTTCAGTGGAGCTCCCCGGCCCACGTCCGGATCGAGTTGCGGGTTCGCCGCCGCGATGGGCCGTGGAGCCGGTGGGCGACGGCTTCCACACTGGGGCACGGTCCCGATGCATGGCGGCCCGGTGAGCCTCTGATCGGCGAGGGCATCTGGACCGGCCCTGCCGAGTACGTGGAGGTTCGAAGCTCTCGGCCGCTCCATGGCGTCCGCCTCCATTTCGTCGCGCCCGAACCGGCGGCGACGTTCGGCGCCCGCGCAGCGGCCTCCTCGCCGGCTCTCGCACAGCCGATTCTTCACGCCGGCCCCGGACAGCCGCCGATCATCGCCAGGCAGGTATGGGCTCAGGGCAAGGCTCCGCCCGCAGTGAATCCGGGGTACGGCACCGTCAAGCTCGCGTTCGTCCACCACACCGACAATCCGAACGGCTACTCAGCGGCCCAGGTTCCGTCGATGCTCTACGCGATCTATCAGTTTCACCGCTACACCCGCGGCTGGGACGACATCGGCTACAACTTCGTGATCGACCTGTCCGGTCGCATCTGGGAGGCGCGCAAGGGCGGGATCGACCAAGCGGTCGTCGGCGCTCAGGCCGGCGGCTACAACAAGGTCTCGACTGGGGTCGCGATTCTGGGCACGTTCGACAGCGTGCTGCCGACGGGAGCCGCGCTGGACGCGCTCCAGCGTCTGATCGCCTGGAAGCTCTCGCTGCACGGCGTGCCCACGTCGGGTCGTGTGACCGTGGAGGTGAACCCCGCCGACGCGTTCTACACGCCTTTCAGGCCGGGTGCTCACGTGTCGCTTCCCCGCGTGGCAGGACATCGCGACGGCGACTCCACGGGATGCCCGGGCGACGCGCTCTACGGGCATCTGCCCGCGGTCCGCTCCGCGGTGCAGGCCATGGCCAAGACGCCGCTGAAGCTTTCGCTGTGGACGTCGGCCGCCAAGGTGCGCCGCGGAACGCCGGTCGTGGTCTATGGGACGCTCAAGCGCCTCGGCGGGGCTCCCGTTTCCGGGGCGACGATCGAGCTCCAGCAGCTCACGGCCAGTGGTGCAGAGACGACGGTCCAGCGCCTGACGACCAACTCCGGCGGCGGCTGGAGGACGACTCTGACGCCGCGGCGGACAGTGCGTGTCAGGGCCCTGCACCGAGCGGCGCCGGCGGCGGTGTCGGACTCACCGCTGTTGGTCGTTCGTTAGGCGGAGCCGCCTAGGCGCTTCCGGCCCCGGGAGCCCCGCGGAGCTCGTTTGCCCTGGCCGGTAGCAGCGCCGACGCCGGCGCGGGCGTGCTCCCGGAGCCGGACGCCGGCGCCCCCGAGTCGTCGGTGGCGGCGACAGCCGCTTGCGTGAGCCGTCCGCCGGCCGCCATCCGTGCCGCCTTGCTCGCGTTGCGCGAGGTATGGCCGAAGCTCACGGAGGCCGGGCGATATTGCAGGAGCGCCGACCAGGTCTGCGGTCCGATGACCCCGTCGACCGGCAGCCCGTGGGTGGACTGGAAGTTCTCGACGGCTGCCACGGTCCGCGTCCCGTAGCCGCCGTCCACCTTGACGTTCTCGCCGGCGGCGCGGAGATGCTCCTGGGCCCAGATCACGAGGTCGCCCGCCGACCCCTTGTGAATGCTCGCCTCCCCGCCCACCGCGGCGGCATTGGTCAGCGGACTGATCCCCTGGGAGATCGCGGGCCACGTGTAGCCCCTTGCCTCCTGCCAGTCCCACCAGCTGACGCCATGCGCGCCATACAGGCCGAGGAATTGACGAAAGCGGACGAGCTGCCTGGCCGGCGGCGAGTTGTAGACCTGTCCCAGGGGATAGATCGGCCGCTGGTAGAGGCGGTTGTAGAAGTACGTGTGGGCGTACACGTTGTCCACGGAGGTGCCGATGTCGCGCCAGTACATCTGGGGGACGTTGTACTGGGCACCGCCCGGCCCGAGGAACACCGAGTAGGGGAACGCCGGGTGGTAGTCGACATACGGAAAGCCCGCCAGCGCCACCGGGTAGTTCGCGCCGATCGAGCGGCGGAGCTGGTTGATGTAGGTCTGCGCCGCCCGGTACTTGCCCTCGTACTGTCCCTCGGCGTCGATCACCAGGCAATCGGCGCCACGATGGACGGCGGCTGCTCCGACCTGAGCCTCGAGCGTCGGGTGGTTGCCGTACACGAACTGCCAGGCGCAGACCTTCAGCCGCTGGGAATGGAGGGTCGAGACGACCGTGGAGTTGAACTGCGACCACATCCCGCTGCCGTCGCTGCTCTTGATGTACAGCGTCCGAATCCCGTACCTGTGCGACTGGGACGCGATCGAATTCAAATTCCCGCCGTTCGAGCGGCTCAGCACCCAGATCCACATCCCATTGCCGTGGAATGGGTTCGACCGAGCGTTCGCTGCCGGGGCGGCCAGAGCCGCTGCGGCAATGGCGAGCACGGTCATCAGCGACGCGGTGACGCCGCGTCGCGCCCAGCCATGCCAGTGTGCCCGACGGGTCTCCCTACGGCCGTCCGCCACTAAGGGGCTAGAACCCGCTAATTGCGAAAAAGTTTCGCGCAAGGCGGGCAGCCTGGCCAGCCGCCCGCTTTCAAGCACTCTTACTTAATGAACAGGATCTCCGAGTACTTCGGCAGGGGCCAGAGGTCGTCGGCCACCACTTTCTCGAGCTTGTCCGCCACCTCGCGCACGGCGGCCATCGCCGGGATCACGTTGTCGCGCATGTAGTTGGCGTGCTCCAGGATGTCGCCGTGGGGCTGGTTCTCCGCCAGGTTGGCGTCTTCGAGCGCCTTGATCGCGGCGGTGAACTCGGCGATCAGGTCCGAGGTCTCCGTCGCCAGCTCCGACAGCTGGGCCGCGAGCATCGTCGCGAGATGGTTGGCCGCCGCCGGCAGCAGCATGGTCCGGGCGATCGAGGCGGCGGTCTCCGCCTCGATGTTGAGCTTTGTCACGTACTGCTCGGCGAACACCTCGTAGCGAGAGTCGAGCTCGCGCTTCGAGAGCACGCCGTAGCGTGAGAAGAGCGCCACCGTCTCGTCGTCGACCAGGTAGGGCAACGCGTCCGGGGTTGCCCGGAGGTTGAGCAGCCCGCGTCCCTCCGCCTCCCTGTGCCACTCCTCGGCGTAGTTGTCGCCGCCGAAGATGATGCGCTTGTTGGCCGCGTAGCTCCGTTGGATCACGGCCTTCACGGCATCCTCGAGCGGCGCGCCGCCGTTGATCGCCTCCTCCAGCTCGTCCCCGAGGTAGTCGATCGCCTCGGCGACGATTGTGTTCAGCACCGTGTTCGGCAGCGATAGCGACATGCTCGAGCCCAGCGCGCGAAACTCGAACTTGTTGCCGGTGAACGCGAACGGACTTGTCCGGTTGCGGTCTCCGCCGTGCATGGGCAGCGGCGGGAGCACCGGCGTGCCCAACCCGAGGAACGATCCGGGCGTCGACTCGCCCACGTCACCACGCTCGATCGCCCCGAGGACCTTCTCCAGCTCGGCGCCGAGAAAGATCGAGATGATCGCGGGCGGAGCCTCGTTGGCTCCAAGGCGGTGATCCTGCCCGGGCGAGGCGATGGACGCTCGCAGGAGGCCCTGATGCCGGTTCACCGCGTGGATCACGGCGGCGCAGAAGAACAGGAACTCCAAGTTTTCGTGCGGCGTTTCGCCGGGCTCCAGCAGGTTCTTCCCGGTGTCCGTGCCCATCGACCAGTTGTTGTGCTTGCCGGAGCCGTTGACGCCGGCGAACGGCTTCTCGTGCAGCAGGCACACCAGCCCGTAGCGGCGCGCGACGTTCTGCATCACCTGCATCGTGAGCTGCTGGTGGTCGGAGCCCACGTTGGAGTTCTCGAACACGGGCGCGATCTCATATTGAGCCGGCGCTACCTCGTTGTGACGGGTCTTGACCGGGACGCCGAGCTTGGATAGCTCGCGCTCGGTATCGAGCATGCACGCCAGGATCCGCTCCGGAATGGAGCCGAAGTAGTGGTCGTCGAGCTCGTGGCCCTTGGGCGGCTTGGCGCCGAACAGGGTCCGGCCGGTTGTGATCAGGTCGGGACGTTCGAAGTAGTACTGCTCGTCGATCAGGAAGTACTCCTGCTCCGGGCCTACCGTGGTGAACACCCGCTGGGCCGTGGCGTCGCCAAACAATCGCAGGGCGCGGATCGCCGACCTCGAGAGCGCGTCCATCGATCGAAGCAGCGGGATCTTGTGATCGAGTGCCTCGCCCGTCCACGACGCAAACGCGGTCGGGATGCACAGCAGCGCGCCGTTGGGGTTCTCGAGGATGAACGCGGGCGAGGTCGGATCCCACGCGGTGTAGCCGCGAGCTTCGAACGTCGCGCGGATGCCGCCGGTCGGGAACGAGGACGCGTCCGGCTCGCCCTGGATCAGCTCCTTACCCGAGAACTCGGCCAGGGCCGTGCCCTCGCCGGTGGGGGCATAGAAGCTGTCGTGCTTCTCGGCGGTCGAGCCCGTCAGCGGCTGAAACCAATGCGTGTAGTGCGTCGCACCCTTCTCGAGGGCCCAATCCTTCATCGCCTGCGCCACCGCGTCGGCCAGCGACGTGTCCAGGGCCTCGCCCCGAGCCAGCGTCTGCTGCAGCCTGCGAAATGCGTCCCTTGGCAGGCGCTGGCGCTGGACCGTGATGCTGAACACGTTCGAGCCGAAGATCTGGTTCTCGGCCATGCTCAGGTCGGGGGCTCCGAGGGTCCCCCCGTTCGGGGTCCACTGGGCTGCCAGGACGTTCTGCTGTCGGAGACGGGGCATGGTCTTCATCTCTTCCTTTGCCGACGGGACGAGCTAAAGGGAGCGAATGTAGAGCCTGACCGGGATTCGGTCTTTATCCCAATGTCCAAACAGCGGGGATTAGCGCCCGCCGTTCCGGGCTGCTGCCTCAGGGCGCCGTGGAATACTCGCGTCATGCCCTTCAACCGCGAGCTGGCGCCAACCGTGTACGTGCCGGCCGCGGAGCGCTACGAGTCGATGCAGTATCGAAGGTGCGGGCGCAGCGGTCTGAGCCTTCCCGCAATCTCGTTGGGCCTCTGGCAGAACTTCGGCGACGATTTCCCGATCCAGTCCAGCCGGGCGATCCTCCGCCGGGCGTTCGATCTAGGGATCACGCATTTCGACCTGGCCAACAACTACGGGCCGCCGTACGGAAGCGCCGAGACCAACTTCGGGCGGATCCTGGCCGAGGACTTCGGGCCCTACCGCGACGAGCTCGTCATCTCGACCAAGGCCGGCTACGACATGTGGCCGGGGCCTTACGGGGAATGGGGGTCACGCAAGTACCTGCTGGCGAGCCTCGAGAAGAGCCTCGAGCGGATGCGTCTCGACCACGTCGACATCTTCTACTCGCACCGGTTCGACCCCGAGACGCCGCTCGAGGAGACGATGGGTGCGCTCGACGCCGCGGTCCGCCAGGGCAAGGCCCGGTATGTGGGCATCTCGTCTTACGGTCCACGTCGCACCGAGGAGGCCGTTCGGGTGCTGCGCGAGCTGGGCACCCCGCTCTTGATCCACCAGCCGTCGTACTCCATGTTCAACAGGTGGATCGAGGAGGAACTGCTCGATGTCCTCGAGCACGAGGGGGTCGGGGCGATCGTGTTCTCTCCGCTGGCCCAGGGACTGCTGACCGACAAGTACCTGGACGGCGTGCCGGAAGACTCGCGGGTGACGCGGGGCAACTACTTCTCGTCCGAGCTGCTGACCGAGGAGAACCTGGGCAGGGTTCGCGCGCTGGCCGAAATCGCTGAGCGCCGCGGCCAGAGCCTGGCTCAGCTCGCCGTCGCCTGGGCCTTACGCGATCCGCGCGTCACCTCGGCCCTGCTCGGCGCCTCAAGCGTTCGCCAGCTCGAGCAGAACGTGGCCGCGCTCGGCCAGACCGCATTCGATCCGGCGGAGCTCGACGAGATCGACCAGTACGCGGTCGACGGCGGCATCAATTTGTGGGCTGCGTCAAGCAGCGGGTGACCGCGCGCCAGCAGCTACGGGCTCGGCAAGACCTGCCCGTTGTTGTTGACGTACGCGTGCTGCGGTGCAGGAGTGACGGTGATCGTGAACGACCCTTGCGGCGGGCCGCCCGAGGCGGTCACCGCCTTGGCCTTGCCGTTCAGCCCCGCCGCGATCCGCCAGTGGACCAGATAGGTGCCCGAGTGCACCGCCGTCAGGTTCCACCTGAAAATCGCTGACTTGCCCGGTGCCAGCTGTCGCAGTGCCCACGTGTTCGCATACGCCGTGACAGCTCCGCCCGGGCCTCCGGAGCAGGTGCTGTACCTGGGGCCGGTGTAGGTCTCGGCGTTGAAGTTCTGAGGGCAGGGTTGATTGCTCGGGTCCGGCGCCTGGTCGACGATCCAGACCGGCCGCGCTTGATTGGCCAGCCCCGGCATGTTCACCATCCGCTGGAACGCCGGCGCCGGGTTACCTCCGCTGGGAGTCGCGTCGGTGATCGTCACCGCCACGTTGGGGATCGTCTTCGTGCCGGTGTTGGTGGCGGTGATTACCAGCTGCGTGTGCTGGGAAAGACGCTGGTTAGTCGTCCAATGGGCGCTCGCGGACACCTGAAAGTTGCCGCTCGGCTCGCTCGCGTCCTGCCGAGCTCCCGATCCGCACGCGCCGACGGTGATCCCGGCCGCGAGAGCGGCGATCATCCCGCAGCTCCTCAGTCTCCACCCGCTCACGGCGTCGCCAACATACCACGCACGTTCACGCGTTATGCCGGTTCGGATCGCGGCGTGCGGCGGCCTGTATGGGGTCTTGTAACTGCCGGGACGACGGTTCCCACTGGCCTTTGGTGCATCGGTGGCGTAGGCTTAGCCCCCTGCCGTCCCCTTAGGCGGCGTCGCGACACCCACGGGAGGAAAGAGCAGACGTGATCCGAGCTGTCGCTGACCGGGCGTTCCTGCCCACCAAGAGCCTGCTCGAGGAAGTCGGGAACATGGTGATCCTGACCGGCAGGACGATCGTCTCAGCGGTGCGTCCGCCGTACTCCTATGGGGGCGAGTTCGCGGGGCAGTTCATGTTCGTGCTGAAGCTGTGCTGGTTCCCGCTGCTCGTATCGACGATCGCCTTCGGGTACGCCGCGCCGGGGCTGCTGGCATCCGACTTCCTGACGCTGTTCGGCGCGCTCGACCGGCTCGGCGGCTTCTTTGTGCTGGCCTCGATCAGGGAATTCGCGCCGTTCATCACCGCGGTTGTGCTGGCTGGGGTCGCGGGAACCGCGATCACCGCCGATCTCGGGGCGCGGAAGATCCGCGAGGAGCTCGATGCGCTCCAGGTGTTGGGAATCGATCCGGTCAAGAGCCTGGTCGTTCCCCGATTTCTCTCGCTGATGCTCGTGACCGCGTTGTTCGACATCTACGCACTGCTGTTCGGGATCTTCGGCGGGATCCTCGCCACGCTGATCAACCACGCGCCGCTGGGGCCGTTCTTCGTCACCCTGTTCAACAACGCGGACACCACCAACCTCTGGGGCTCGGTGCTAAAGACGGGGCTGTTCGGGGCGATCATCGCGATCGTCTGCTGTTACAAGGGGATGACCGCCTCGGGTGGCGCAGAGGGGGTCGGCCGCGCTGTCAACCAGGCGGTGGTGATCGCGCTCCTCGGGGTCTTTGCGTTCAACTACGCGTTCACCCAGACGCTGCTGGCCACCCATCCCGACATCGTGTCGGTCCCGAGGTAGATGGAAGACCTGATTGGCACCCCGCGCGGCTGGGTCGAGGCGTTCGGGGAGATCCTCAGGTTCTGCGCGAAGGTCGTCGGGGATGTCTTCACCCTGCGGGTGTTCAAGTTCTTCGGCGAGGCGCTGCGGCAGGCGGGGATCCTGATCGTCGGCTCGGCGCTCGTGATCTTCGGGCTGGTGTTCGTCGCCGGGCTCACGTGCGGCCTCGAGGGCGGCTATTTCACCAACACCCAGGGGACCGCCGCGTACGCCGGGGTGTTCGATGCATGGTGCGACCTGCGCGCGATCACGCCGTTGACATTCGGCTACATGCTGGCCGCCAAGGTCGGAACGGGCATCGTGGCCGAGCTCGGCTCGATGCGGATCTCGGACGAGATCGACGCGCTCGAGGTGATGGGCATCCCGGGCGTGACGTTCCTGGCCTCGACTCGCCTGCTCGCCGCGTGGATAGCACTGCCGTTCATATATCTGGTGTCGCTCGGCGCCGGCTTCTTCGCCAGCTACCTGGTGTCGGTGCAGGAGCTGGGATACGTCTCCTCGGGGGGGTTCTTCGTCATCTTCTGGGAGTTCCAGAACCCCCCGGACGTCTTATTCAGCGTGATCATGGCGATGTCCATGGCTACGATGATCATCCTGGTCGGCTGCTACTACGGCTACAACGCGAGCGGCGGCCCCGTCGGCGTCGGTACGGCGACTGCGAAATCAATGGTCTTAAACCTGATCGGCATACATCTCATCGGCATGATCGCCACGCAGATCTTCTGGGGAGCCAATCCCCGGGCGCCAATCGGCGGGTGAGGAACGGAGGGCTAATGCGGCGTTTCAGATTCGGAGCCAGGTCGAGCGACGACCAGCAGGCCGGTGACGCGCGCCTGGAGCCACGGCAGGGTCCGGCAACCTCGGAGCAGTCTTCGGCCGAACAGGCCCCCGGCGTCTGGAGTGGAGAGCCCGGGCAGGGCAGCGAGCAGCCGACGCAGCAGCAGGCGACTCCGGCCGATCAGCCGGCCCCGTTCGAGTCCGGCGGCGAAGCCCAGCGCTGGATCCCGCGGGAGCCGTCCGGCGGCCAGCAGCCCGCCGCGGGCGAACAGCAGTCGCAGCCCGACGAGGGCCACATGCAGCCAAGCGGCTTGGCGCAGACCGAGACCGGCGGTGCGACCCCGGGAAACACGGCGGAAGAGTCCGGCCCTCAGGCTGAGGATGGCGGCGAGGCCGAAGCACGCGACGCTGAGCACCACGGCGCCCGCGAGGACCAGGGTCCTGGCGAGGAGCCGGGTGGCCGCGAGCCCGAGTCTCAGGGCGAGGCTGGCGCCGATGCCCAGGCCGAATCCGATGAGCGGTCAGAGTCCCGGGTGTCCGTGGTCGACGAGCCTCAGTCGCGGCCCGCGCCGCCCCCGGGTGCCTCGGAAGAGGACTACAAGTGGCACACCTATAAGCAGTATCCGTCCGGGCGTCCGGATGCCGTCGAGTTCATCGACATGTACAAGGGGTTTGGCCGGAACAAGATCCTTCGGGGCCTGAACATGGGACTGCCGGAGGGAATGGTCTCGATGATCCTGGGGCCGTCGGGCACGGGGAAGTCGGTCTGCATCAAGCACATGGTCGGACTCCTGTATCCCGACGATGGCGACGTTTTGGTACACGGCGAATCAGTCCCGAACATGCCCGACGACGACCTGTTCGAGATGCGCAAGAAGTTCGGGCTGCTGTTCCAGGACGGTGCGCTCTTCGGCTCGATGAACATCTTCGACAACACCGCCTTCCCGCTGCGCCAGCACACGGAGAAGAGCGAGGATGAGATCTCCGACATCGTCACCCGGCGCCTGAACGAGGTCGGTCTGGGTGCGCACGGAGACAAGTTGCCGAATGAGCTCTCGGGCGGGATGCGCAAGCGCGCGGGGTTCGCGCGGGCGCTCGTGCTGGAGCCGGACATCGTGCTGTTCGACGAGCCGGACTCGGGTCTCGACCCGGTGCGCACCGCGCTCTTGGGCGAGCTGATCCTCGAGATCCACCGGGACATGATGGATGACGCCAAGGAGAAGCAGAAGGAGCATTTGCCCACCTTCTCGGTGATCACGCACGACATCATGAGCGCGCGACGCGTGGCCGACTACATCAACGTGCTCTGGAAGGGGCGGATTGTGGAGGCCGGTCCCGCGGAGGACATGCTCAACTCCGATAATCCGTTCATCCGCCAGTTCCTGTCAGGGGAGTCGCAAGGTCCCCTGACGATGGACTGATCGTCCCGCGCTAGAGCGCGGTCTGTGGCGCGCCGATTGGCGTGTGCAGCGGCACACGCCGGTAGCCTGCGCGCAGGATGAGGATGAAGTTTGAGCGTGTCGCCGCGGCCGCTGCTCGCCGGCCGATGCTCGCGCTGGGCATCGTGCTGGCCCTCGCGCTAGGGGGCGGCGTGCTCGCGCTCAGGCTGAAGCCCTCGACCGGCGTAAACACCTTCGTCTCCGGATCGAGCTATCAGGCGACGGTCGACGATCAGCGGCACTTCGGTTCCGACGCCGTCGTGATCCTCATCCGCGAGCCGCTGTCAAAGCTCGTGTTGAGCAAGGACCTGGGCACCCTGAGCTTCCTCGAGGCGTGCCTGGCTGGCCAGGTCGTGGTCCCCAACCAGCAGCTCGGTGCTTATACCGCGGCCCCGGCCGCTTCATCTGCTCCCTACGGCGGCAGGAGCAGCCCGTGTGGACGGCTGATGGCCGCTAAGCCGGTGCAGGCGGTGTATGGCCCGGGGACGTTTTTGAACCAGGCCGTGACCGCTGTCAACAAGACGGTCGTCTCGATTCAGCAGGGCGCGCAACAGCAGATCCGCTCGGCCGCGCAGGCCGCCTACCAGGTAGCGATCGCTCGGCACCGCAGCCGCAAGCAGGCGCTGGCGGCCGCCAACGCCGCGGCAACGCTGGCCACTCAGCAGCAGGCCACGCAGGCGGCCCAGCTCGCGCTGGACTCGGGGCTGACCCGGCTGCCGCGGATCGATGACCAGCAGTTCATCTCGACCGTGGTGTTCGACGCCACGCGCGGCGCCAACCAGCCGAAGGCGAGGTTCTCCTACCTGTTCCCGACCGCCGACTCGGCGCTAATCCAGGTCAGGCTGAAGTCCTCGTTGTCCCCCTCGCAGCAGGCTCAGGCCATCTCGTTGATCCGCCAGGCCGTGAGGATGCCCATCTTCTCCCTGGGCTTCGGCGGCACGTATCTGGTGAGCGGCGCCCCGGTGGTACTGAACGACCTGGCTTCCGAGATCACCGGGTCGGTCGCCTGGCTGTTGCTGGCCGCTCTGCTGGTCATGGCCGCGACTCTGCTGCTGGTGTTCCGCAGTCGCTTGCGGCTGCTGCCGCTGGCGGTGGCGCTGGCGGCGGCGGGAATCACGTTCGGCCTCATGTCCTTGGTAGGGGCATCGCTGACCGTGGCCTCGATCGCCGTTCTTCCGATCCTGATCGGGCTGGCGGTCGACTACGCGGTTCAGTTCCAGTCTCGGGTGGAGGAGGCCCGGCGCGCCGACGCCGCGACCGCTGCTGAGGGCATCGCGCGCGCGGCGGGTTTGGGCGCGCCGGCCATCGCCACAGCGGCGCTGGCCACCGCGACAGGCTTTCTTGTCCTGCTCCTCTCCCCGGTCCCGATGGTCCGGGGCTTCGGCCTGCTGCTCGTCGTCGGAATCGGGGTCGCGCTCGTCTGCGCCCTCACCGCCGCCCCCGCCGCTCTAGCTCTAGTCGGACGGGAGGGCGGACGCTTCTGGGCTTCACTTAGAGGAGCGGGCGATCTGATAGGAGCTTCGCTCCGAGGCGCGCGGACAATTGTGACCCGGGGCGGCGGCGCAACCCCCTTCGGGCGCCACCCGGGCGAAGCTAGGTGGCGCGCGAAGGGACCGCGCCGCAGCCGCCGGGTGCTGACCTTCGTCACCTCCCGCCCCGGAGCGGTCCTGGCAGTCGCCGGAGTCCTCGCCATCGGCGGCTGGGCCGCCGACACGCAGACCTCCGTCCAGTCCGACGTCACGAAGCTCGTTCCCTCCAACATGCCCGCGCTCCGCAGTCTGCACACGCTGGAGCGGGACACGGGCGTGTCCGGCGAGATCGACGTCACCGTCAAGTCGAACGACGTCACCCGGCTGCCAGTCGTGACCTGGATGACGAACTACGAGCAGGCGCTGCTCGCACACTACGGCTACCTCGAGACGAAGGGCTGTTCCAATGCCACTCTCTGCCCGGCACTCTCGCTGCCAGACCTGTTCGCGAGCAGTACGCAGGCAGCCGGGGGTCGCACGCAGTCACAGGCCTCGGTCAACGGCCTGCTGGCCGCGGTCCCCCCGTACTTCAAGCAGGCCGTGATCGCCCCCGACCAACGGGAGGCGACGCTGGCGTTCGGCATCCGGCTGATGCCGCTGGCCAAGCAGCAGCACGTGATCGACTACATGCGCTCGCAGCTGCACCCGCCCGCCGGCGTGACCGCCCAGCTTGCGGGGCTGCCGGTGCTCGCCGCAGAAGCGGACGCATCCCTGTCGTCTTCGGCCCGACGCCTGCTGACGCTGTTGGCGGGACTGGTGGCGGTCGGACTGGTGCTGCTGGCGGTGTTCCGCCGGACGGAGCGCGCGCTCGTGCCGCTGGTGCCGATCGCCTTGGCCACCGGTTGGTCGGCGCTGATCCTGTTTGTGATCCGCATCCCGTTGAACCCCATGTCGGCCACACTGGGAACGCTGGTGATCGCCATCTCGACCGAATTCAGCGTCCTGCTCTCCGAGCGCTTCCGCCAGGAGCGTCGAGCTGGGCATGAGCTGCTCGGTGCGCTGGAGCGGACCTACCGTTCAACCGGGGCCGCGGTGCTCGCCTCGGGCATCACCGCGATCGCCGGTTTCGGCGTATTGGTGGTCTCGAACGTCACGATGCTCAGGGACTTCGGTCTGGTGACCTTGATCGACCTCTCCGTGTCGCTCGCCGGCGTCCTGCTCGTGCTGCCCGCGGCCCTGGCGCTGGCCGAGCGCGGTCAGGTGGTCAACGGCATTTTGGAGGCAGTGCGCAGGGCCCGCCCGCGAGCGCCGCGTTTGCGGCGGCTTAGAGCCAAGCGTGCGGCTGGCGCGGCGGGCGCCAGCCCGCGGCGCGTGGCGTGAGCGAAGGCTCTCCGCCCCACCGGCTCGATCCCGAACGCGCCGCAGCCGAGGCCGCGGGCCGAGCCCGCAAGGCACCCGAGCCGGTGATCGACACTCGGCCGTATCGGCGAATCATCGGGGCGATCGGAATCGGGCTCGCCATCGTGGCCTCGGCGCTGTTGTTCATCAACCGCGGTGTCGGGCCGATCGGAATCAAGCCAGGCGAACCCCTGCACTGGTTCGTGGCGCCGCTGGCCACCTCGAATCTGGTCGGCGATGCCAACCTTGCGCCGCACTGCAATCCCTCCCAGCCCGATCCCAGGGCGCTCAATATCTGCCCCTGGCTGGCGAACCGGGCGCCCCTCGTGATCGGGTTCTTCATCCCGGCCTCGGGTGATTGCACGAAGCAGATCAACACGCTGCAGACCGTCTCAACGCAGTTCCGTCGCGGGTCGGTGCAGTTCGCCGCCGTGGCCGTGCGCACCGGTCGCAGCCAGGCGGCCACGCTCGTGCGCCAACACCACTGGACGCTGCCCGTTGCCTATGACCGCGACGGGGCGGTCGGCGCCATCTACGGAGTCCAGGTCTGCCCTTTGGTAGAGCTGGCGTATCGTGGTGGGCTCGTGCGGTTCCGGCTGGTCGGTGACCAATGGCAAGCCACGAGTGCGCTGGCGGCGAAGGTGCAAGCGCTGTTGAGGCACTGATGCGAGAAGAAGTCGAGCTGACGGCCGCGGCGGGATTCATCGCGCCCGAGCTAGCCGCCGAGTTTCCTGGCCTCCGACTCGATTGGGTGACGGTGCCGGCACGGATGCGGCAAAGCCCTCGCGAGCTCAAGGCCCGGCTGCGAGACCTCTCGAGCCGGTGGCGCGGCACCAGCGTGGTGGCCATGCGCACGCAGCCCATTCCCCACGCCTATCGGACATTCTTTCGACAGGTCGGGCTCGACCCGGACGTGGACAGAATCCCCAGTGAGAGGGCTGGGCTTCGTCGCCTGCTGCACGGGCATTTCCAGCCCCGCAATCTGATCGACGACTCCAGGTTGATCGCGCTCGTCGAGACCGGCGTCCCCGTCTGGGCCGTGGACGCCGACCTGGTCCATCCCGCTGGGCTGGGGATCCGGCAGACGGTGGAGGGCGACCGCCTCGGTTCCAGCGAACACGCCCATCACCTCCCGCCGGGGCGGCTGGCCGTAGTTGACCCGAGTTGCATACACGCGTTGCTGTTCGACTCGGACGTGGCGCTGGGCCACGAACCTGGATCCGGCACCGAGCGGATCGCGCTGTTCACGGTCGGCGTGGAAGGCGTCCCGGCGATCCATATCGAGGAAGCGCTGTGGGTTTGCGTGGAGGCACTGAGGACCGGGTAGCGCCAAGCACACCAGGCAAACCGGCACTCGCGACCTTTACCTGGTGCTAAGCTGCGACAGCCCACCAAAGGAGGGAGTCATGGAGCTTCTAGAGCAGGGGATCACCGCTCCAACGCCGGCCATCACCGAAGTAGATGAGCGTGCCGCGCGTCGCTCCCTGCGGGTTCAGATCGAGCGCCTCGAGCGCGAGCTCTCGGAGGCGTTCGTGACCGCGTACCGCATGGGTGGGCTCGATCAACCCCCGGAGCGTCGGGGCGAGCCGCGACTGCTCGGCCTGGGCGAGCTCGAGCGCGTGCGCGACGAGCTTGCGGAGCGCCTCAGGGCGGCGCGGGTAACGATCTCCGAGCGGGCCGAGGTGCAGTCCGCCAACCGCGTGCTGCTCGAGAGGATGCTGCTGGAGCCGGCGAAGCACCGCTTTGCCCGCGTGGCTCGCAGCGACATCGGTGAGCCGGGGTGCGGTGTGTGGCAGGTCCGGCCCCGTCTGGGCCTGATCGGCATGCTCATGGGGTGGTGGCAGGTCAAGCTGTCCTCCGGCTGTCCGTTAGCCGAGGGCCGCGCTTCCGGCGCGGCCCGGTAGAGCTCTAACTTAATCGTCTATGCGTGCAGCGCTCCGAACCGGAGCGGCGGCCGTCTTGGTGCTGCTGATCATGTTCCTGGGCAGCCTCGGGCTCTGGATCGGGACTCCGCTGCTGTGGCTCTGGATCGGCTCCCAGGTCCAGGGGGCGACCGATTCGCTCGGGGCGGCGATGGCGGCCGCATTCCCGGGTGCCGTGGTCACCATCGGGGTGCTGGCCTCGATCCTGGCCAAGTTGAGCGACGTGTACCGGAGTAACCGCCGCGCGCGGGGCCTCGACGATCCCGGGCACTTCGTGCTCGAGGCCGTACTGGTGGTGAGCGCGGGTATCACCCTGACCGCGTTCGTCGTCTGGTTCCTGTTCCTGTCGGGCGCGAGCCCACTGCCGATCGCGGTTTTGCTTTAGAGCGCGGTCCCGAGTCGGCGGGGGCCGACACCTAAGCCGGCCCCCAACGAGTCACTCAAACGCCAACCAGCTCCAACTCGGGCGGTGCGTGAGCTGCCAGCTGCGTCAGCTCCTGGGACGCGTGCCTGCACAGCTGGGCTGCGAGTACCCGGCGCTGACGCTCGGTTAGCGCACCCACCGGCCGCGTCTCTGAGATGTGGAGTCCAGCAAGCAGCTTGTGGGCACGGATGCTGCCCCACCGCCGCTGGCTTGTCAGCAGTTCCCCTACTGGCCAGCTTGACGCCTCCCAAGGGAGGTCGAGGATGACATTGGCTGCTGACACCTGGCCGTCCGCGATCTGGCGCTTGAGCTCAGCCCGCTTCAGCCGCACAGCATTGGCCCGCTCCAGGGCCTGCATCCGCTGTGGCCCCGTCGTCATCGTGGCGGTGAACGTCATTCTTCTCTCTCCCTGGTAGTGGTCCGAAACGGGCGGACCATTTGGCAATAGACAGCCGCCACGACCCGATCAGCGGTCGTGTCCCGACGGCTCTGTCCTGCATTTCTGCCTTCCGGCGCGTCGCTCGCGGCCCCCTGAGTCCGCCCCTCGACTCACCCCACCTCGCTGAGCCTCGGCGACGTCCGGCCGACCACTTCCGACAGGCGAGAAGCTACGCGACGCGGCCGGTCACAGCAACGTTACAACTGCTCAAGGGTGTGCTTAGAGCGTAAATTTTTTCGCTCCGGGAATTTGTGCTTTAGTGGACAAGCGCGGGCGGTGACGTTCCACGCGGCGGCCGGATTCACTCCGGTGGCGGAAGCGGGCCGTGCTCGCCCTCGAAGCGGGCCTTGACCGTGCCGAAGACCTCGATCGCCGCGTCGAGAGTGGGCCGGTCGTGGCTGGCCATCACGCTGGTCCGCAGCAGCGCGCCGGACGGCGGCACGGCCGGGTGGATCGCCGTGTTCACGAAGACGCCGGCCTCGAACAGGGCCTTCCACAGAAACGCGGCCTTCCAATCGTCGCCGACGACGATCGGCACCACGGGTGTGACGACGTCGGTGGAGTCGTCGAGTCGCGTGGGCTTGACCACTCGGAAGCCAAGCTCGCTGAAGGCGCTGTGCAGGTAGCGGGCGTTGTCGAGCACCCGGGCGAACAGCTCGCGGCCTTCGTCGGAGCGGCAGATGCGGACGGCCGCCAGGGTCGCTCCCACCGCGGCCGGTACCGCCGAGGCGGTGAAGATGAATGGGCGGGACGAGACCCGCAGGTACTCGATCACGTCCATCGGTCCAGCGATCACGCCCCCGCAGGAGGCCAGTGACTTGGAGAACGTGGCCATCCGCAGGTCGACCCGATCCTCGACTCCGAACAGCTCGCATGTGCCCGCTCCCCTGGCGCCGA
>DAIPIC010000059.1:0-18186 GCA_036771025.1 Solirubrobacteraceae bacterium
CGAGCATCTGGCCGGCGTACGCCTGGACACGCTCGGTCGCTTCTGCGGCGTCGATCCCGGTCGGGATCTGGTCGGCCAGCGGGGCCAGCGCCACCGCTGCCTCTACCGCCTCCGGGAGCCAGTCGTTCACCCACCCCGCGATCAGCTCACGGTTGGCGTTTCCGTGAGCGGTGTCCTCAAGCAGGAAGCGCACGAGCGCGACGGTCCATGCTCGCGCCCACTCCCACTCCTGCGTCTCGACCCGTGCGAGCACGGGGGTGACCGTGTCTCCATTGGCCGCCGCGGCGCGCGTCCCGAGCTCGCGGCGGATCAGGGTCGCGACCACCGGCTCGAAAGCCAAATTTGCCGCGATCACGACCTCGCCCCAGTCGGCCGTCGCCGCCAGCCTTTCGAGCAGGCGCCGGGTGGGCTGCCACGGCTCGTCGCCGAGGAACGCATCGCGGGCCGTCTCGATCGGGAATTCGACATCAAGGTGTTCTTCGAGGTCCATGGCGTAGAGCACGATGGCCTGCGCCGAGCGCTGCTTCATCGCCGCCTGAAGGCAGACGCACGTGGCCACCGAGTCGGACAGGCAGTCGCGGCCCGCCGTGGCCAGCGCAAACCACAGTCCGTGCTCGACGTAGGCCGGGACCTGCAGGAAGTGGCGCAGAAACTCGACCCACTCCGGCGCGAAGTCCTCGATCAACCCCTCCTCGCGGGCGGAACGCATCGCGCCCTCGATCTGATGCTCGACGGCGGTGCCCACCTGGTAGTACGTGCGCTCCCACTGTTCGCCCGGGTCGCGGAACTCGAACCAATCACTCGATCCCAGCGCGGTGGACGCGTCATCCCACGTCCCCCGGCCGTCCTCGAAGCTGACCGGCCACCCCCGCCGCAGATGGCGGTGGACCGACGGCTGGGTGTCGATGGTGACGTCTTCGTAGAGGGTCGCCCGCCGCTTTTGGGGGATGTACCAGGAGAATTGGCGCTCGGCCTCGTCGCCGGAGGGCGGCGCGGCGGCGGCGACGCGCTTGGTGGGGGCCGACGCCCCGCCTTCGGCCCGCGCCGGATCGGCCTCGGCGGCGGTCGTGAACTTGTCCTGGAAGATGCGCTGCCCGTCGAGCTTGTGCTTTTCGATCAACATCGGCTCGGCGGCCTCGAGCATCGGCGGCGGCCCGCACATGTAGACGTCGGGCTCCACCAGCTCTCCCGTGGCGAGGAGCTCGTCGACCGCTTCGAGCATCGAGCGGTCGGGGAAGGTCCGCACGCGGAAGTCGGCGAGCTTCAGGCCGCCAATCTCCTCTGAGCAGAGCGGGCTGCGGGTGGCGAAGAAGAGGCGCACCGGCCGGCTGCATCCCGTCGCCTCCAGCTGGCGCAGGAGCGACAGTATCGGTGCGATCCCCGAGCCCGCGGCGAGCATCAGGATCGGCCGGTCGTTCTCCCGGACGCGGAGCGCCCCGTACGGGCCCGTGAAGCCCACCTCATCGCCCGGCCCCAGCTGCCCGTCTAGCTTTCCGGAGAAGCGCCCGCCCGGGTAGCGCTTGACGATGAGCTCGATTCGCCCCGGATCGGAGTTGGCCATCGAGAACGAGCGCTTGGCGTCGTCCACATGGACGTCCACGAATTGGCCCGGCGTGAAACTGAACCCGGGCGCGTCGAGGACGACGCGGCTGATGTCGTCGGTCAGCGGCTCGATCGCGCTTACGGTCGCCACTCCGTCCCGGATCGGATTCTCGAGCCGGTAGTTGTCAGGGTCGTAGTGAAGGAGCTCGATCGTCAGGTCCTGCTCGGGCATGGCGCGGCACATGAGCGAGTAGCCGCTCGACTGCTCCGAATCGGACAGCGCGAAGTTCGAGTAGGGCTTGAGCGCCACGTCGCCCTCGATCAGGAAGCACTTGCATGCCGAGCACTGCCCCTCGCGACAGCCGTACGCCAGGTTGTAACCCTGGCGAAAGGCGGCGTCGAGGACGCTCTCGTCCGCGGCGCAGTCGATCTCTTCGCCGATCGGCTCGAATCGAACCTTCATCGGGTCACCAGACCTCCTCCGCAACCTCCAACGGGACCGACCCATCGCCCGCGGGAACGTCGCTCCAATCGCCGGACGGCAGCCCCAGCTCCTGGGCTGTGCGGATGTTGGGGGAGACGATCTTCAGGTCATGGGCCCGAATGTCGGCCAAAGTCCATCGCCGGGGACCTCCGTCGCCGTTGCCGGACCCCAGATGGGGCTGACCGATCAGTGTCTCGCCATCGGAGCGCACCAGCCCCAGGTCCTCGATCACCTCTGAGGCCTCCCGGCCGTGATAACGGTCAAAGAAGTTGCGATCTCCTGTGTAGCGGCCGGGATTTGACTCGTCGAGCCACGCGCACTCAGGCGAGCAGTAGAACCGGGTGCGTCCACCGACGATCCGATGCCGGCGGTCCTGTTCTGAGACGCAGAACCCCTGACAGGTCCAGCACGAGGGCGGTGCGAGCCGGAGGAAGTCGAGCAGCAGCAGCCCGGCGCTCGGGTCGACGCCGTGGCGGTAGGCCTCGAAGAACGCGCCGTACTGCGAGTACCAGCCCGGGTACTTGTCCTCAAACCACTCGAAGTCGCGCTCGTCGAGCGGGTCGATCCGCCAGTTGGCCAGCGGCCAGGCCGCAAACAAGAACAGCGCGTGGCGGTGGTGGACGCCGTTCACGATCCGCTCCCGGGCCCGATCGAAGATGTCGGGCGGGATGTCGAGTCCCAGCTTGCCGAGCTTCATGATGTAGGCCCGGTGCCAGTCGTCGCGCACCCAGCGATCCCACTTGTCGAGGAACGACTCCGGGTCTGAGCGGTCGCGCGAGAAGTACTCGATCACGATCGCCGAGAACACGTCGATGAACGCGTGGTTGATCCAGAAGGCCTGCTGCAGGTCGCGCTCGATCAGCGGCGCGTTGTGGTCGTCCTGGAGGACCGTGAGAAGCGTGGCGTAGCCGTTGGAGATGTGGCGTGCCTCGTCGGACTGAACCGAGAGATACGTCGTGGGCAGCGTGAAGTCGCCGTTTCGCGCCGCGACGTCCGGGGTGGCCACGAACACCACATTCGTGAACGCGGTCTCGGCCACCACCTGGAGCGTGAACGCGCACTGGATCGGGTCGCCGACCATGAAGTGAGAGAGCATGTTCAGCCCCGGAGAGAGCATCACCGAGTTGGCGAGCGCCTGGGGACCGATGTTCCAGCCGGCGGGATCGGGCACGTGCTTTGCGTACCAGCGGGCGAGCGACATCTGCATCCCGGTGTGACGGATCTCGTCCACGAACTGCACGTGGTAGCCGTTTCGAAGCTCGTTGTTGGGCACGGCGCTCATCAGCATCGACATGCACCGCCCGGCCCCGATCTCGGCGAAGTTCGTCACCGGGATGAACGCCTTGAGGATCTCCAGCCAGCGCTCGTGCGCCTTGTGCGGCATGTCCGCCCGCACCGCGGCGTCGTGTCCGCCGTACACCCGCTCGTCCTTCTCCAGCTCCATCGGCAGGTACTCCCGCATGATGTGCTTCATCGGGTCCTTGGCCTTGTTCGGGAATCGGTAGCGCGTGGGGTAGCGGCGCGCCGGCTGGTGATAGGTGGATTCCCACCCCAGCTGGGCGATCCGCTCGTGTGTCTTGGTGATGCTGCGGCGGCGAGTTGTCATGGCGCACACGCTACGCCCCTGTAGACACCGCGATCAACCGCGTCGAGCAACGTACTTGCACCGCGGTTTTGTCAAGATTTGACAATGGAGGTCTGGACCGCGGCGCCGCTGGACCCGGAGACGGTCGCCGCCGTCAGGCCCGTGGCCGGTCGCCTCGTCCAGGACATCCTGAGCTCGGTCCGGGCCGCGAGCCCCGTTTATGCAGATGTGCTGACGGGCCCCGAGGGCGTGGGGATTCGTCTGGGAATCGAGCAGGCCATCAGGTCGTTTCTCGACGCCGTGGAGCGCGGCGAGCGGCCGGGAGCCGAGACTAATGAAATATGGCGCCGATTGGGCGAGGCCGAATTTCAGTCCGGGCGAAGCCTGGAGGCGCTGCGGGAAGCCTTCCGGACCGGGGTCCGCGCAGCCTGGCGGGGCGCTGCCGAACTCGCGAGCGAGGCCGGGGTGCCCACCCCCAGCGTGATCGCGCTCGCCGAGGCCATCTTCGTCTTCGCCGAAGCGCTCACCGACGACGTGGTCGAGGGATACCTGCGAGCCCAGTCTGACGAGGCCAGCGAGCGTGAGCGTCGCAGACGGCGGCTGGCCGCGCTGCTGCTGGACCCCGAAGGACACGATCCGGAGGCCGTCGAGCACGCCGCGGAGCTTGCCCGGTGGACCGTCCCCCAGTCACTCGCGGTGCTCGCCCTGGAGGAGGAGAGCGCCGGCTCCATCCCCACGCGCCTCGGCGTCGACGTCCTCAGCGCCTCGGACCAGGATGGGGCGTTCCTGGTGATCCCCGACCCCGACGGGCCCGGGCGCGCGGCCGTGCTCCGGCGGGCACTCGGATCCGACGCCGCTGCGCTCGGCCCGACCGTGGCCCCACGCGACGCACGGCGCTCGCTGCGCTGGGCTCGTAAGGCGCTGGCGCTCGCACACACCGGCGCGATCGATCCTTCCCGGTCTCCCATTCGGGCCCGCGATCACCTCGCGACGCTGATCCTGCTGGGCGACGAGGAGCTGGCGGCGGCGCTGGCCGCGGACCGTCTGGCTCCGCTGCTCGATTTGCCCCAAGTGGAGCGAGAGCGGCTCATCCAGACCCTGGAGTCATGGCTGGACCACCAGCGCCATACCCCGCGCGTGGCGGCCGAGCTTCACGTTCACCCGCAGACCGTGCGCTACAGGGTCGCCAGGCTCAGGGAGCTGCTCGGTCACCGGCTGGAGAGCGCCGAGGGGCGGTTTGAGCTCGAGATGGCGTTGCGTGCACTGGGCGCGCTACCGGGGTAGGATCGCGGAGTGGCCGGCGCCGCACCTACGGCTACGACCACTAGAGCACCCAGGCGAAGGAGGACGGCGATGGCGGAGACGACTGAGGCCAAGAACGCTTCGGCACAGAACAAGACGCGGACTGCCGGTACGGCCAGGGGCAAGTCCGCTTCCGGGACTCGGAGGAAGCCCGCCGAGCCGAGGAAGAAGGCCACCGATACCGCGACGCTCCCCAGCGGCCCCATCGCCGAGCGCGTAGGGAAGCTGCGCGAGCTCTCACAGACGGATCCCGAGGGCGCCCGTGAGGAGGCATGGAATTGGATCGCGGAGCTGGGGGAGCGTGCTCGATCCGATCGCGAGGGCGCGCTGGCCGACCTCCAGGCTCTGTTTCTGTGCGGCCGCCCTGCCGAGGGAATCGAAGGGCAGACGGAGGGGATCCTCGTCACCTGGACGATGCACCCGCTTGCCGACAAGCTGGTGGGAACGATCACCAACGCCTGGATGCCCTGGCTGGGAAAGAAGTTCGACCTGCAGCAGCAGACGGGTCTCAACACGCTGACGAACAGCGCCCGCTGGCCGGCCAAGATCCTGTGGCCCCTGTACGCCACGCGCGAGGCGCCCCTTGGCCGAAGCGCGTTTGACTTCACGACCTACGTGGAGGCCGGCCGGCTCGACCCCAGCGTCGACGTGCTGGTGATCGACTACGAGAGCGTCAAGAGCAATCCCGGTCTGCTGATCCGCCAGATCCGCGACGAGCTGGTGCAGATCGTCCCCGGCGCGAACCTGGGCAAGATGCTGGTCAACGTCCCGGGTCGCCGCGAACCGTTCCCGGCGCTGTACTTCGCGCTTAAGTCGAACTACTGAGCGACCAGCGCAATCATCCTGATCGGGCGGACGGGCCGAGAGGCCCACGTAACGCCGTGAAAAAGGGCGCCGCCGTGAGGACGAGATGTTTGTGGGGGGCCGCGCTCAGTGCACTCGTGCTCGCGCTGGTTTGCGCACCCTGTGCAACGGCGTCGTCCTCCTTCCTGACCCCGGTCCCGGGCTCGCCGTTCGGCACCGGAGGCAGCGGGCCCGTGTCGGTGGCCTTCCGGTCCGACGGCGCGCAGCTGGCGGTCGCCAACAACGGCAACGGCACGATGTCGGTGTTCAACGTCGCGGCAAACGGGACGCTGACTCAGGTGCAGGGCTCACCGGTGGCGGTCGGCCAGGCTCCAAACGGCGTCGCGGGCAGCCCGAGCTCACTGCTGTTCGCAGAGGCCAGCTCTCTGTCCAACACGGTGTCGATGTTCTCGGGGACATTCCAGGTCTCGGGCTCGCCCGTCACCGATCTGGACGGGCCGGCGAGGGTGGCGTTCGCCCCCGGCGGCCAGCTGCTGGCGGTGGCCGACGCAGCCTCGACCGTCTCGATGTTCTCGGTGGGGCAAACCGGTTCGCTGACGCCGGTGCCGGGTTCGCCGTTCAACGACAACTCCGGCGGACTACCCGGTTCGATCGCCTTTGGTCAGAGCGGACACCTGGTGGCGGTAGCCGGCAACGGGAACCTGACCGAGTACACCGTGGCTCCGACTGGCGTCCTCACGATGGTCCCCGTCCCCGGCAGCGTGCTCGCGACCCAGGCCGCATACAGTCCGAACGGATCATTTCTGGCGACCGTGGCCCAGACGCAAGGACCGCCGGGGATCCTCACGATGTATTCGGTCGGCGGCGGCGGCCAGCTCACCGAGATCGGGAACATTCTTCATCCGAGGAACGACACGTACTCGGTCGCCTTCAGCCCAAACGGCGATCTGCTGGCGGTCGGAAGCTTCGGGACTGGCTCGGTCGAGCTGTACACCGTTGGTTCAACCGGCGGACTGACCCCCGTTCCCGGGTCCCCGTTCCTTGTCGGCCGCGGACAGGAGGCACTGGCCTTCAACCCGAGCGGCACGCTGCTGGCGGTGACCAACTTCGACGACGGCACCGTGAGCGTGTTCTCCGTCGCGCCGTCCGCGGCGGCCCCCCCGAGCAATCGCTTTTCGATCTCTCATCTGCGGATCCATCGCACCGGGACGATCACGCTGCGGGTCAAGGTTCCGGGCGCAGGCTCAATCGACGCGCTCGAGACCGTTCCCGATGCCGTGCTCGCTCAGTCCCTGCGCCCGGCGCCAAACCGGCTGGCGGTCGGCCGCAAGCACGTCGGCGTGGCGCGTGCCAGGACCGTCAGCGTCACCATCCGGCTAAATCGAGCGGGCAGATTGCTGCTCCGGCGCCTGCCTTTCCTCACCGGGGTCAGGCTGTCGATCAGATACACGCCGCGCGGCGGTACGGCGCGGACGATCATGCGTCGGGGCCTGAAGGTCCCGTGACGGGGGCCCCAGGACTACGACCGCAGCGCTTCGATCTCCGCTTCGTCGAACGGCAGGCACACCCGGCAGAAGTCCTGACCGAACGCGGTCAGCCGCACGCTGCGGTGGACGGTCTTGGCCCGCCCAGCCTGCCTGATGGCCTGCATGGCGTCGGGCTGGGCCTCCAGCACCTGGTAGCGCATCGGGTTGTCGATCGGATCGCGCGGGAACCACACCAACCCCAGCCGGTCGAGGTTGTTGAGGTAGAGGGGGACGCGGTCCGGATGCCGGCAGCCGGCCTCGGCGCCGATCAGGTTCAGGCCCTGGGCCACCAGCTGGGAGCCGACCCCGATCAGGTTCGCGGCTCGCACGTCTATCGTCGGCTGCGGGCCCTCGACGGCCAGTAGGCGCAGGATCCGGGCTTCGTCCGGTGCCAGCTCAGAGAGGATGCGAGCGTAGGCCGGGTGGGTCCCATCCTCGGCGGCGACGTCTGCGGACTGACGTAGGAGGTCCGCTCCCTGCTCGCGCAGCGAGCGGCTGTTCGAGCCCGGAGCGCGGGCCGCGGCCCGCATGCGGCTGGCCGGCCCGGGCATCAGCTGGCGCACGCGGTTGTCGAGGTCCTGGATCCCGAGGAGCTCGCGCGCGTAGCCGCGTAGGCCGGAGCCGAACTGCTGAAACATCCGGGCCGCCTCCTCGACCGAGATGGCGCCCCTCAGCACCTTGAGCGAAGTCTCGATCCCCCACAGCGCCGTCCGCAACCCGGCTCCGACCGCGAACCGCGCCAGCCCGGGCAACACCTGCACCAGCTCGGTGCTGGGCTCGTGAGGCTGTTCGCCGGCCGGGCGTGGATCCCGCGCGGCGCTGTGCTCCTCTTCCGTCATCCGAAGATCCCGAAATGGATCAGCCCGGCGCCGAAGCCGAGCACGGCCCCGTGGAGCAAAAGCAGCCACTCGTCCTGCCTGGTCGCCGTGCGCAGCATCTCGCTGAAGTCTGCCGGTGGCAACTCGCGCATTCTCTCCGCGATCAGCTTACGCATGGTCGCACTCTGGCTGCGGCTGAACTCCGGGTCCTCGAGCGGCGTCATCATCTGCCTCACGGGCTCGGTCGCGAACGAGCGTGAGATCCGGTCATACTCGTCCGCCCCCACCGCAACCCTGACCGCGGCCCGGGCCCGGCCCGTGGCCCGGTCGATCGCGGGGCGCATGGCGGTCTCGATCAAATTTCGGGTCCGGTCGCCGCGTGGTCCGTCGAGCAGCTCGTGGCCGAAGTTTCTGACCGTGAGTACCTCGTCGGCGACGATTCGGGCATAGACGTCTGCCACCTCCGGCTGGCGGCGGATGAACAGGCCGTGGACGCGGAAGGGGCCGAGCCGCCATGGCTCGGGAGGCTCGTAGATCATCCACAGGGCCAGCCAGTTGGTGACGTAGCCGACGATCACCCCCAGGATCGGCAACAGCCACCAGAAGGTCACGAAGTGGGTGATGGCCGCCACCGGGATCCCCAGCACAAAGCCGAAGTAGAAGCCGAAGTTCTGAATGAACTTGAGCTCTCTGCGACCCATGTCGAGGAAGATTCGGTTCGCCAGATCGGGCTGCTCCTCGAACCGCCTGATCACCATCAGCTTGACGTCGGCCAGCTGCTCGATGTTCTCGCCGATCTCGTTTGTCAGGTCCCGGACGATGGCCGGCAGTTGCTCGAGCACCCGTGCGTGCACGACTGCCTTGACCTGCGGCGGGAGATCGCCCCACAGGCGAGGGTGCTCCCTGCTCATGATCCGCTCGACGGTGGCGCGCATGTCCTCGCGCGTTGTCTGCACGATCTGCGTGGCCATCTGCTCGGGATCCAGCTGCCGCCAGAACTCCGAGGGCGTTCCAAGCTTGGCGATCCCCACGTCCACCGCCAGGCTGCCCATCTTTGCCGACCGCGACGGAACGATCCCCTGCCAGCCGATCCCGCCCACCATCAACCCCGGTATCTGCTGGAGCCGTCGGGGCAGAAGCTTCGCCAGCACCGCCAGCAGCCTGAACCGCAGTCCCTTGAACTGCACGGGATAGAACAGCATCAGAACGCCCGTCCAGTTGGTCACATATCCGATCGCGCCCGTGAAGAACGGGACCGTGATCACCGCCAGCGTGCTCTTGCTCAACGCAGGACAACGGTATCTTGCGCGCCCGTGCCATTTGTTGCCCTGATCACCGGCGCCTCCAGCGGGATCGGCGAGGCCGCGGCCCGGAGGCTGGCGCGCGAGCCGGACGCCAGGCTGGTGTTGGTGGCCCGCCGCGAGGATCGTCTGCGCACGCTGGCGTCGGAGCTGGGCGGGGCCACGGTGGTGGCCGCCGACCTCGTGGAGGACGGGGCGCCCGAGCGCGTGCGCCAGGCGGTCGAGCGCGAGCACGGCCAGCTTCACCTGCTGGTCAACAACGCCGGCGGGTCATGGCGGGGACCGTTCAGCGACGTCGGCTGGCCGAACATGGAGCGCCACATGAAGCTGAACTTCGAGGCCCCGGTGCGGCTGACCGAGGCACTGCTTCCGCTGCTGCGGGCGACTGCCGCCGCCGGCGGGCCGCGGGTATCGATCGTCAACGTGGCCAGCACCGCCGGGCGAGTCGCGCGTCCGGGATCGGGCGCCTATTCGGCCAGCAAGTTCGCGCTGGCCGGCTGGACCGACTCGCTCTACGCCGAGGAGCGCCTCCACGGCGTGCACGTTGGGATGGTGCTGCCCGGCTTCATCAGGACAGAAGGGTTTCCCGCGCGCGAGCTGCTCGCGTCTCCGCTCACGCGTCGCATCGTGTCGGAGCCCGAGGTGGTGGCGGAGGCGATCGTCGAGGCCGGACCGGGCGGCAAGGCCGAGCGGTACGTGCCGCGCGGCTATTGGCTCGCCGCCGCGGCGCGGATTCTGGCGCCCGCGCTCGTCCGCCGGGCGACCGGCGGCGGCGCGCTGTCGACGACCACACCCGCGACGGAAGCCGAGGCCGCCGCGCGGCCCGGCGAGACCGCCGACTAACCTACACCCCTGTAAACATAATCAGGAGCAGATGATGAACTCAACAGTCCGTCGCGTGGCGGTCCTCGGCGGCTCAAGGATTCCCTTCGCCCGCCAGAACGGGCCCTACGCCAAGGCATCCAATCAAGACATGCTGATCACGGCGCTGAACGCCGTGGTGGAGAAGTTCGGCCTCGAGGGCGACCGGCTTGACGAGGTCGCCGCCGGAGCGGTGCTCAAGCACAGCCGCGATTTCAACCTGACGCGTGAGTCGGTCCTGGGCTCGAAGCTGGCCCCCGAGACGCCGGCCTACGACGTCCAACAGGCCTGCGGGACGGGGCTCGAGGCCACCATCCTGGTGGCAAACAAGATCGCTCTGGGCCAGGCCGACGTGGCGATCGCCGGCGGGGTCGACACCACTTCCGACGCACCGTTGGCGCTCAACGAGGACCTGCGGGAGATCCTGCTGGAGGTCAACCGCACGAAGAGCAACGCCGGTCGGATGCGGGCCCTGGCCAAGCTCCGCCCGCAGCAGCTCGTGCCCGAGATCCCGCGCAACGCCGAGCCCCGCACTGGTCTCTCGATGGGAGAGCACTGCGCGATCATGGCTCGCGACTGGGAGGTGGGGCGCGCCGAGCAGGACGAGCTGGCGGTGGAGAGCCACCGAAAGCTGGCGGACGCTTATGACTCTGGATGGCTCGATGACCTGGTCGTCCCGTTCCTGGGCCTCGAGCGCGACCAGAACCTGCGCCCGGACGCAAGCCAGGAGAAGCTCGCGCGGCTAAAGCCCGTGTTCGGCGGGCCCGACGGGACGATGACGGCCGGTAACTCGACGCCGCTTTCGGACGGAGCCTCGGCCGTGCTGCTGGCGAGTGAGGATTGGGCCAAGGCCCGCGGATTGCCGGTCCAGGCCTACCTGGCTACAGCTCAGACCGCCGGTGTGGACTACGTGCATAAGCGCGAGGGGCTGCTGATGGCTCCGACGTACGCCATGCCGCGGATGCTTAGCCGGGCTGGACTGAAGCTCCAGGACTTCGACTTCTACGAGATCCACGAGGCGTTCGCGGCGCAGGTCCTCTGCACGCTGAAGGCCTGGGAGGACGAGCGGTTCTGCTCGGAGCGCCTTGGACTGGACGAGCCTCTGGGCCCGATCGATCGCCAGAAGCTGAACGTCCACGGAGGGTCCCTCGGTGCCGGGCACCCGTTCGGAGCCACCGGAGGGCGGATCGTGGCCGGCCTCGCGAAGCTCCTATCCGAGGACGGCTCGGGCCGCCGTGGAGTGATCTCGATCTGCGCCGCCGGCGGGCTCGGCGTCACTGCGATCATGGAGGCGGCATAGCCATGGCCGACCGCTATCAGCAACTCGTCAACACACCGATCGGACGGATCGTCACCAAGCAGGTGGGACTGCCCTCCCCGGCCAAGTTGGAGCGGTACGAGCCGGGTCGACCGCTGATCTCAGGGCCGGTGCTGGTCGGGGCGGCGCGCGGTGGAAGGCTCTCGGAGGCGGTCGAGAGCGTGCTGCGCGACGCCGGGGCCGAAGTGTTCTCGGGCATCCCGGGCGCCGACGAGACATTCAAGGCGCTGGTGTTCGACGGCACGGGAATCACATCCAGCGAGGAGCTCCGCGAGGCCTGGAGCTTCTTTCATCCGGTGATTCGAAGGCTCCGCTCCTCCGGCAGGGTGATCGTGCTCGGCACCCCGCCCTCCGAAACCGGCGATCCGGTGGAGGCTGTGGCTCAGCGGGCGCTGGAAGGACTGGTGCGCTCGATCGGCAAAGAGGTCCGCAGAGGCGTGACCGCGCAGCTCCTGTACGTGGCGCCCAAGGCCGAGGACCAGATCGCCTCGACGCTCAGGTTCTTCGCTTCACCCAAGTCGGCGTACGTCTCGGGCCAGGTGGTGCGCATCGGCCCTGCCGTTTCCGAGGCGGTCCCGGGCGCGGAGTCCGGTCTGAAGATCGACTGGGAGCGTCCCCTGGATGGGAAGGTCGCGCTCGTGACCGGAGCCGCCCGGGGCATCGGCGCGGCGATCGCGGAGGTGCTGGCCCGTGACGGGGCACACGTCGTGGGCGTGGATGTCCCCGGTCAATCGTCGGAGCTCGACGCGGTCACCGGGCGCCTGGGCGGCACCTCGCTGCTGCTCGACATCACCGCTCCCGATGCTCCGGCCACGATCGCGTCGCGGCTGAAGGATGAGCACGGCGGCCTGGATGTCGTCATACACAACGCGGGCGTCACCCGGGACAAGACGCTTGGGCGGATGAGCGAGGACCTGTGGGACCTTGTCCTGAGCATCAACCTGACCGCGCCCCACATGATCGACAAGGAACTGTTCGAGCAGGGGGTGGTGCGCGACAACGGCCGGGTCGTCTGCGTCTCCTCCATCAGCGGCATCGCGGGCAACGCCGGGCAGACCAACTACTCGACGTCCAAGGCGGGTGTGATCGGGATGGTCGAGGCCTGGGCGCCCGCGCTGGCCAAGCGGGGGGTGACGATCAACGCCGTCGCCCCAGGGTTCATCGAGACCGCGATGACTGCGGCGATGCCCATCACGATCCGCGAAGCGGGGCGGCGGATGAACAGCATGGCGCAGGGTGGGCTGCCCGTGGACGTGGCCGAGACGATCGCCTGGTTCGCGAATCCAGCTTCGGCCGGAGTCACCGGGAACGTCGTCCGTGTCTGCGGCCAGAGCCTGCTGGGAGCGTGATGTCTTCGGAACGCACATACGACTCGCCGCCCGGAATGCTGCCGCTGTTCGCCCGGGCTGGGGTGGGGCTGATTCCCGGCGCGTCGAAGCTGCCGTTCGTGGGCGGCGGGCGCGGCAAGGAGATCCCTCCACTGAAGTTGCAGTTGACCGACCAGTCGATCGACCGTGACAAGCTGGCGGCCTACAGCCGAGTGTGCGGTTTTCAGCTCTCCGAGACGCTGCCCGTCACGTATCCCCACATCCTGGCCTTCCCACTGCACCTTTCGCTGATGACCGACTCGAGCTTCCCCTTCCCGGCGATCGGGTTAGTCCACATCTCGAACCGGATCACCCAACACCGCCCGATCCGGGCGGACGAGACGCTCGCGCTCCGGGTCTGGGGCACTCAGCTCGAGCCGCACCCGCGCGGCAGGCAGTTTTCGGTTCGGACCGAGGCGTCGGTGCAAGACGAGGTTGTCTGGGAGGAGGTCTCGACGAATCTGCGGCGCGGTGGTGGCGGTGGGGCCGGGCCGGGCGAGACCGAGCGTCAGCGTGACGCCGCGCGGCTGCCGGCGGCGGCCACCTGGCGTCTGCCCGGCGACCTGGGCCGTCGTTACGCCTCGGTCTCCGGCGACATCAACCCCATCCACATGCACTCGCTCAGCGCCCGCCTGTTCGGGTTTCCGTCGGCGATCGCACACGGCATGTGGACCAAGGCCCGTTGCCTGGCGGCCCTGGCGGGCAGGCTGCCCGACTCCTTTGCTGTCGAGGCCTCCTTCCGGCGACCGATCCTGCTGCCCGCGACCGTAGAGTTCGCAGAAGCGTGGGAGGAGGGCGAAACGGCCCGCTTCGCCGTGCGGGACGCGAAGAAGGGAACGCCGCACCTGGAGGGCAGCGTGTCCCCGGCTTCCGCCTAGCGCTCCTCCGCAGCCTGGTCGAACATCTCGCGCAGGCGCTCGAGCACGGAGGCCGCGGTTCGCAGCTCGGCGTCCGAGAACTCGGCGACGGCGGCGCGCCATCGGGGCTCGTAGCGGGCGCGCCGCTCCTCCACCAGCTGCCGCCCGCGGTCGGTGAGCGAGGTCAGAACCACCCGCCGGTCGCGATCGGAGCGGACGCGGTGGACGAGCCCGGCGTGCTCGAGTCCGTCGAGCATCTGGGTGGCCGTTGCCGGCGAGACGTCGGCCAGTGCCGCGAGTTCGGACAGCGGTCGCTCGCCCTTCTCGCACAGCCCGAACAGCAGGCCGTACCCAGCGTCCGAGAGCCCGCCCGGCCGCTGGGACTCCCGGCCGCGCAGCCGCCGGACGGCCGCCATCACGCCTTTGAGGGCATGGGCCAGCTGCTCGGCCGCCTCGCGTCCGGCAAAGCTCGCCTCGCTGCGCCGGGCTCCTGCGGTCCGCTCGGCCTTGCGCGCCGGTGCCGAGGAAGCACTCACGCCACCATGGCCTCCGCGGCGACGTCTGTTGGCGCGGCCGGCTCGCCCTTGCGGGCCCGGGCCGCGCGCTCGGCCCGCATGAGCACAACACAAGGCACGATTCCCACAGCGGCGATGATGGCCGAGGCCCAGAAGGCGGTCCCGTATCCGGATGCTGCACCTCCCACGGTGTGCACACCGGCCAGCGCCCGCTGAAGGACCACGGCCAGGACGGCCGTGCCGACGGAGCCGCCCACGCGCTGAAGCACGTTGAGCTGAGGCGTGGCGTCGGATAGCTCAGAGCGCTCGAGCGACGCGAAAGCCGCGGTCATGGCGGGCATGAAGCCGAAGCCGATGCCCGTGCCGCGCAGCAGCAGCACGATCGAGAGCCAGACGATCGAGGTGTGGGCGCCGATCAGGCCAAACGGGATCGACCCCACCGCGGTGATGGTCACGCCGAGCAGTGCTATCGGGCCGCCGCCGAAGCGGTCAGCCAGCTTGCCGGCGAGCGGCATGACCATCGCTGCGCCCAGGCCCTGCGGCGCCAGCAGCAGCCCGGCGTCGATCACGCTCTCATGCCTGACGTTCTGCCAGTAGAGCGGCATCAGGATCATGGCGCCGAAGAGGGCCGCGGCCAGGCAGAACATGGCCAGCGAGGCGGAAGCGAACGTGGGGCGCCGGTAGAGCCGGAGGTCGAGCAGCGGCCGTCGTACGCGCAGGGCATAGATGGCGAACAGCCCGATCAATGCAAGCCCCCCCAGGATCGATCCGAGAACCTTGGCCGAAGTGAAGCTGCCGGTGGAGCCGATCTCCGCCAGGCCGTAGATCAAAAGCGGCACGCCGGTCGACATCAGCAGCAGCCCCGGCACGTCCAGACGGTCGGTCGGCTTTGGCTCGACCCGCGGGAGCACCCGCAGCGCCGCGACGACGGCGAGCACGCCGATCGGCACGTTCACGTAGAAGATCCAGCGCCAGCTGACGTTTTGGACGATTGCCCCGCCGATCGTGGGGCCGAGGATCGGCGCCAGCATCACGGGCACCGCCATGATGCTCATCACGCGGCCCATGCGCTTAGGCCCCGCCGCCTCGGCCATCATCTGCTGGCCGAGGGGCATGATCATGCCGCCACCCACGCCCTGAAGGACACGGAACACGATCAGCTCAGTGGTCGAGCTGGCCAGGCCGCACAGGACAGAGCCCACAGTGAAAAGCACCACGGAGACGAGATAGACCTGCTTGGCGCCGAACCGGCGGCCGGCCCAGCCGGTCACCGGGATCGCGGATCCCAGCGCGAGCATGTAGCCCGTCACCACCCACTGGACGCTCGAGATCGTGGCGTGCAGGTCGCGACTGAGCGTCGCCAGGGCCACGTTGACGATCGTCGTATCCAGGATCGACATGACGGTGCCGATCAGCACCACCATGCTCACGCGCCAGACGGCCGCGTCGATGCGATCGTCCTGGGGAGCGCCGTTCACCTGCTCGCCTGCGGTCATAAGGTTCCTAAAGATTAGGTACTAAATCAAATATGTCAAGCCGACCATGGGGCCTCGGGCGCCGCCGTCTATCGTCAGGCACGTGAGCAGTTTCAACGATCTCGGCCTGGCGCCCGAACTGCTTGACGCCATCCATGACGTCGGCTACGAGGCTCCGAGCCCAATCCAGGAGCAGGCGATCCCGCCCCTGCTCGAGGGGCTGGATGTGATCGGCCAAGCGCAGACGGGCTCTGGTAAGACGGCCGCATTTGGGCTGCCGATGCTCCAGCACATCGATCCTGACGGGCACGAAGTCCAGGGCCTCGTCCTCACGCCCACGCGCGAGCTCTGCATCCAGGTCACGCAGGCGCTGCGGGCCTACGGGTCCCGCAAGGGCGTCGACGTGGTGGCGGTGTTCGGCGGGGCCCCGATTCGTTCCCAGCAGGCGCAGCTTCGCGCCGGCGGTCAGGTGGTCGTGGGGACGGTGGGCCGGGTCAGGGACCTGATCTCGCGCCATTCGCTGCTGCTGCACACCTGCCGGTTCGTGGTGCTGGACGAAGCCGACGAGATGCTCGATCTCGGTTTCCTCGAGGACGTCGAGCGGATCCTGGCGCTGATGCCGGCGAGCCGCCAGACCGCGCTCTTCTCGGCCACGATGCCCCCGGCGATCAGACGCCTGGCGGACCAGTACCTGTACCACCCGGTAACGGTGAAGGTGAAGGCTGCGACCCTCACGGTCGAGACCGTCGAGCAGTTCGCGCTCCAGGTCCCTGCGCGCGAGAAGGCCGAGGCGCTCGTCCAGCTCCTGGAAGCCGAGCGGCCCGAGCAGGCGCTCGTTTTCGTGCGGACCAAGATCCGCTGCGAGCAGCTCTTCCGGACGCTGCGTGAGAAGAGAATGGACGTCAAGGCGCTGCACGGCGATATGACCCAGGGCGCTCGCGACGGGGTGATGATCTCTTTCAAGGAGGGGCGGCTGCCGTTGCTGGTGGCCACCGATGTCGCGGCCCGCGGGCTCGACATCTCCGGCGTCTCGCACGTGATCAACTTCGACGTCCCCACTTCCCCCGACGTCTACGTGCACCGGATCGGACGGACCGCGCGGGTGGGGCGCAGCGGACGCGCGATCACCTTGTTCGAGCCCCGCCAGCGCTGGGAGATCGAGGCCATCGAGCGTCACGCCGGCGTCAAGCTGGCGCCGTGGGTCAAGGACGCCCACGTCGCCCCGACGCCGATCACTCCGCGACCGCGGCGGCACTCCAAGCCGCACGTCTCGGCGGATGGGGAGGGGCCGCTGCGCAAGCTGATCGTGGCCGGCGGCAGATCCGCCGGCCTCGAGCCATCCGACATCATCCACGCCATCACCGCCGCCAGCGGACTGGATGGCGAGGCTGTCCGCAACGTGCGCGTACTCGAGCGATTTGCGTTCGTCGAGGTACCCGAGAAGGACGCCGATCGGGTCGTCGAGCGGGTCGGAGCTTCCGAGGGCCTGCGGATCGAGCGGGCGCGGGGGTAGGCTCCGGCCCATGACCAAAGCCAAGATGAACACCACGCAGGGCACGATCGAGCTCGAGCTGTTCGACGAGGACGCACCCAACACCGTCGCGAATTTCCGCAAGCTCGCCGGCGAGGGCTTCTACGACGGGATCATCTTCCATCGCGTGATCCCCGACTTCATGATCCAAGGGGGCTGCCCGCAGGGAACGGGAACCGGCGGCCCCGGCTACACGTTCGAGGACGAGATCAACCAGCACAAGGTCGTGCGGGGCGCGCTCGCCATGGCCAACGCCGGGCCGAACACCAACGGCTCACAGTTCTTCATCGTCACCGCCGATCAGGCCCCGTGGCTGGACGGCAAGCACACCGTGTTTGGCCGCGTGGCGGCGGGCATGGACGCCGTGGACGCCATCGAGGCTCAACCCACGGGCGCAAACGACCGTCCGCTGGAGCCGCCGAAGATCGAGTCGATCCAGCTCGATCAGGGCTGAAGCGGATCCAGCTCGATCAGGGCTGAAGCGTCCCCGCCGTCGGGCGGCTACGCCCCCGCCCGGCGCCAATCAGTTGCTCAGGAGCTGCTCGCTGACCTGCGTCAGGCGGAACGAGTTCCCGGACGGGTCGCGGAACCCGGCATCGATCCCGTAAGGACGCTCCTCCGGCTCCTCGGTGAACTCGACGCCTCTGCCCTTGAGCTCCTCGTAGTCGGCCTTCACGTCATCGGTGGTGAAGAACACCGTGCCGGCGAAGCCCTTGGCCATCAGCGTCTTGACCTGCTCGGCCGTGGCGGGGTCCATCACGGGCGGGCCGGGGATGGCCATCAGCACGATCGAGATGTCGGGCTGGCGCGGGGGACCGACCGTCAGCCACCGGAAGTTGCCCAGCTCGGGCACCGTGACGTCGGAGCGGACCTCCATCCCCAGCTTCTTCGTATAGAACT
>DAIPIC010000060.1:0-7028 GCA_036771025.1 Solirubrobacteraceae bacterium
GCTGCTGATCTGCCTGGTGTCGATCCTGTGGGCCACCTCGGTGGCGTTCACGACGCCGGACGCCAGACTCGTCGTCGCCTACTCGAGCGTCGCGCAACTCAGCTTCATCACGCTCGGGATCTTCTCCCTGCGGCCTCAGGGCGCTCAGGGCGCGCTGCTCCAAATGCTCAATCACGGACTGGTCACGGCCCCGTTGTTCTTCATCGTCGCGGCGCTGGCGGCACGCGCCGGCGGCTCGGAGAAGCTGAGCGACATGGGTGGGATCGCGTTCCGGGCGCCGGTTCTGGCCTCGCTGTTCCTGATCGTCGCCCTGGCCACGCTGGCGATGCCCGGATCCTCGAACTTCGTCGGGGAATTCCTGATCCTGCTTGGCGTGTTCCGCGCCAAGCTGGCCATCGCCGTGATCGCTTTCCTGGGGGTGGTCGGCGCGGCCGTCTACGCGTTGCGGATGTACATCGGGGCCATGCACAACCGCGTCGGGCGCGACGTCGCCACTCGGCCGATCGGCATCTCCGACGCCATCCCGGTGGGCGCGCTGGCGCTCGTCATCCTGGTGTTCGCGTTCTATCCCCAGTTCGGCCTCAGCCGATCCGACCCCACGGTCAAGGCCACGATCTCGGCCGTCGATCCGCCCAGAGCGATCGCCGCTTCCCCGATCACCGCCGCGGCCAGATGACGATCCTCGCCGCCTCTCACATAAAGGGCCCGACCATCGACTGGACCGCGCTGTCGCCGTTCGTGGCGCTCTCGGCCGGGGGCCTGCTTGTGCTGCTGCTGGGGCTCCTCCGGCCGCCGGTAGCGCGTGAGCGGATCGTCCCGCTGCTGACCCTGATCACCCTTGCCGTGACGCTCGCGCTCGAGATCGCCCATTTCAAGCACCAGGCGTCGTTCATCTCCGGCGCGCTTCGCTTCGACGACCTGGCGCTGGTGCTGGACATGGTGTTTGTGGTGGCGGCGATGGCGGCCGTTGCCCTCTCGGCGCGCGCTCGCGCGGCCGGTGAGGCCGGCCACGGTGAGTACCACTCGTTGCTGCTGTTCAGCGTGCTGGGGATGGCGGTGCTCGTCTCCGCCCAGAACCTGGTGACGCTGTTCCTGGGATTCGAGCTCTTGTCGATTCCGCTGTACGTGCTGTGCGCGACCGAGATGCGTCGCGAGGGTTCGCTCGAGTCGGGGCTGAAGTACCTGGTGATCGGGTCTGTCGGCTCGGCGACGCTGGTATACGGGCTGGCCCTCGTCTACGGGGCCACCGGCTCGACCGACTTCTCCGGGATCGCGACCGCGGTGTCGGCCGGGAAGCTGGCGGGGGGCGTGGGCGGGGATTCGATGCTGCTGACCGGCGTGGCGCTGGTGATCGTGGGGTTCGCCTTCAAGGCCTCGGTGGCGCCGTTTCATCAGTGGACACCGGACGTGTACGAGGGCGCTCCCACCCCGATCACGGCGTTCATGGCCACCGCCACCAAGGCCGCCGCCCTGGGGGTCTTCCTGCGCTTCTTCGACGTGGCGGTCATCGGGTCTCAGAACACCTGGGCACCGATGCTCGCGGCTCTGGCCGCGATCACGATGATCGTGGGCAACATCGGCGCGCTGGGCCAATCGTCGCTGAAGCGGATGCTGGGTTACTCGGGTGTGGCCCAGGCCGGCTACATGCTCGGGGGAGTGGTGGTGGGAACCCGGCTGGGCGTCGACGCCACGGTGCTCTACATCGCGATCTCCCTGGCGATGAACCTGGCGGCGTTCGCGGTCGTGGTGGCCGTGGAGAAAACTGAGGGCGAGGGGGATGACATCGCCGCGCTGCGCGGGCTGGGCTCGCGAGCGCCGTGGCTCGCCTGGCCGATGACGATCGCGATGCTGGCCCTGGCCGGGATTCCTGGTACGGCCGGCTTCATCGGCAAGTTCCAGCTGATCCACGCCCTGGTCAACGGCGATTACACGTGGCTGGCGATCGTGCTCGTGGTGGCCTCGATGATCTCGCTCGGCTACTACCTCCGGGTGGTGGCGACAATGTGGATGACCGGCCCGGTGACTGCCCCGGCCCCCTACGCCCCGATCGCGGGCGGGTCCCAGGAGGCGGATGCCGATGGCAGCTCCGACCCAGCGCCCTCCGATGGGGACAAGGCCGCCCTCACGCTGGGCCCGGCGACCGCCATTCCGTTTCCCGAGATCGCGTTCGTCGCGCTGCTGTTCGCCGCCGCGGCCGTGTTCTTCGGCATCTTCCCCTCGCCCCTGTTCGATCTCGTGAACCACGCCGGGAGCGCCCTGGGCGGGCTTGTGCCGTAGGTGCTGCGGCCGTCGACCGCGGGCTACTGCCGTTGGTGCTGCGGCCCTGGGCGGGCTTGTGCCGTGGGGGCCTTTGTACGTTGACAGCGAATATTCCGGTCAACGTCCCAACCCGGGGTAGGCGCGCCGCGATCGGGGTAGCGACGCCCCATGCACGCCGATGAGACCGAAGAGCCGCCCGGCGCCGTCTCGAACCAGATGCCCGAGGAGGGCGAGGCCGCCCACGGCGACGAGCAAGGAATGAGCCGCCGCTCGCCGGAGTCTGTGCCCGAGCGCGACTCGGACGACGAAGGCGCCGCGGGCGAGGGATCGCAGTCGACCGGACAGCCTGAGAGCGCGGGCTAGCGGACCGGCCCGGCGGTAGCGAGCGCCCGCCGCCTACGCCGCTACGATCGGCCGGCCCGTGGATTACCCGGTCGAGAGCTTCAGCGAATCAGAGCGCGAGTGTCTGCGCCCTCATTTCACGAATCTCGACAGCCCGGTATTCGCGCTAGTCAACCTGCCCGAGACGGTCAAAGGTGCGTTGTTCGCGCGCTACTCGCGCTACCCGGGAACGCTCCGCCGACTGTTCCTAAACGAGTTCGCCGCTGACCTCCCGCGGCCTGGCGGCGAGGTGGAAGCGGGCGAGGGCCGAAGGGCGGCTCAGCTCTATGACCGCATTTTCCTTGGCTACGGCGATGACTCGGTCGCGCAGCTCGGCGGGGCGCACGTCGCCTGCGAATGGGTCTCGAACGTCATGACCAAGATCCTTCAGCGCCCCAGGCTGGCGGCGTACCTCGAGCAATCGACGCGCTACATCGCCTACGACGCCCCGATGCCGGATCCCCCCGGCGGCTACCGCTACTACCGCGATCCCGAGCTCGGCCCGCAGTACCGCGCGGCCATGGACGAGCTGTTCGCCATCTATGCGGCCGCGCTTCCGGCGGTCATGGGCTGGGCGCGGGAGCAGTTCCCCCGAGGATCCGACGAGCCCGAGGCCGCGCACACTCGCGCGATCAAGGCCAAGGCACTGGATCTCCTACGCGGCATCCTCCCTGCCAGCTCGCTCTCGCACGTGGGCATGTTCGCCACCGGGCAGACCTACGAGCAGCTGATCCTCCACCTGCTCGCCCACCCCCTGCCCGAAGCCCGCCGCTACGGGAACATGATCCTCACCGAGCTGAACGGTGTGATCCCCAGCTTCCTGGCCCGGGTGGAGCGACCGGACCGCGGGGGCGAGTGGATTGACTACCTACAGCGGCGCGAGGCAGCGGGGCGGCGATGGGCGGATCGTTTGGGGCTGAGGGAGGAGACCGGAGGCGGACCATCGGTCACGCTGCTTCGAGCGGAAGGAGACGAGGACGATCTGCTCTCGGCCCTGCTGTTCGAAGCCTCGGCGTGCTCTGAGGAGTTGATCCGCGAGGCGCTGGATCGGCTCGGCGAACAGCAGCGCGCGGAGTTGCTTGCCGACCTCGTCGCGCGGCGCTCGAACCGCCGTCACCGGCCGGGCCGGGGTCTCGAAGCGCTTCGCTACCGCTTTGAGATCGTCTCCGATTACGGCGCCTTCCGCGACCTCCAGCGCCATCGCATGCTCACGGTTCAGTGGCAGGCGCTGACTCCGGATCTGGGGGCCGAGGTTCCGGAGGAGGTCGAGCTCGCCGGTTGTGGTGACTCCTATCGCCGGGGCCTCGAGCTGTCGGGGGCCGAGTACGAGCGCCTACGCCAGCAAGGACTGCCGGATGCGGCGCCATACGCGCTCTGCCTGGGGTACAGGATCCGCTATGTGCTCGATCTCAACGCCCGGGAGGCGATGCAGCTGATCGAGCTTCGCTCCGGACGGGAGGGCCATCCGAGCTACAGGGCGGTGGCCCAGGAGATGCACGCCCAGATCGCCGCAGTGCACCCGGCGGTGGCGGGTGCCATGAGCTACGTAGACCTCGACAGCGAGCCTCGGCTGGAACGGATCCTGGCGGAAATGAGGTCACACTCGAGGGCGACAGCCCAACGCTGAGCGCTCCCGCCGGTCACAACCTAGTGTCGAATAGATCACAGATGAGTAACGGATCCCCCAGCCCGGCGGTACATCCTGAAGCCGATGCTTCCCACGATCTACGCCCACCGGCTGGGACGTGCCTACGGACCGGACTCCTCGCGTACCGCGCTTGAGAGGACGCTGGAGCGAGAAGTCGGCGGCCTGGAGACCGATTGCTGCCTGACCGCTGACGGCGACATCGTGCTCCTCCACGATCCATTGCTTCAGCTGGGCACGGATCTCCATGGCTGGGCACACGAGCGCACCGCGACCGAGATCGTCGCCGGGCACTTGCGCGACCATCACGGAAAGCCGACCGGAGAGCGGCCGCTGCGGCTAGAGCAGCTGCTGGAGCTGGTCCCGCCGGGGATGCCGTTGCAGCTCGAGATAAAGGCTCACGCAGATCCGGCGCTGGCCCGCGAGACAACTCGCGCCGTGTGCCGGCAGCTGACCTCGACACCGCACAGGGTCGAGATCATCAGCTTCTTCACCAGCGCCTGCGAGCTGGCGGCCGGGCTCGGCTTTGACGCCCGGGCGATCATCATCGCCGACTATGGGATCGAGGAGCTGGCCGAATGGGCCCGTGACGCGGGCGTTGGCGGCGTGTGCGTCGAATACTTTCTGCTCTCGCCGTCCCTGGTGGACACGCTTCAGGCCGCGGGCCTGAGCGTCACGACCGGCACGATCAACCACTCCGAGCTGCTGCCGCTCGTTCTGGGGCTGGGGCTCGACGCGATCACCACCGACGCGCCACACGAGCTGCGCGCGGCGCTTGGCGTTATGAGCGGGGCTGCCCTTGCTCCCGCTGACGCAGCTCTATCCGCCTGATCTTACCCGTCAGCGTCTTCGGCAGGTCGGGCACGAACTCGACCAACCTCGGGTAGGCGTAAGCCGAGTGGCGTTCGCGCACGAACGACTTGATCTCCTCGCCCAGCTCGGCCGCAGGCTCGTGACCCTCAGCCAAGACGACGAAGGCCTTGACCACGTTGCCCCGCCGCTCGTCCGGCGAGGCCACCACAGCGGCCTCGGCCACCGCCGGATGCTCGAGGCACGCCGACTCCACTTCGAACGGCCCGATCCGGTACCCGGCCGAGATGATCACGTCGTCCGCCCGGCCCTCGTACCAGAAGTAGCCGTCCTCGTCCTGGCGAGCGGCGTCCTTGGTGTGGAACCACTGCCCGCCGAACGCCTCCTCGGAATCCTCCGCCGGCCGGTTCCAGTAGCCCAGCGGGTAATGGGGGTTTGACCGGGCCTTGAGGCAGATCTCGCCGCGCTCTCCCTGTGCCACTGGGCGCTCATCCTCATCGAGGATCTCCACCTCCCAGCCGGGCACGGGCTTGCCCATCGACCCCTCCCGGACCTCCATGAACGGGTAGTTGGCGCACAGGGGATAGGACTCCGTCAGCCCGTAGTAGTCGAGGACGGTGATCCCGTACTGCTCCCTGAACCAACGGATGGCTTCGGGGTTGAGCGGCTCGCCCGCGGAGCACACGATCCTGAACTTCTGCGGGTAGCGGGTTCCGGCGTCGCCGATCGACATCATGGCCCGAATCGCGGTCGGCGTGCCGAACACGTTGGCGACCTCGTGGCGGGAGAGGAAGTCAAGCTGCTTGTGGGGGTCAAACCCGCCCTCGCGTTGGTAGACCGCCTGCACCGCTCCCATACGCCAGGGGCCAAGCAGAGGGCATATTCCCGCCGCCCAGGCCCACTCGCCCATGCCGTGGAAGACCTCGTTCTCCCGGACGTCATGGCAGTAGAGGAACTCCTCGTGGGCGAGGATGTAGCGGTGGGCGTGGAGGATGCCCTTGGCCAATCCAGTTGTCCCCGAGGAGTAATAGAGCTGCGCCGGGTCCTCGGCGGCCGTCTCAAGCGTCTCGAACGTCCTGCCCCCGCGGCTCAGCAACTCCTCATCGAGGATCAGCAGGTGCTCGACCAATGAGCGCTCGATCCGACCCGCGTTGGGGGCGTTGGTCACGAGCACCTTTGCCTGCGAGTCGCTCAGCCGATGGCGGATCCCCTCGTCGCCGTAGAGCACGGACATCGACAGCAGGATCGCCCCCACCTTCCAGGTGCCGAAGAAGGCAGCGGCGGTCTGGGGCGTCGGCGGCAACAGCATCGCCACCCGGTCGCCTTGCTGCACTCCGTGCGCCACCAGCACGTTTGCGAAGCGGTTGGCGTCATCCTGGATCTCGCCCCAGCTCACGCGACGCACGTTGCCCGTGAAGTCCTCGTGGATCATCGCCAGCTTGTCACGCGGATGGCGGTCGCAGACGTCGGCGGCGATGTTGTAGCGCTCCGGTACCGACCAGCGATGCTGGGCGCGCGCCTCTTCGTAGGAGGTGATCGTGGTAGTGCTCATCGGCGCATCATCGCGCGCGCAGCGCCGTCGCTCAAGCGCCGTCCAGATTGCCCCCATCCGTCGTCACCCGTCCACCGCGGGAGTAACCTTCTCCTGACGCTTCGATGGAGGTCGTGGTCGGCATCCTGGTGGGGTTGGCCGTTCTCGCCGCGGCTTGGGTCCTTGTACGCATGCGCCGGGCCGAGCGCACGCCCGAGGCGATGGGTATGCAATCGGCGCTGCACGCCGCGACCTCGACGCTCCCCCACCTCCGTCGCGGCCTGTCGGCGCGAACCGCCGAGCAGGCCGTGCCGCACCTGCGGGACCGGCCGCTGATGATGGGCCGCTACCCGGACGGCATCACCGGACCGCAGCGGGCCGGTGTCAACCACACGGCCGAGA
>DAIPIC010000060.1:7038-17951 GCA_036771025.1 Solirubrobacteraceae bacterium
ATTTCGACACGCCATCTGAGCTTTGTGGAAACAGGCCGTGCCGCACCTTCGCGCCCTCACGGGCGCGGCTGCGATCGCGCTCGCCGACACCGAGGCGGTGCTGTCGATCGAAGGCGAGGGGCAGGAGCAGGTCCGCCCCGGGGATCTGCTCTCGAGGCTTCTGGCCCGCACGGCCGACGACCGGATCCACATCGAGCCCCGGCTGATCTCCTCCGACCCACGGTGCCCACTGCGGTCCGCCGTGATGGCGCCGCTGATCGTCCAGGGCAGGCGCGCCGGGACGCTGATCACCTTCTATCGCTCGGTCGGGAGGCCGAGCCACCACGAGCTGCGGGTCGTCCAGGAGGCGGCAAGCCTCGTGTCCGCGCAGGTCGAGCTGTCGGTGATGGCAGAGCAGGAGGAGCGGATCGCCCAGGCCGAGCTGCGCGCGCTACGGGCGCAGATCTCGCCGCACTTCATCTACAACGCATTGGCTGCGGTGGCGGGCGACATCCACGCCCGGCCGGAGGAGGCTCGCGAGCTGCTGATCGACTTCGCGGAGTTCACCCGTTATCTGTTCCGCGACGGGCGCTCGTATGTGACCTTGGGCGAGGAGCTCGAGCACGTCGAGCGCTACCTGCGCCTGGAGCAGGCCCGGTTCCGCGACAGCCTGCATATCTCAGTCGACGTGGCTCCGGAAGCGATGTCGGCGGTCGTGCCCGCCATGTCGGTCCAGCCGCTGGTGGAGAACGCGGTGCGCCACGGGGTGGAGCAGCGGGCGGGGACCGGACGCGTCGAGTTGATCGGCCGGGTGGTCGGGGACGACGTCGAGCTGCTGGTGCGCGACGACGGCTCCGGGATCGAGCCCGAGCGCGTCTCCGCCGTGCTGGCCGGCACGGGCGGCGGCATCGGGATCTCGAATGTCGACGGACGCCTGCGCGCGACGTTTGGCGAGCGATACGCGCTGCGGATCGACTCCGGGCCGGGAGAGGGAACCACGGCGGTGATGACCGTGCCCAACCTCCGGGCTGATGCCGAGCAGCGGGCGCTCGCGGGCCTGTCGTGAGCTCCGATCGGCTGACGATCCTAGCCGTCGATGACGAGCAGACACAGCTCGAAGACCTGGCTCGAATCCTCAGAGCGTCCCCGGCCGTGGAGGAGGTCGAGTGCGCGTTCGGCGGCCACGACGCGGTGGTCAAAGCCTCGGCGAACCGCTACGACGCGATCTTCCTCGATGTGCGCATGCCCGACCTCGACGGCTTGGAATTGGCCCGAGTGCTCAAGCGCTTCGCCTCGCCGCCACGGATCGTGTTCGTCAGCGCCTACGACACGGCCGCGGTGGACGCCTTCGAGCTGGCCGCACTGGATTACCTGCGTAAGCCGGTCAGCCGCCACCGCGTCGAGGAGGCACTGGACCGGGTGGCGTCGGCTCTGGATCGTGGCCGGCCGCAGGAGACGAACGACCACCCCGTCCATGACCCCAGGGCGCCGTCCGAGCACGACATGGTGGCGGTCGCCAGTGCCCGGACCGGCGCGATCAGGCTCGTGGCCCGGAACGAGATCCTGTACGCCCAGGCGCACGGCGACTTCGTCCGCATCGTGACCGACGAGGGACGCTACCTGCTTCGAGCGACCCTGGCGGCCATCGAGGAGCGGTGGGAGCCTTTCGGCTTCGCTCGGGTCCACCGCCAGTACGTGGCCAATCTCGGTCGGGTGCTCGAGTTGCGGCCCCAGCTCGGTGGAACCGCGGAGCTTGCGTTCGAGGACGGGCAGACGATCCCCATTGCCCGCCGGCACGTGGCGGAGCTGCGGCGGCGACTAGGGGTGTAGGGCCCGCGACGCCGGGCGGAGTTTCCCGCCCGGCGCCGAGGAACCCAACCGAGGGCTTAGCTCAGGCGGACGGTCCCGACCGTGTAGGTCTGTCCGCCGATGACGACCCGGATGGCGGTCGTGAAGCCGTTCCGGTGCCGCAGATTCGCAAGTAGCCGCTTGCCAGCCTTATTTGGGCTCACCACGAGATTGACGGTGCGTCCCGACGAGATGGAGATCGAGATCGCTCCGATGATCTGCAACCGGGTGTTCTTTGCGGAAGACAGCCATCTCAGGATCTGACCGTTCTTAGTCCTGATCACCAGGCGCACCTTCCCGGCGCAGTTCGCAGCGCCGACGCAGGTCAGGTCGAACCTGACCGTACGCCCCCTGTGGGTGATCGGACCAGGAATCGGCCCGCTCTGCGAGGAGCGGAGCTGACCTGAGGCCAGCGCCTCCTCGAGGGCGAAGTAACGCGAGCTACCCGAAGCCAGCGCCGGGCTGAAGTTGAGCGTGCCGGTCAGCTTGTTCGAGCTGACATTGGAGAAAGAAGTCCCCGGACCCTCGTAGCCAGTGAGACCGAAGCCCTGAATCCCTGGGCAACCTGGTGGTGTTGTGCGTGTCAGGGGCGAGGGCCACTGCGCCGGGTTGCACAGCCCGTCGCCGTCGAACCCGAAGATGTCGCGGGTCGTACTGGCCAGATTCACGCTCGAAATCGAGCGCCCCGAGTTATTCTGCACGCCGATCAGCGTGTCCTCCGCCCCGTCATAGCCGTTCGCCGGCGCCGCCGGATCGGTCTGCACCGTCGCGGTGCCGTTCGAATTTATGACTACCAGCTGACTGCATCCGAGATTGCTACCGACCGGCGGGCACTGCGGGAACAGGGCAGCCGACGCCGCGCCTGCACCGCCAGCCATCAGCACAATTGCACCGAAAAGCGACCCGCCCAGCAGAAATAGCCGTCGTCGAGCCAGGCTTTTTAGAGACATCACTACGGGTACCCCCTGGTTGTTTGATGAGGTCCGATCTCGGCCCGGCAGCCTCTGATGCTTGCCCCGAGATCGTCAGGTAGGGACCCTAGCAAAGATCTAGATTTCGGCGCATCAGCCTACCGCGGCGGCGAGGGGTCTAGCCGCTCCGGAAACCGGATCGGGACTACCCTCCGGCGGCGTGAAGAGCCCGACTGGCAGCACGGATGCCCGGCCCGGGGAGGCCTGGCTGGGCGCGCTCGTCGCCGGCCGCGCGCGGGCCGACCCACACCGGATAGCGGTCGAGGACGGCGAGCGCCGTTTCAGCTACGAGGAGCTACACGCCGCGGCGGCGGCGATCGCCGATGAGTTGCTGCTGGCGGGCGTTCGTCCCGAGGAGCCGGTGGCGGTGTGCCTTCCGCGGTCCTGGGAGGCCGTCGCGTCTCTGCTTGGGGTGGTGTACGCAGGAGCGGCCTACGTGCCGGTCAGTCCGGCGTACCCGGCGATGCGCCAGCGCTCGATCGTGGAGCTGGCAGGGATCCGGATCGCGATCAGCGATGGCGCGCACGGGCAGGGCCTCCCGGGGGACCTGCTTCGGCTCGACGCCAGGACCCTGAGCAACCGACGGGCAGCGTCCGCCGACCGTCCGCCGGTCGCGCTGGACCCCGACCGGCTCGCGTACGTGATGTTCACCTCAGGCTCCTCTGGGCGGCCGAAGGGCGTCGAAGTCACGCACCGCAATCTCACAAGCCTGATCGGCTCCCAAGCCGACGTGGTACCGCGCGGAGACGACGTCGTGATGCAGCTGATCCCGCTTGAGTTCGATGTCTCGGGCCTCGAGATCTGGGGAGCGCTCACATCCGGCGCGCGGCTTGTGATCGCCCCACCCGGGAGGCCTGATCCGCGCGCCCTGGGGCGGCTCATCGGTTCTCGCGGGATCACGTTTCTGGCCGTGTCCCCCGGCGTGTTGCACCAGCTGGTGCGCGTGGCCCTGGCGGACCTGGCGGAGCTTCGCGTGGTCGTCTCGGCGGGCGACGTCCTCTCGCCGCTCGCCGCCCGTTCGCTGCGCGAAGCCCATCCCGGCGTCCGACTCATCAATGGCTACGGCCCGACCGAGACCACGATTCTGGCGTCCTCGTACGAGGTGCGGGACCCCGCCGACGGGCCGATTCCCATCGGTCGGCCTCTGCCCGGCTACGAGCTGTACGTGCTCGATGCCGAGGGGAGCCTCATGGATCCAGGGGAAGTTGGCGAGCTGTGGATCGGCGGAGCGGGAGTGGCCCGTGGCTATCGCCGTCAACCGGATCTGACGGCCGAGCGGTTTTGCCCGGACACGTTCGGAGGCGCAACCATGTACAGGACCGGAGATCGGGTCCGACTGCGCGAGGACGGCGAGCTTCTCTTCCTGGGACGCATGGACCGCCAGGTGAAGATCGCGGGCCAGCGAGTCGAGCTCTCGGAGATCGAGCACGTTCTGGGTGGCCACCCCGGAGTTCAGGAAACGGCGGTCGCGGCCGAGGAGCCTGTCGCCGGCCACAGGCAGATCGTCGCCTACGTGGTCCCCGCCACCGATCACGCCCCCCCGGCACCCGAGCTGCGGGCCTTTCTCGAGCAGCGGCTGCCCGGTTACATGGTGCCTTCCAGGTTTTCGACGATCGCTGCGCTGCCGCTCACCGATCGGGGCAAGGTAGATCACGCTGCGCTCCGCCCCGCAGGCCGCCCGGTGGACGACGGCCGCCGCCATGCCAGCGCGTCCTCCCCGGCCGCCACCACCACCCCGGAGCGCATCGCCGCCGTCATGGCCGAGCTTCTGGGACTCGATTCGGTTGGCGTGGATGAAAACCTGTTCGACCTAGGTGCCGATTCGCTGCTTGCGATCGGGCTCGTGGGGATGCTCCGGGAGCGCCTGGGGGCCGAGCTGGACGTCGGCACGGTGTTCGATTACCCAACCGCCCAGGCGCTCAGCGACCGCATCGAGCTCCAGCCCGGCGGGGCTCCGGAACGACCGCGTCTGCTGGCCGGCCGCAAGCAGACGACCGCGCCGCTCAGTTTCGCCCAGCGACGGGCATGGCTGTTCGGCCGGATGCACCCCGAATCGATCGCCTACCAGTTCGCGTCCTTAATCAGGTTTGGCGGCGATCTCGATCCGGACGCGCTCGCCGGCGCGCTCGCAGACCTGATCGCTCGCCACGAAATCCTGCGCACCGCTTTCACCGAGGTGAGCGGCGAGCCCCGAGCGCTGATCCATGAGTCCGTCTCGCTGCCGCTCGAGACGATCGATCTGCGCGGCTCGAGCCCCGCCGCTGACGCCAGCCTGATCCGCGAGCGGGTCCGGACGCGAATCGACCCGGGGCAAGCTCCTCTGGTTCGCTGGGCGCTGATCCGCCTCGGCGACCGCGACTGGGTACTCGTGCACGTCGAGCACCATCTGATCCACGACGGCTGGTCCTTCGCGGTCCTGGTCAGCGAGCTGTCCGAGCTTTATTCCGCGCGGGCCCAGCACCGCGCTCCCGCGCTGGCGGAGCCGGACCTGCAGTTTCAGGACTACGCCCGCTGGGAGCGGGAGCTGATCAAGAGCGACCTGGTGGCCCGGCAGCTCGCATACTGGGCACGGACGCTCAACCCAAACCCAGCGCTGCTCGAATTCCCCGCCGACAGGGCCCGCGGCGCACGCGAGTCGTTTACCGGCTCGTCGGTGCGCAGGCGGATGGATCCACATGCCGTGGCCGCCCTGTCTGCCGCCGCTCGCCGGGCCGGCGTGACCGTATTCATGGCCTCGCTCGCGGCCTTCGCGGCGCTTGCACAGCGGTACGGCGGCGACGAGGACCTCCAGATCGGCTCGGGCGTCGCCAACCGAACCGAGCCCGCCAGCCGGCGGTTGCTCGGGATGGTTGTCAACACCGTCGTCCTCCGCGTCGATCTGGGCGGCGACCCTACGGTCGCAGAGCTGCTGCGGCGCGTGCGCCGCGTTGCGCTCGAGGCGTACGCCAACGCGGACGCACCGATCGACGCCGTGGTGGAGGCCCTCAACCCGCCGCGCGACGCTAGCCGGTCACCGCTTTTCAACGTCCTCTTCTCATTCCACGACTCCCCCCGGAGCGGCGAGTACTGGCACGGGCTCGACGTCCGGCTGGCACAGGCGCTGCCGAATGGCACGGCCAAGGCGGACCTCAACGTGATCGGAGTTGACGATCACGACGGTGGAATGACTTTCGTCTGGGAGCACTCTGATCTGTTCTCGGATGAGACGGCTGACCGACTAGCGGGCCAGCACCTGGCTGCGATGGCCCAGCTCGCGAGCCGACCTGACGCCCGCCTGTCGGAACTCGATCTGCTGGCGGCTGAGGAGCGCGAGCGCCTCACAAGCTGGAGCGGACTGGACCGCGCCGGCGCGCGGACGGACTACGAGCGCGACGCCACGATCGCGACGCTGTTTGCCGCGCGTGCGGCGGAGAGACCCGACGCGCCGGCCGTCACATTCGATCGGGAGACGGTCAACTACGGCTCGCTCGACCGCCGCGCCAATCGGCTGGCTCATCAGTTGCTCGAGGTCGGCGTCCGGCCCGGCACTCGGGTGGGCGTGGCTCTGGAACGGTCGATCGAGCTGGTCGTGAGCCTCCTGGCCATCGCGAAAGCGGGGGCGGCGTACGTTCCCCTCGATCCACGCGATCCTCGGGCCCGCCTGGAGCGCCTCGTTGCAATCTCCGAGATCGATCGGATCCTGATTGCCCCCCGTTGGCGCGAGCAGGTTCCGGTGGCGCCAAGCCGGATCGTCACCGTCCACGATCCGGACCTCGCCCACCATCCCGACACCGCTCCCGACACCGCGGTAGAGGCAATGGACACCGCGTACGTGATGTTCACCTCGGGGTCCACGGGCCCCCCAAGGGCAGTGGCGGTCCCCCACCGAGCGATCGCGCGGCTGGTGCGCGGCGCGGACTACGTCCGACTCGATCCCGAGCAGTCCATTCTTGGATTTGCCCCGCCGTCGTTCGACGCTTCGACCTTCGAGATCTGGGGCGCGCTCCTGAACGGCGGCCGCTTGGTACTGGCGCCGCCCGGCCCTCTCGCTCTCAGCGAGTTGGAGGAGGTCATCATCGGCGAAGGGGTCACCACGGCGTGGCTGACCGCCGGGTTGTTTCATCGCGTCGTCGATGACCGGCCACAGCTGCTGCGATCGCTACGCCAGCTCCTGGCCGGCGGCGATGTGCTCTCGCCCGCTCACGTCCGCCGCGCTCTCGACGTGCTGCCCCCAGACGGTGTCCTGATCAACGGATACGGCCCGACCGAAGCCACGACCTTCAGCTGCGTCCACCGGATGGTTCCCGGTGATCGGGTCGACGGGCCGGTCCCGATCGGGCGGCCGGTCCCTGGTAGCACCGCGTACGTGCTCGACAGCGCCGGCAGGCAGGTGCCGATCGGCGTCGAGGGTGAGCTGTTCATCGGAGGCGACGGAATCGCGCTGGGCTACAGCGGCGACCGGGATGCCACCGCACTGCGGTTTCTGCCCGACCCATTCTCTGCCGATGGCCACTCGAGGATGTACCGCAGCGGGGACCGCGTGCGCTGGCGGCCAGATGGGAGGCTGGCGTTCCTGGGACGCGCTGACCGGCAGCTGAAGATCAGGGGCTTCCGCATCGAGCCGGGTGAAATCGAGGAGACGCTTCGCCGACATCCCTCCGTAGCCGATGCCCACATTGCGGCATTCGAGCGCGAGGCACCGGGGCAGGCCCTGGCGGCATACGTGGTCCCGGCCGCCGGAGCGGCACCCACCCCGCGCGAGCTGCGGGGCCACGCTGCGCTCACGCTCCCGTCATACGCCGTCCCTTCGGCCTGGGTGATGCTCGAGGCGCTGCCATTGGGCTCGAGTGGGAAGCTCGACGTGGCCGCTCTGCCACCGCCAGAGACAGGGCCGCGCTACAGGCCGGGCCGCCGTGGTCGGCGCCGAGGGGATCAGCTCGAGCGGGCGCTGCTCGCCATCTGGCAGCGAGTGCTCGACCGCGACGGGTTCGACATAGATGATGACTTCTTCGACCTCGGCGGTCATTCGCTGCTGGCGGTCGAGCTGTTCGGTGCCATCGAGGACCAACTCGGCAAGAGCCTGCCGTTGGCGACTATCTTCGAGGCCCCGACGGTCTCGCAGCTGGCCGCGTTGATCCGGCGCGAAGGCTGGCAGGGAGCACGCCGATCTCTGGTCACCGTCAAGGCCGGTGGACGGAAGCCGCCGCTTTTTTGCGTCTGCGCCGGCGACGGCAACGCCACCGGGTTCGCGGCGTTGGCGCGGCGCCTCCCGAACGACCAGCCACTCTATGCATTTCAGCCGCGGGGCCTGAATGGGAACGCCCCGTTGCACACTTCGGTCCCGGCGGCCGCCAAGCACTATGTCCGCCAGCTCCGCCGTCGGCAGCCGCGCGGGCCGTACCTGCTCGCGGGTCGGTGCCTCGGGGCATCGATCGCCTACGAGATGGCGCGGCGGCTGACGTCGAAGGGTGAAGAGGTCGCGCTGCTGGTGGCGCTCGACTCCGGGGGTCCGCTCTGGCAGCCCCGGCTCCTGTTCGACGGGACCCCGTTTGACGAGTACATGCTGGGCGCGGTTCGGCGCGCCCGTCCGGAACTCGATCCGTTCTCGCGTCCCGACGGCGCCGAGCTCCTGCGGTGGCTCGGCGAGCCCGCCGACGACGCTCCGGCGATCACCCGATATCTGCGCGAGATCTACAGGATGCGCGACGGCGTGCGCGACCTCTTTCCGCAACTGAACGGGCCCGACGACGAATGGTTGATCTCCTGGGCCTGGGTTGACGCCTACCCGAATTATGGGATCTGCCCGAGCTTGCTACCCAAGCCCCCGGACTGGGTGACGCCGGTCGAGCCCTCGCGCCGGACACTGAGAAGCCGGCTCGATGACGTCAAGGACCGACTCGGCTGGCGGATCGATGAAGCCGCCGACATTCTCTCGCTCGGCCGACGCAGCGGCGCCGCAGGCCGCCAGCGGCGGCGGGTGCTCGACGTGAGCGCGCGGGCGGCGCAGGCCTACAGAGCGGGGCCCTATGGCGGGATCGTGACCCTGGTGCGCTCGCAAGAGCTCCGAGTACACGCGTGGCTCGACCGGTGGTACGGGCTCGACACCGCGGGCGTGATCGAGGTGGAGGTACCGGGGAACCATCGCTCGATGATGCGCGAACCCGACGTGGCATCGCTGGCTGACCGGCTGCGGGACCTGATCGATGCCGCTCGCTGACGGCCACATCGAGGCCTGGCGGGCGGACCTCTCACGGTGCTGCTGCGATCACGACGTGCTCTCGGCCGACGAGCACGCCCGCGCCACGCGCTTCCGGTTCGGCGCCGACCGCACCAGGTGGATCAGGGGCCGCTCCCTGCTGAGGCTGCTGCTAGGGCGCTACCTGGACGCCGACCCCAGCCGAATCCGGATCGAGCTGAGTGCGAATGGCAAGCCGGAGGTGCGAGGCTCCCCCGTCTCGTTCAATCTCGCGCACTCCGGCGATCTCGCGCTCTACGCGTTCGCCCCCGGCTGCGAGATCGGAATCGACGTGGAGCTGCTCGGCCGAGAAGTGGACGTGCTGGCGATCGCCGCGCGGGGCCTTGGCATCGAAGAGGCGGAGCGTCTTCGGGGCCTCCCCGCGCCCGCTCGCGGGCGGGAGTTCCTCAGGAGCTGGGTGCGCTACGAGGCGGCGCTGAAATGCCGGGGCGAACGGCTCGGGGCCCCGGTGGCTTATGACCGACTCTCGCTTATGGATCTCGACCTGGCGCCGCAAGCCGTGGGCGCCCTCGCGGCGAGCGGCCCGGTCAACGATTTTCGGCTGATGGAATGGGATCGGCCGGGGCGCGAACGCCCCGGCCGACCAATCGCCGTACTCGACAGCGCAGCTAGCAGTGACTAGCGGCGCAGCGGGACAACCGGCGCGATAACCCGACCGAACGTCGAGTTGAGGACCGCCGCGAACGAGGCGTACCAGGCGGCCACCGCCGTCACGATCCCGACATAGCCACCGGCATGGGTGATGCTGAGATGACCTCCGCCCATGTCGCCGATCGCCAGCAGGATGAATGTCACCGCGAGCAGTAGGAACACCAGCGATATCGCCGCCGTGGTTCTCAGCGAGGCGAAGAACATGTACGTGGTGAAGATCCCCCACGCCCACAGGTACAGCGAGAGCCCGTGCTTGGTGACAGCCGCGGCCGGCACGACCTTGATCAGGAAGAAGAACGAGATCCAGAACGCGCCGTAGGACGAGAACGCCACCGCACCGAACGTGTTACCGGTTCGGAACTCCCACATTCCAGCCAGCAGCTGTGCCAGGCCCCCGTACGCGAACGCGAGCGCCAGCACGGAGCCGATGCCCTTATCGCTAACGAGGTTCGCGTTCATCACGCTGAGCACGAATGTCGTGGCCGCGAATCCGGCAAGCCCCAGCGGCCCGGGATCGGCCGGCGTCCAAAGGCCCGCGGCCCGACCACCGGTCGGGTCCGGAGCTGGAGCCACGTCGGCTTCCCGAGGCCCAGGCCCTGGCATACGACTTGCTTCCATGTGCTCCTCCTCCTTGTTGTTTGGAAGGGACTGCCGGGAGCGTTACAGCGCGGCCCGGGCGCGGGCAACGACAGATCGCCGAACGGCGCTGGTCCGCCCCCGAGCGGTCGTCTGGCGCCGACGAGCGGCAGCCGGTGGGCCGGTTCGTGCCCTACTTGCGCCGCTTGCGCTTGCGCTTCGGCGTGGCGCTCCTCGGCCCCCTGGCCGAAGAGGTCCTGGAGCCGGCGGTCGCCGCGCCCGTCGGCTCGGCGGGGGTGGGAGTCGGGGGTGCGGGCTTCGCCCGCTGTCTGCCGTTGGCCGAGCGCATGCGCTGTTCGCGAAGCTCCTGCGAGGAGGGCCAGCGCTCGACCCTTCCCGTCTGCCACGAGGGAGGCGTTCCCGGCGGCCAGCGGCCCGCGAACAGCACCCCCAGAGCGACCAGCCAGTAGGCCTGGACGATGGGAATGGGCGTGATCGCGAACAGGACGAGGATGCCGGCGATGACCCCCAGATAGCCCATGAACCGGGTGAGGAGCCCCACCCGCATGGCCTGCATGGACACCAGCACGAACGCCACTGCCAGCAGCAGCTCACCCCCGTAGTCCATGACCTGAAAGACCGCCAGGATCGGC
>DAIPIC010000061.1:0-17428 GCA_036771025.1 Solirubrobacteraceae bacterium
CCGCCTGTCGCGTCCTGTCCCGCCCACTTTTCGTTAGCCCGCTGACGACGCGATTGCCGCGGGCCGTCCGGCGGGTACGTAGTCAGCAAACGGTTAACGAGGTAAGAGGAGCGACGATGGCGCGAACCCGGACGGCATCCGATCAACTGGTGGAGCGCCTGCTGGAGTGGGGGATCGACGTCGTGTTCGGCCTACCGGGCGATGGGATCAACGGGGTCATGGAGTCGCTTCGCACCCATCGCGATCGAATCCGCTTCATCCACGTCCGGCACGAGGAGACGGCGGCGCTGGCCGCGTGCGCATACGGGAAGTTCACGGGCCGGCCCGCGGCCTGCCTGGCCACCGCCGCTCCCGGGGCCGTGCATCTCATGAACGGGCTCTACGACGCCCGGATCGACCAGTCGCCGGTGGTGGCGATCACGGGCATGACGTACCACGACGTGATCGGGACCCATTACCTCCAGGACATCAACCACGATCACGCCCTGCAGGATGCCTGCGTCTACAGCCAGCGGGTGATGGGCGAGGCCCACGTCCTGAACGTCGTGGACATGGCGGTCCGCTCGGCGATCGCCCACCGCGGACCGGCGGCCATCGCGTTCCCGATCGACATCCAGTCCGGCGAGGCGGTGACCGGGGACCGCTCGATCAAGAACATCGAGGGCCACTCGGCCGTGACCGCCATCGACGGAAAGCGGCTGCCGCCGCGCGAGCGGCTCGAGCAGGCGGCGAAGGTCCTCTCGGGGTCCTCGCGGCCATTGATCTTCATCGGCGCCGGCGCGCGCGGAGCCGGCCAGGAGGTCGAGCAGGTGGCCGAAAAGCTCGGGGCCCCGATCGTCAAGGCGATGCTGGGCAAGGACGCCGTACCTGACGACAGCCCCTACTGCCTCGGCGGGTATGCGCTGGTCGGTACGCGCCCCGCTCAGAACGCGCTCAGCAGCTGTGACGCGATCCTGATCGTCGGTAGCTCCAGCCCGTACATCGAGTTCCTCCCGGCCCCGGGGCAGGCCCAAGGGATTCAGATCGACGATCGCCCTGAGCGAATCGGCCTCCGCTACGCGGTGGATGTGGGGCTATGCGGCGACGCGAAGCTGACTCTGGCCGAACTCGAGCCGCTGCTCGACACTCGCTCGGACCGCTCATTCCTGGAGCAGGCGCAGGGCGAGATGCGCGATTGGCGGGCGCTGCTCCAGGAGCGTGCGCAGCCCGTCGACGGCAATCCGATCAAGCCCGACGCGATTCCCTACCACCTGGGCAACTCGCTCGGCGACCGGGCGATCCTGTGCGGCGATTCGGGGACGGTCACGACCTGGGCCGCACGCACCGAGCTTCGCCGTGGGCAGTTGTTCTCGTTCAGCGGCACCATGTGCTCGATGATGGCCGCGCTGCCGTACGCCATTGGCGCGCAGGCGGCATACCCCGACCGTCAGGTCGTAGCGCTCACGGGCGATGGGTCGCTGACGATGATGATGGGAGAGTTAGCCACGCTCGCCCAACATCAGCTCCCGGTCAAGGTGATCGTGATGCGAAACGACGTGCTTGGGCTGATCAAGTGGGAGCAGATGGCGTTTCTCGGCAATCCGCAGTACGGGGTCGAGCTCCAGCCGGTCGACTTCGCGAAGGTGGCCGAGGGCTGTGGCCTGCGGGCGGTCAGGATCGAAGACCCCGCCCGCGTCGGCGATCAGCTGAGCGAGGCACTGGCGCTCGACGGTCCCGCGCTGATCGAGGCCGTCGTCGACCCGCACGACATGCCGATGACCCCGACCATCAACCCCGAGCACGCCAAGGGTTTCGCCTGGGGCCTGGCCCGCGGCGAGCCCAACCGCGAACAGATCGCCCTGACGATGTCGCGCGTGCTCGCCAGGGAGATGGAGTACTCGACCAGCCCTGCCGGCGTGCTGACACGAGCCAGAGACCGCGTCACCGAGAAGCTCCCGGGAGGAGACGGCCACGGCGGCGATGACGGCTAGGGGATGAGCGCCACCGACGGAAGCGCGCTCGATGTGCGCGCGTTGGCGCGGGAGCTGTCGCTGGCGCTGCGCGGCGAGGTTCGCTTCTCAGCCGGAAGTCGCGCCCTGTACGCCAACGACGGCTCGGTCTACCGTCAGCTGCCGCTGGGAGTGGTGATCCCGCGCGACGCGAGCGACGTGATCACCGGGCTCGAGATCTGCCGGCGATTCGGCGCCCCGATCGGCGCTCGCGGCTGCGGCACGGGCCTGGCGGGACAGACGGTCAACGAGGCCGTGATGTTCGACTTCTCCAAGTACATGAACAACATCGTCGAGCTCGACCCCGAGCGCCAGCTGGCGCGCGTCCAACCGGGCGTCGTGCTGGACTGGCTGCGAGACGCCGCCGAGCAGCACCAGCTGACGTTCGGCCCCGACCCCGCGACCCACAGCCGGTGCACGCTGGGAGGGATGATCGGCAACAACTCCTGCGGCACGCATTCCATCATCGCGGGGGTGACCGCCGACAACATCGAGGCGCTCGACGTCCTGCTCTACGACGGCACCCGCATGACGCTGCCGAGCGCGGTGTCCGACGAGGAGCTCGAGCGCACCATCGCGGCCGGGGGCCGGGTGGGTGAGATCTACGGCCGGTTGCGAGACCTGCGCGACGGCTACGCGCAGATGATCCGTGAGCGCTACCCGCAGATCCCACGCCGGATCTCGGGCTTCAACCTAGACCGCCTGCTGCCGGAGGGCGGGTTCAACCTGGCTGCCGCGTTCGTCGGCACCGAGGCCACGTGCGGTCTGGTGCTGGAGGCTGTCTGCAGGCTCATCCCCAGCCCGCAGCACCGCTCGCTACTGGTGCTCGGGTACGAGGACACTCCGAGCGCCGCGGACCAGGTGCCGCAGATCATGGAGTTCGGCCCGATCGGTCTCGAGACGTTCGACCGTCAGCTGATCGAGAACGAGCTCAAGAAGGGGTTCAAGCGCCATCCGGAGCTGATGCCGGCGGGCGACGCCTGGCTTTTGGTCGAGTTTGGCGCGGATTCGACCGAAGATGCCAATGAGCAGGGGCAGCGGCTGCTTGACGCCCTCCAGCGCGACGGCCAGGAGCCGCATGTCGGCGCCAGGCTCTATGAATGCGGCGATCAGGCGATCAGGCAGGTGTGGCAGATCCGCGAAGGGGGCTGCACGCACTCCAAGATCCCGGGCGAGCACCCGGGCTGGGCCGGATGGGAGGACGCCGCCGTTGCCCCAGAGAAGACCGGCGACTACCTGCGCGAGTTCCAGCGGGTGGTAGACGAGCATGGCTTGCGGGTCGCCAGCTACTTCGGCCACGTTGGGCACGGATGTCTTCACACCCGGCTTGACTTCGACTTCTCGACCGCGGAGGGGGTGCGCACCTACCGGCGCTTCATGGAAGCGGCAGCCGACCTCGTGACGCGCTACGGCGGCTCGTTGTCGGGCGAACACGGCGACGGCCACGCCCGAGCCGAGCTGTTGCCCAAGATGTTCGGACCGGAGCTGGTGGGCGCGTTCCGCGAGTTCAAGTCGATCTGGGACCCGGACTTCAAGATGAACCCGGGGAAGGTCGTCGATCCCGATCCGCTGGACGCCCACCTGCGGATGGATCCTTCCTACACCACCCGGCCGCTGAAGACGATGTTCGCGTTCCCCTCAGACGGGGGCAGCTTCACGAACGCCGCTGAGCGCTGCTTCGGGGTCGGGGCCTGCCGTGATCAGACGGCCGTCATGTGTCCCAGCTATCAGGTCACACTCGAGGAGAAGCACTCCACACGGGGTCGTGCCCGGCTGCTGTTCGAGATGATGCGAACCGACTCGCCCCTGGAGGACGCCTTCAGAAATGAGGAGGTCAAGGAGGCGCTCGACCTCTGCCTGGCGTGCAAGGGGTGCGTGCACGAGTGCCCGGTGCGGGTGGACATGGCAACGTACAAGGCTGAGTTCCTCTCGCACTACTACAAGGGCCGCGTCCGGCCCCGGCAGGCATACGCGCTTGGTCTCATTCGCTGGGAGGCAGAGCTCGCGGCGCGGGCACCGCGGTTGGCGAACGTGCTCACTCAGCGACAGCCGTTCGCAGCGTTGGGCAAGCGCCTAGCCGGCGTGGCCCCGCAGCGGAAGCTGCCGCCGTTCGCCACCCGCACGTTCAAGCAGTGGTTTGCTGGCCGGTCGGGGATGAACGGGTCGGGCCGGCCGCGTGTGCTCCTGTGGCCGGACACCTTCAACGACCACTTCCACCCCGAGGTGGCGATGGCCGCTACAGAGGTCCTGGAGGCGGCGGGATTCCGCGTCGTGGTACCGCGAGCCTCGCTGTGCTGCGGCCGGCCGCTCTACGACTACGGGATGCTCAGGCTTGCAAGGCTGCTGCTGCATCGCGTCCTCACCGGCTTGCGCGACGACATCCATGCGGGCACGCCGGTGGTGGCGCTCGAGCCTAGCTGCGGCGCCGTCTTCCGCAATGAACTGGTCAACATGCTGCCGGGCAACGAGGACGCCAAACGGCTCGCGCGCCAGACGTACACGCTCGGGGAGTTTCTGGCCCGCCAGGCCGCGAAGTGGGATATGCCGCGGCTCGAATCCAAGGCACTCGTGCACTTCCACTGCCACCAACGGGCCACGAGCGAGACCGACTGCGACTGCGCGGTGCTCGATCGGCTGGGGTTGGATTACGAGGTTCTAGACACCGGATGCTGCGGGTTGGCGGGCTCGTTCGGATACGAGGCCGGAGAGCGTTACGAGGTCTCGGTCAAGGCCGGCGAGCGCCTGCTCCTTCCAGCCGCACGCGGAGCGTCGCCGCACACGCTCCTGATGACCGACGGCTTCAGTTGCCGCACGCAGATCGAGCACGGCTCCGAGCGGAGCGCGCTGCACCTGGCGCAGGTCATTCAGATGGCCATGCAGCGTGGACCGGCAGGGCCGGCAACCGAGCGCCCGGAACGGCCCTATGCGGCTGACGCGACGGCGTAGCTACCGGGCGGCAATCATGATCGCGGTGAGAACCAGGACGCCGATAACGCATAGCGCCGTGGTCACAAACAGCCGCCATCCTTCGCCCCCCTCGCCTCTGAGGGACTCGAAAAGCCCCGGTCGATCGGGATCGAGGCTCATCAGGTAGCGCTGCTCTTCGCGAATGGTTCGGTTGCAGTGGGGACAGATCATCGGGCTGGGTGTCGTTTCGCGGCCGAATTGACCGCGCATTAGCCCGGGTATCCAACCACCGATGAAGCGCGTATGCGTAGGTTGCTCGGGCTGGAACTACGACGACTGGCGCGGTCGCCTGTATCCGGAGCGCGAGCCACGCCGGCGATGGCTCGAGCTCTATGCGGCCAGGTTCGACACCGTCGAGGTAAACGCCACCTTCTACCGGTTGCCGACTCGCAACGCGACCAGCGGGTGGGCGAGCCAGGTTCCGGACGGATTCACGTTCGCGATCAAGGCCAGCCGATACCTGACCCACATCAAGCGGCTGAGCGGTGTCCGCGAGGGGATCAAGCTGTTCTACGACCGGATCGAGCCGTTGATCGAGGCTGGGCGGCTCGGCCCTGTCCTGTGGCAGCTGCCGGAGAACTTCCACCGCGACGACGAGCGCCTCGCGGACTGGCTGGGCGCGCTGCCGGACGGGCTTCATACGATCGAGTTTCGCCACCCGAGCTGGTTCGCCAAGCCGGTTCTCGATGCGCTGCGCAGCCGCGGCGTTGCGCTGACGATCGGCGACCACCCGAAGCGGCCATTTCAGTCGCTCGAGGCCACCGCGCCCTGGCGTTACGTCCGGTTCCACTACGGCGCCCGGGGTCGGGGCGGCAACTATTCGGCCACGGAACTCGAACGCTGGGCACGGCGGATCGCCGCATGGCGCCGTTCTCACGACGTCTACGCCTACTTCAACAACGACTGGCGGGGCTACGCGCCCGCCAATGCCCGGGCGCTCAAGCGCCACCTCAGTGGATAATCCAAACCGGCATGACCGTGAAATGCGTTGTCGAGATTCCAAAGGGCTCGCGCAACAAGTACGAGTACGACGCCGACGCCGGTGGCATCACGCTCGACCGGTTTCTGTCTTCGTCCGTCGTCTACCCCACGGATTACGGCTTCGTTCCGCAGACGCTCGCCCTCGACGGCGACACGCTAGACGCGCTGATCTGCGTCTCGGAGCCCACGTTCCCGGGGTGCATCGTGTTCTGCAACCCGATCGGGTTGTTCGAAATGGAGGACGAGAAGGGAATCGACTCCAAGGTGCTGTGCGTTCCCTGCGATGACCCGGGGTGGAACACACTGCAGGGGGTCGACGACCTGCCCCAGGTGCTGCGGAACGAGATCGGGCAGTTCTTCGACATCTACAAGGACCTCGAGCCGGGCAAGCAGACGAAGATCAAGGGATGGCGCGACAGGGATGCGGCGCTTGAGGAGATCTCCTCAGCCCGCAAGCGCTTCCAGGAAAACGGATCGGGCTAGCGGCGCCGAAACCGGTGCGTGAAGCGGGCCGGGCTCGCGATGATCGAAGCGATGATCCCGCCTGCGATCAGGTAGATGACCGCTGCAATGCCCCAGTTCACGCTGAGCATCTTCCGCGCGCCGTGAATGCTGAACAACCCGTGGAACGGATTGGTGAGCCAGTTCCCAGCGTCGTGAATTGCCTTGACGATGCTGTTGCCGGGGTTGGCCTTTAGATCGAACAGGATGATCCCCAGCACGATCAGCAGAAAGGCGATTACCGCAGCCGCTCTGACGAGCCGAGCGAGAAGCAGAAAGAACCCTCCGGCCGCCCGGGCGCCGACGGCTGCCGCTCCGGCTCCGGCTGCCGGTCGGTCCGACTCGGTGGCGGCGGCCCGCTCCGTCCTCGTTGTCGCGCGCCGCTCCGGTGTTCCTGCGCTCATCTTCTCACCTCCGCTCGGTTCCTACCCGTTTTCGGCCTGCGGCAATACGCGTACGCGCGGATGCGAGGAGCGCTCGGGCTGGCTCAGCTCCGGTGCGATCCCGAGCTCTCGCACCAGCGTGAAGAACGCTTCCGCGTAAGCGGACGGCAGCGTTCGCTCCCGGAGCTCCGGCCAGTCGATCTGCTCGCGCAGGGCGCGGGCGATGCCGACCAGCGCGCTGTAGTCCAGCGAGTGCTCATTGAGCGCACACAGCTTCGTCGCCAGCACGTCCTCGAGCGCCATGACCGGCGTCTCGACCGAAATCACCGGCATCGGCTCGGCCCTGCCGATCACCTCGTCCGTCATCTCCAGTCCCGCCGGCGCGAAGATGAGGTCGATCAGAACGCCGTCATGCCAGGCCTTGAACAGCCACTCCTCGGGTGGCTTCTCGGGGCGCATCCCGGCTTCGCTCAACGCCTGAAGCGCCCGCTCGGCGTCCTCGGGCTTGACCATCAGATCGAGATCGTTATGGGGTCTCGGGCCTCCCCGGGCCCACGCCGCCAGGGAGCCGCCGAGCGCGAACGGGACCTCGGAGTCGCGCAGCGTGGCCACGGCCAGCTTCAGCGTGGCGCAAATGGAGTCGAACGAGGGCTCAGAGCTCATCGCGCCTCAGCTACCCGGCGCGAGTTGGGGCTAACGACACGGGGTAGCCGACACCCGATGGACCTCAATGGTGATCACCCCACGCCTAGCCGCGACCCGGAGGCGCAGCGCAAGCTCCGCATCGCCGCCGCCGGCGACCTGCACTGCTGCGAGGAGCGGGGCGAGGCGGTTACCGAGGCCCTCCAGCAGCTCGCGGGAACGGCCGACGTCGTCCTGCTGTGCGGCGATCTGACCACGCACGGCGAGCCCGAGGAGGCGGCCGTGCTGGCGGAGGCCTGCGCGCCACTCCGGCTCCCGGTCTTTGCGGTTCTGGGCAATCACGACTGGCACTCGGGCCGCCACGACGAGCTTGTCTGGACGCTGGCCCGGGGTGGCATCCGCGTACTGGAGCGAGACTGGGCGATCTGCCGGCTGGCGGGGCTTCAGGTCGGAATCGCGGGCACGAAGGGATTCGTGGGCGGCTTCCCCGGCTCGCATCTGCCCGACTTCGGGGAACCGCTGCTGCGCGCCGTCTATGCCGAGACCACGGAGGAGGTGGAGGCCCTTGACCGCGCGCTGCGAGAGATCGCGCTCTGCCAGGTCCGGATCGTGATGCTGCACTACGCGCCGACCCAGGAAACCATCGAGGGAGAGGCACCTGGAATCCGGGCATTTCTGGGAACCGATCGGATGGCGGCGCCGATCTCCGAGCACGAGCCCGATCTGGTGCTCCACGGGCACGCGCACGCCGGGACCTTCGAGGGGGCGATCGGCGAGGTCCCTGTGTACAACGTCTCGGTGCCGGTGATGGGCCGTGACTTCTGGTTGTTCGAGCTCGAAGCGAGCGCGGCGCCCAGCACCCCGATCCACTAGCACTGTGAGCATCTCCCCGCCTCGGGTAATAGGCTCACGGGCAAGTGGCCGCACGCAACGAGATCACCGCGGCGAGGCTGGATCGACTCGCCGGCCTGCGAGCCGCCGGGCCGCGGGTGCTGAGCGTCTACCTGGACCTTGATCCAGAACGGTTCGCGACGCCCCCCGCTCGCGCCAGCGAAGTGGACTCGCTGATGGACGAGGCCTCTCGCCAGATCGAATCCGAGAAGCACCCGCACGAGGAGCTGGAGCAGCTCCGTGGAGATCTGGACCGGATCCGCGACCACCTCAAAGACGGCGGGTACACGCAGGGGGCCCGCGCGCACGCGGTGTTCTGCTGCTCGTCGCTGGACCTGTTTGAGGCCCTGTCGCTCCCGGAGCCCGTCGAGAGCCGCGTCATGATCTCCGACTCCCCGGTCATCGAGCCCCTGGTGGAGATCGGACCACCCGAGTCCTGGTGCGTGGCGCTCGTGAACAGGCGGCTGGCACGCATCTTGCGTGGCTCGGCGAGCAACCTGATCGAGGTCGTGTCGTTCGGCGACTCCGTCCACGGCCAACACGATCAGGGGGGTTGGTCCCAGGCCCGGTATCAGCGCTCGGTGGAGAACGACGTCGACGCCCATCTGCGCCACACCGCGGACGTGCTGCTGCACCAGTTCGAGCGCAAACGGTTCGTGGGGTTGCTGATTGCCGCCCCGGAGGAGCTCCGCTCACACGTCGCGGAGAAGTTGCATCCCTATGTACGTGAGCGCCTCGTGGGCTATCTCAGCCTCGACGTCGGGAGCTCCACGATTGAGGAAGTGCGCTCGGTGGCTGCGAGCGAGATCCAGGACCACCAGCGCACGATCGTCGGCGAGCGGCTGGCGGAGCTGCGGGCTCGGCTGGGCAGAGGCGAACGGGCGGCCGCGGGCGTCGAGGACGTGCTCCGGGCTCTCGAGGAGCGGCGGGTCGGAACCCTCCTTTACGACCGACAGGCGCTAGATGAGCACATGGCGGAGCAGGCTGTGCACGAGGCTCTGGAGCAGGACGCCGAGGTGTTTCCGGTACAGACGCCCGATCTCGGCCCGCTCGGTGGGATCGCCGCGCTGCTTCGCTTCTGAGGTTCAGCGGCGGTCCGCCCGGGGCGTGTCGGCCACCACGACTCGCAGCAGCTCGGAGTCTCCGTCCATCTCCACGCTGACCTCGTCGGCGAGCAGCCGGAGCGCCGATGCGTTGGCGCTCTCCTGCTGGAGCCCGCCAGAGCTTCCAATCCTGAATTTCCCGATGGTGACCTCCAGCCGGCGGTCGCGGGCCACGATTCCAAAACCGATTCCGTCGCTCGACGCCGCCGCGGTGGCGTGGCCCGCGAGGGCATCGATCACCGGATAGAGCTCCGAGAAGCGATCGACGGAAAAATGCGCCTGCGCGGCCAGGGCCCGTGCCAGTCGACCGAGAACGCCCCTCAGCAGCTGCGCGGAGGAGATGCGGGCCACGACATCGCCATCGAGTTCCGTCGGCCAGTCGTAGCCGTTCTGGGCACCGGCGCGATCGAGCGCAGGTGTTGTCGCCCTTCCTGTGAACGACATCCGAACCTCCGTCCCCCCTTCGGGGACGTTGACGAACTCGGATCGGTCGGCAAGCGCGCTGATCACGGCCAGTCCCACCCCCATCCGGTCGTGAGAGGCGCTCACGCCGCGGATCCCGTCCCCGCGATCGCGCACGCTGATTCCGATCTCGTCGCCCTCGAGCTTGAAATCGACGGTCATCGGGCCCGTGCGGTCGCCGTAGGCGTGCATGACGACGTTGTTACACGCCTCACTGACGGCCGTCTTCAGGTCGTCCAGCAACTCGGCTTCCAGCCCCAGCTCGTTCCCGATCCCGACTAGCATGCCTCGCACCAGCGTGACTGACTCCGGCCGACTGTCCAGCTCTAGCCGCACTGTGGGGGTCTGCTCGGTCACGGTCTGCTTTTGAGCCTCGCCTTCCCGGTGCGCTGACGGCCCAAACCACCGTGAGCGGCCGAGATGCTGGATTTGTGCCCTGGTCGCTGTCGCCGGCTGCCCGGCGAGCGCGCCCGGCAGGATTTGAACCTGCGGCCTCTCGCTCCGGAGGCGAGCGCTCTATCCCCTGAGCTACGGGCGCGAAGAGGCTCAAGCCTAGCGGCTCCAGCGAGGGAACATGTGTTCGTCCGACCCGCCCGCACCGCTGGGTTGACGGCCTTTTCGCCACCCTCGACTGACAGACTGGCCGATGATGGATCTCTCGGTCTTCTTCGCCGGCACGGCCGGGTCAGTCCCGACCGCCCGCCGCGGGCTTCCCGCGCTGCTCGTCCGACGTGGGGCGGACAGGCTGCTGTTCGACTGTGGCGAGGGGACCCAGCGCCAGCTGGTGAGCTCGGTCGGGCTGATGGAGCTGACCGAGGTCTTCCTGACCCACTTCCACGCCGACCACTGGCTCGGGCTCCCAGGCATGCTCAAGACCTTCGATCTACGCGCGCGCGAGAGACCGCTTCGGATCTCCGGCCCGCGCGGCCTGCGCGACCTGCTGGCGCTCGCACTCCGCGCTGCTGGCTCGGTGAAATTTGAGCTCGAGCTGGTGGAGCTGGAGCCCGGCGACGTCCTCGACCGCGACGGCTATAGCGTCGCGGCGTTCCCGGTCGCGCACCGCGGACCGGCGCTCGGCTACGTGCTGTTCGAAGACGAGCGCCCTGGGGTGTTCGACCCAGAGGTCGCGACACAGCTCGGGTTGACCCCCGGTCCCGACTTCGGCCGCGTACAGCGCGGGGAGACGGTCAAGGGCGTCAGTCCCGAGCAGGTACTGGGGCCGGCTCGGCCCGGTCGGAAGCTCGTCATCTCCGGTGACACGACCCCTTGCGAGTCGCTGCGGGTGGCCGCCCATCGCGCCGACCTGCTCGTGCACGAGGCCACGTTTGCCGACGAGGAGCGCGACCGGGCGGCGGAGACGGGCCACTCCACGGCTGCCCAGGCCGCCGAGTTGGCGCGCGACGCGGACGTGGTGATGCTTGCCCTGACCCACTTCTCGACCCGCTACCCCGTCGGGCTGCTGCGCGACGAGGCACGGGCGATTTTTCCTAGGACCGAGCTGCCGCGCGACTTCGACTCCATCGAGCTGCCGTTCCCAGAGCGGGGCGAGCCGGAGCTGGTCCACTGGGACGCCCGCGCGCCAGGCGAGCTGGTGGCGGACGAGGTTCGGTGAGCGCTCCGGCGCTGGAGCGCGTCCAGACAGCGCGGTTGGTCGCGTCTCGCTTGACCGAGGCCGATCTCCCGGACCTCCTTGAGCTGCTCCGCGACCCGCGGGTGGCAGCGACGCTGTCGCTGACCGGACAGCCCCCGAGCGAAGACGAGGTGCATGCCGGGCTGATCGAAGCCATCGGGCACTGGGAGCTTCAGGGCTTCGGGTTGTGGCTGCTGCGCGAGCACTCGAGCGGGCGGCCGGTTGGCCGCGGAGGGCTCCAGCACACGATCGTCACGGGCCAGGACGAGGTGGAGGTGGCGTGGGCGATCGCTCCCGAGCTCTGGGGACGCGGATTCGCCACCGAGCTTGCCAGGGCGGCGATCGACGCCGCATTCGGACCGCTCGAGCTGCCCGCCGTGATCGCCTACGCCCTGCCCGACAACAAGGCGTCGCGGCGGGTGATGGAGAAGTGTGGGTTCGCCTACGACCGCCCGATCGAAACCCAGGATGTCCCTCAAGTCCTGTACCGCCTGAGGCGTTGACGCTTTTGTTGGGGCTTTTTGTTGGGGCGCACGCGCACATGACAAACCCACCAAAGCGCGCAGCGCACTTCGAATTTGGGATCTACTGCGCAAATACGATGCGCAACGCCCCAAAGCACTCTCCGCAGCCAGCGTTTGGGGACTTTTGCATGCGTCCGGCGGCGCCTCTCCTGCCGGCAAGCGCATCCAAAAGGTCCCATTTGCCGCCGAGCGCGCTGCTACGCTGACCGTCACGTAAGCCCCTTTAACCCGGTCCTGCGAGGCCTGGAAGGAGCAAGCAGGTTGCAGAAGCGCACGGTCGTCCTCGATCGCGATCACATGCGCCGCACGCTCGTGCGGATCGCCCACGAGATCGTCGAGAAGAATCCGGTCGGGGAGGGGTACGGCGATCAGGTAGCCGGGCCGATCGCGCTGGTGGGCATCCATCGTCGCGGCACGGTGCTCGCCCAGCGCCTGCACGCGATGACCAGCGAGCTGCTGGCCACCTCGGTCCCGCTGGGGGACGTTGACATCTCGTTCTACCGCGACGACCTTTCGATCCGGGCGGGGGGGCCGTCTTCCCCGATCGTCCACGCCTCCCACCTCGACTTCCCGATCGACGGGCGGACGATCGTGATCGTGGACGACGTTCTGTACACGGGACGGACGGTGCGGGCGGCGATCGACGCCATCTTCGACTACGGCCGTCCCGCCCGGGTGCAGCTGGCGGTGATGGTCGACCGCGGCCATAGAGAGCTGCCCATTCGGCCCGACTATGTCGGCAAGAACCTGCCCACCTCACAGGACCAGCGAGTCAACGTCCGCGTGCAGGACATCGACGGGGTGGACGAGGTGACGATCGGTCCCAGCGACCGGCCCTCAAAGCGGGTGGCGGCTTGACGCTATGAGCGGCTCTCTCGGCAGGCATCTGATCTCGATCGAGGATCTCGGTCGCCCGGGGATCGAGCGCATCCTCGATCGGGCTGAGTCGTTCGTCGAGGTGGCCGGCCGCGAGATCAAGAAGGTGCCGGCGCTTCGTGGCCGCACCGTGGTCAACCTCTTCTACGAAGCCTCTACCCGCACCAGCTCGAGCTTCGAGCTCGCCGCCAAGCGGCTCAGCGCCGACGTGGTCAGCGTCCGCTCGGCGGGATCGAGCGTCGACAAGGGCGAGTCGCTCAAGGACACGGTGCAGACGCTGTCCGCCTACGACCCGGCGGCGATCGTGATCCGCTCCCCGCACGTGGGCGCCGCCCAACTGGTCGCAGGCTGGACGCCGGCATCGGTGATCAACGCGGGCGATGGCAAGCACGAGCACCCGACCCAGGCGCTGCTCGACGCCTTCACGCTGCGCCGACGGCTGGGCAACCTCGAGGGGACGAGCATCTGGATCGTCGGGGACGTGCTCCACTCCCGCGTCGCACGCTCGAACATCCTCGCGCTCAAGCGGATGGGCGCGTCGGTGACCGTGTGTGGGCCTCCGACGCTGATCCCGCGCGGGATCGAGGCACTCGGCTGCCAGGCCACGGCGACGCTGGAGCGCCTGCACGAGGCGGACGTCGTGTACGTGCTGCGGATGCAGCGCGAACGGATGCAGGACTCGTACGTGCCTTCGCTGCGGGAGTACGCCCAGCGCTACCAGATCACCGCTTCGCGCCTGCGCCCCGGCCAGCTGCTGATGCATCCGGGACCGGTCAACCGCGGAATCGAGCTCTCGGCCGACGCCATCGACTCCCCGCAGGCGCTCATCGGCGAGCAGGTCAAGGCCGGCGTGGCGGTGAGGATGGCAGTGCTCTACGAGCTGCTGGTCGGCTCGCCGGTCCTTCAGGCGGTTGCGTGATGGACCGCCTCTTCGGCCGCCGCCAGCCGCCCGCCGAGCTGCTGATCGCCGGCGCGCACGTGCTCGACCCGCGCGCCGACATCGATGAGCCCTGCGACATCCTCATCCGCGACGGCCGTATCGCGGAGCTGGGTCCGCCCGGATCGCTGTCAGAGCCCACCGACGGCGGCGAGCGCCTCGAAGCGAGCGGCAAGCACGCATTCCCTGGGTTTGTGGATCCCCACGTGCACCTGCGGACGCCCGGCCAGGAGTACAAGGAGGACATCGAGAGCGGCACAGCGGCTGCGGCCGCCGGCGGCTTCTGCGCCGTGGTCGGCATGCCCAATACCGACCCGGTCGTGGACGACGCGGCCGTGCTCCGCTCGCTGGCTGAGAACGCGCGCTCGGTGGCCCGGGTGCCGGTCGGCTTCTTGGCCTCCATCACGCGCCGCCTGGAGGGAGCGGAGCTCACCGAGATGGCCGAGTTGCGCGACGCCGGAGCGCTCGGATTCACGGATGACGGCAAGCCGGTTGAGTCCGCGGGAATGCTGCGTAAGGCGCTTCAGTACCAGCGCCTGGCGGGCGGCCTGATCGCGCTTCACGAAGAGGATCCCGCGCTGTCCGGCAGCGGGGTGATGCACGAGGGCGCCGTGTCGGCGCGGCTAGGGCTGGCTGGGATCCCCTCGGTGTCGGAGTCGACGATGGTGGCCCGGGACGGCGCGCTTGCGCTGTACGAGGGCGCGCGCATTCACTTCCAGCACGTCTCGTGCGTGGAGTCGCTCGCGGCGATCGAGCGCCTGAAGGATGCCGGCGCTCGCGTGAGCGCCGAGGTGTGCCCGCACCACCTGACGCTGACAGACGACATCGTGCGCACGCTGGACAGCCGGTTCAAGATGAACCCTCCGCTGCGCGCGGAGGCCGACCGCCGCGCGCTCGTTGACGGCTTGCGCCGGGGAGTGATCGATTGCGTGGCAACCGACCACGCTCCGCACGCCAGGCACGAGAAGGAGGTCCCGTTCGAGCAGGCGCCGATGGGCACCACGGGGCTCGAGACCGCCTTCGCCTCTATGTTCACCGAGCTGGTCATGCCCGGGGAGATCGAGCTCTCGACCGTGGTCGAGCGGATGACGGCGGGGGCCGGCCTCCTCGACCTGCCGATTCCGCGGATTGCGCCCGGCGAGCCTGCCAATCTCGCCGTCGTAGACCTTCAGGCCAAGTGGGAGGTCGGCGCCCGCGGGTACGCCTCGAGGTCCGACAACTGCTGCTTCCACGGTCGCACCCTCCACGGCCGCGTGGTGCTGACGCTGGCAGCGGGGGCGAGCGCATTTCGCGCTCCCCTGCTGGCGGAGGTGGGTGCCCTCGCCAGATGAGCGGCGACGCCACCGCCTACGTGCTCCTCGAGGACGGGACGCGCTTCGACGGCGTGGCCTGCGGCTCGCCGCAGAGCGCCGTCGTGGGAGAGATCGTCTTCACGACAGCCATGTCCGGCTACCAGGAGGCGATGACCGATCCGAGCTACGCCGGCCAGCTGATTGCATTCACGTTTCCCCAGATCGGCAACTACGGGGCCTCGGGCGAGGCGATGGAGTCCGACAGAGTCCACGCCCGAGCGGCGATCATGCGCGCGGCGGTCGACCGCGAGGATGCGCCGGGGGCGCAGCGCGGCTGGTTGACATGGCTGGCCGACCGCGGCATCGCCGCGATCACCGACGTCGACACCCGTGCGCTCGTGCGCCACATCCGCGACCACGGGGCGATGAAGGGTGGAGTGTTCGCCGCCGCCACCCCGGAGAGGCAAGCGCGTGAGCTGATCGCGGAGGAGCCGGCGATGGGGGGTCGGGACCTCGTCAGGGAAGTGACGCCGGCGGAGAGGATCGTGCTGGAGGGCGACGGAGGGCCTCGGATCGCCATGATCGACACCGGCGTCAAGCGCTCGATCGTCCGCAACCTGCAGGCCCGCGGGGCCACGATCGAGCTGCACCCGTGCACGGCCGGCGCCGGCCAGCTGCTGGCCGGCGAGCCCGACGCGGTCTTCCTGGCCAACGGCCCTGGCGACCCGGGCGCACTCGACTACATCGTGCAGACCGTGCGCGACCTGGTGGGCCGGCGTCCGGTCTACGGGATCTGCCTCGGCCATCAGCTGTTGTGCCGCGCGGTGGGCCTCGATACCTACAAGCTCCCCTTCGGCCATCACGGCGCCAATCATCCCGTCAAGGACCTGACGACGGGCCGCGTCGAGATCACCAGCCAGAACCATGGATTCGCGGTGCTGGGTCCCGACAGCTCGAGAACGATCGACCGCGACCAGGCTGTGCGCTGGCAGACCGATTACGGGGACGCCGAGCTGACCCACATAAACCTCTACGACCGCACGGTCGAGGGCCTGGCGCTTCGCGACGTGCAGGGAGCGACGGTCCAGTACCACCCGGAGGCTGGGCCCGGCCCCCACGACGCGCTCTATCTGTTCGACAGGTTCGTGGAGGAGATCCGCGGTGCCGCGTAGAGATGACCTCCACAAGATCCTGCTGATCGGCTCCGGCCCGATCGTGATCGGACAAGCCGCCGAGTTTGACTACTCCGGCACCCAGGCCTGTCGCGTGCTCATGGACGAGGGCTACGAGGTGGTGCTGGTCAATTCGAACCCGGCCACGATCATGACCGATCCCGAGGTGGCGACCGCCACCTACATCGAGCCGCTCCTGCCGGGGCCGGTGACGCAGGTGATCGAGCGCGAGCAGCCGGACGCGCTGTTGCCGACGCTCGGCGGTCAGACCGCGCTCAATTTGTCAAAGGAGCTCCACGAGCTTGGCGTGCTCGAGCGCTACGGGGTCGAGCTGATCGGCGCCGATTACGAGGCGATCGACCGGGCCGAGGATCGCGAGCGGTTCCGCGAGACCATGACCCGGGCCGGGCTGCGGGTGCCGAGTTCGGCGATCGCCCACAGCATCTCCGATGCCCGGGCCGCGCTCGATCAGATTGGGCTGCCGTTCATCGTCCGGCCCGCGTTCACGCTGGGTGGAACGGGGGGAGGTGTCGTGCGCTCCGAGGACGAGCTGGAGGCCGTGGTGGGCCGAGGCCTGAGCGCCTCGCCGATCGGGCAGGTCCTGTTAGAGGAGTCGGTCCTGGGGTGGGGGGAGTTCGAGCTCGAGGTCATGCGAGACCAGGCCGACAACGTCGTGATCGTGTGCTCGATCGAGAACCTCGACCCGATGGGCGTGCACACGGGCGACAGCGTCTGCGTGGCCCCGCAGCAGACGCTTACCGACAGGCAGTACCAGAAGCTGCGGGACCAGGCCATCACCGTGATCCGTGCCGTGGGCGTGGAAACCGGCGGCTCCAACGTGCAGTTCGCGGTCGACCCCCACACCGACGAGATGGTGGTGATCGAGATGAACCCCCGGGTGTCGCGCTCAAGCGCCCTGGCAAGCAAGGCCACCGGGTTTCCGATCGCCAAGATCGCCGCCCGGCTGGCGGTGGGCTACACGCTGCAGGAGATCCCCAACGACATCACGAAGGCCACGCCCGCGAGCTTCGAGCCGGCGATCGACTACTGCGTGGTCAAGTGGCCGCGGTTCGCGTTCG
>DAIPIC010000062.1:0-17188 GCA_036771025.1 Solirubrobacteraceae bacterium
GGCTGCAGCTGGAGCATCTCGGCTCGAAGCGCCCGCCAGTCAGGTCATCGAGGGCGCGGGGGTCCGCCCGCACCGGCCCGTGCCGCAAACAGCGGTAACCGCCCTCCCCGTAGACGACCATGCTGCTCGCGAGCACAAGCCGTCCGCCGAACCCGCAAGCCGCGAGCTCGCGCAGCAGGACCGCGCTGCCTAGATCGTTGTGGCGGGCGTAATCGGCGATGTCCAGCATGTCCTGCCCCAGCCCGACCATCGCGGCCTGGTGGGAGATCGCCTCGATCCCGTGAAGCGCCCCGGCCACGACCTCCGGGTCGGCGACGTCCCCCCGGATGTACTCGACGCCCGCGCGAGCGTCCGCCGGTGGACGGGCATCCAACACGCGTACCTCGTGGTCGTCCGCAACGAGCGCATCCACGATGTGCGAGCCGATGAAGCCGGCGCCGCCGGTCACCAAGATCATCGGCGCGACGCTACGGCATCGGCACGCCTCCACAAGGCGTTGCGACGCAGAGTTTCGTCACTTGTAAGACGTGCCCGCCTAGCCTGCGCTCGGTGATCGAGGTCATCCTTCCCGTGCTTGACGAGGCCCAGGCGATCCCCGCCGTCCTGGGCGCGATGCCCGTCGGATTCGAGCCACTCGTCGTGGACAACGGCTCTCGCGACGGGTCGGCGCAGGTGGCCAGAATCGGTGGTGCACGGGTTGTGCACGAGCCGCGGAAAGGGTTTGGCGCCGCCTGTTTCACCGGGCTCGAGGCGGCGCGCAGCGAGATCGTCTGCTTCATGGACTGCGACGGGTCACTGGACCCGGCCCAGCTCCCCCTGGTAAGCGCGCCGGTCGCCGAAGGTGAGCTCGACCTTTGCCTCGGCGCCCGCATCGCGAAGCCGGGCGCCTGGCCCTGGCACGCCCGTATCGCCAACCGCCTGCTGGCGCTCGAGCTTCGCCGCCGATGCGGGCTTGCACTCAAGGACCTGGGACCGATGCGGGCCGCCAGACGCGAGACGCTGCTCGAGCTAGACCTTCGCGACCGGGGCTTTGGATGGCCTCTGGAGATGGTGCTGAAGGCCGCCGCTGGCCGCTGGCGGGTCGGAGAGGTCCCGGTCACGTATGGCCCGCGGGCCGCGGGCCGCTCGAAGGTCTCGGGCAGCGTCCGCGGGACCGCGCGGGCGACGCGCGACATGGCCTCGCTGTTGACGTGAGCGCTGTCGCTCGGGCTGTTCGATCTGGGCGGCCGCGCCTGGAGGCCGCCGTGCCCGCGGTCGGCTTGGCGGTGGCCGGGCTGACCGTGCTTGTGGGCCAGGGGATCAAGGCCGCGGGCGGCCAGCTCGGGGTGTTCTTCCCGCCGTTCTACATCCACTGGGCTCCTCACGTCGGTCCTCTGGCGGCCGTGTCGGTCGCGGTCGCCCTCGGCGCCGCGGCGGCGACGCCACGGTGGATCGAGCGCCGGCGGCAGCCTGCACTGTTCGCCGCGGGCCTGTTTGCGCTGGCGCTCGCGCTGGGCGTGAGCCTCAACCTCGCCAGACACGGATTCCACGAGCTGTGGGCGATTTTTCAACTCGGGCCCGGCGGGTCGCCCGAGGCCGGCAACGAATACCTCGCGGGCCCACCGGCGCTGAGTCATGGTGTGGCGTACTACGTCGCGCACTTTCCGACCCTCTTTCCATCGCTGGCGCAGAAGGTCACCGGCAATCCCCCGGGCCCACTGGTTGCGTTGCACCTGCTCCAGATCACCACCCCGGGCGCGCTGGCGGCGTTGTGCATCGGGACGGGGGCTCTGACCGCGCCGCTGGCATACGACCTCGGCCGCACGCTGGGGGGCGAGCAGCGCGGCCGACTGGCAGGCGCGCTGACCGCATTCGCGCCCTCGCTGCTGCTGTGGGGAGTCACGTCGGCCGACTACGCGTTCGCGACGCTCGGATTGGCCGCCGCCTGCCTGCTGGTCCGCGACCGGCCCCAGGCGCGGGCGGGCGGAGCACTGCTGGCCGCGGCGGGGACGTTCTTCTCGTGGCTTCTGTTCGCCATTCCAGCCTGGGCCCTGCTGATCGTGCTGGGTCGGGAGGGACCACGGCGGGCTGCCGTCCTGGCCTCGTTCTGCGCGCTCGCGACCGCGGCTGTGTACTTGACGCTCGCGCTCACGTGGGGGTATGACCCGTTCGCGGCGCTGAAGGCGACCGATGCTGTCTACCGGCAGGGGATCGCGCACGTGCGCCCTTACGCCTACTGGGCGTTTGGGTCCCCGGTCGCCTGGGGGCTCGCGCTCGGCCTCCCGACGGTCTGGGCGCTGCTGCGGGCCGTCGGCTTGCGCGACCCGGCGGCGCTGGCTCTGCTTGCGATCGTGCTGATCGGCGCAGCCCTCGGCTACACCAAGGCCGAGACTGAGCGCATCTGGCTGCCGTTCGTGCCGCTGGCGTGCGTTGCGGCCGCCAGGGTCATGCCCCCGCGTGGGCTGAGGAGCGCGCTGTGGGTGCTGGCAGGGCAGGCCCTGGCGACCGAGCTGCTGTTCGACACGATTTGGTGAGCCTTTCAGCGCCGAGGGTCGATCACCTGCACCACACCAGGCCCAGCGTCGGCGACGAACACCCGTCCGTCGCGGGGGTCGACGGCCACCGTGTTCGGCTGACGGCCGGTCGGGTAGGACGCCACGCGGCGCAGCCTCGAGTCGTCGGCCGCCACCTCGACCACTTCGTTGGTGGCGGTCAGCGTGACCCACAGCCGGTTGCGCATCGGGTCGATCGCCATTCCGTACGGGGTGCCGGGTAGCGCGAGCCGGCCCACTGGGTGAAATCTCGGCTCGGTCGCGTAGGCCAGCAGCGCATCGCCGCGCGTGTCGGCCACGAACAGCCGACCGCCGCCGGCCACGACGTGGGTCGGGCCGTCGCCTGCCGGAGCTTTGCCCAGTACCCGCAGGCTGTGGGCATCGATCAGCGTGACCGTGTCGGCACGGACATCCACGACCGCTACCCCGCTCCCGACCGCGGCCACGCCTCCGGGCTGCAGGAACCCTCGAACCTGCCCGACGAGGAGCCCCCCGGCGACCACCGACACGCTGCCTCCGAACTCGTTGCCGACGAACACCCGCCCAGCCACAGCGGCCGCGTCGTGCGGATGGACTCCTACCGCAATCGAACGGACGCTGGCCGTCGACACTCCCAGCTCCAGCAGCTCATCGGCCGATTCGGCCGGAATCAGGATCGGTCCGCCGGGACCCACGAGCCCGAGGTGTCGGGGCGGCGTCGGAACCCCGATCCGCCGCACCGGTCGGTCGCCGCGTGTGGGGATGAGCACGATCCGAGCAGGGTCGCGAGCTGCTACCGCGACCAGTCCGGAGCGCGGAATGACCACGATGCCCTCGGGGAGGCGGCCCACCGGCACCTCCCTTCCCGCCGGTCGGTGATCGGGCGACGGTGAGACGGCAGGCTCCGCCGCCGGCCGCAACCGGGAATGCCGGCCGGGGGAGCTTCCGCCGCACGCCGCCAGCCCGACGGCCGCCGCGATCGACACGGCCGTGCGTAGGACGACTGCCATCGATCTGGTTGTACAGGCGGGCTCTTACAAATCGCTGAACGGTTTGCGAGAGCTCTCGCGCAGACGGTCGGCGCGGCCTACCCTTGAGACATGGATCGGCACGTCCGGGGCAGGGTGCTCGTCGTGGACGACGAGCCGACGATCAGAGAGGTCGTCTCCCGCTACCTGATCCGAGCCGGCTACGACACGACCGTGGCGGCGACCGGCAAGGAGGCAATCAGGCACGCCGGCCGCGATCGTCCCGATGTCGTCGTGCTCGATCTCATGCTTCCTGACGTCGACGGCCTTGAGGTCATGCGCCGCCTGCGCCAGCAGGACCGCGACCGCACCGCAATCGTTCTGCTCACCGCGCGGGGCGAGGAGTCCGATCGCGTCGTCGGGCTGCGCCTCGGCGCCGACGATTACGTGGTCAAACCGTTCTCGCCCGCGGAGCTGGTGGCGCGCGTCGACGCGATGCTGCGGCGCCTGGAACCAGCCCTCGAGCAGCAGGCGCAGCTTCGCTTCGACAGCCTCGAGATCGACCCGAACTCGCGCCAGGTATGGCTCGAGGGTCAGCCGGTCGAGCTGACCCAGCGCGAGTTCGAACTTCTGCTGTTCCTCGCTCGGCACCCGGGCCGGGCCTTTACGCGCGACCAGCTCATGGAGACCGTCTGGCAGCACAGCTTCTTCATCGATACATCCACTGTGACCGTGCACATCCGCCGGCTGCGCGCAAAGCTTGAGCGTGACCCGGCGCGTCCACGGTTCATCCAAACGATCTGGGGCGTTGGCTACAGGTTCGCGCCATGATGCGGCGCGCGTTTTATGTCTTCATGGCTATCGCCGTGGCGGCCGGCATCTCAGCGATCGCCTGGCCGGTGTATGGCGGAGCCGCCTTCGTATCCGCGTTCGAGATCCTGGGACCGCTCGGTGCGGCGACTGCGCTGCTGGCCGAGCTGCTTGCGAATGACAGGCGCTCGGGGCTCAGCGTGCGCGCGCAGCTGGGGGCCCTGGCGGCTCTGGTGGCCGTCCAGCTCGGGGCCGCGGTGGCCCTGTTCGCATCGCTGATGTTCGTCTCCAACCACGACGCACTGTTCATGGCCCTGGCCGCCGGCTACGCAGCAGTGATCGGCCTGGGCGCGGCAAGGCTCGTCACCCGCGGGGCACTCGCGGACCTCGACGCAATCCGGCGCGCGGTGCACGAGGTCGGCGAAGGCGCGCGCGACGTGGACATCGTTGTTCGTGGAGATGGCGAGCTTGCGACCCTCGCGGCCGACGTTCGGGCCATGGTGGCCAAGCTTGCGGCCGCGGAACGGGCGCGACGCCAGCTGGTCGCGTCGGTCTCTCATGACCTGCGCACACCGCTCACCAACCTGCGCCTGATCGCCGAGGGACTCGAGGACGACATCTTCGAGCCGTCGCGCACTCGTGAGCAGCTGCGGCTGCTCACGACCGACGTGCGCGCGCTCGGCTCGCTGATCGACGACCTGTTCGAGCTCTCCCGGCTCGAGGCCGGTGACATCCGCTGGTCGCTGGAGCAAGTCCGACTTGACGAGCTCGTGCAGGAAACGATCGATGCGATGCGGCCCCAGGCGGACGCGGGCAGGATCAGCATCTGTACCGAGCTCGAGGCTGCGCTGTCGCCGGCACGCGGCAACCCCGAGCAGCTCCAGCGCGTCCTGCTGAACCTGATCCAGAACGCAATCCGGCACACGCCCCCGGACGGCAGCGTCGTGGTCCGGGCCGAACCCGCTCCGGGCCGCCGCGTCGAGGTCGAGGTCGCCGACAGCGGCGCCGGGATCGACCCCGAGCTGCGCGAGCGCGTCTTCGAGCCGTTCGTCCAGGGCCCCGGGCGGGTCGGCGGCGAAAACGGCTCAGCCGGTCTCGGACTGGCGATCGCCCGCGCGATTATCGAGGCCCACGGGGGACGAATTTGGGTGACTGAGCGAAGTCCGGGAACCCGCGTACGGTTCAGCCTGCCGACGGCGTGAGGGCGACGCCGGACGCGGAAGCCTGAGCCATGGTCCTCCTGCTGTTGTTCGCGCTGATCGCCGGCGCCGGTACGGCGGTCACACCCTGCGTACTTCCAGTGCTGCCCGCACTTCTGTCGGCGGGCGCACTGGGGGGTCGGCGTCGGCCGCTGGGCATCGTGGTCGGCCTGGCGGTCACGTTTACGATCGCGATCGTCGCGCTGGCGCAGCTGGTGAAGGGCGTGGGCCTGGCGAGCGGCGCGGCGCGGACAGTGGCCATCGTGGTCCTAATCGGGTTCGGCCTCCTGATGCTGGTGCCCGACGTCGCGGCGCGCGTGCAGGCGCCCCTGTCGAGACTGGCGCGCCTCGGCCCGAAGACCCGCGGCACCGGGTTCTGGACCGGGCTTGGCGTGGGCGCGGCGCTCGGGTTCGTGTGCGCGCCGTGCGCCGGGCCGATCCTGGCGGCCGTCACCTCGGTGAGCGCGTCGAGCGGCCCGACCGCGCGCGTGGTCGCGGTCGCCATCGCGTACGCGATCGGGCTCTCAGCGGTGCTGCTGCTGTGGTCGATCGGAGGACGTGCGCTCGCCGATCGGGTACGACGCTCATTGCACGGCCATGTCGTCGAGCGCACGCTGGGAGCCGTCTTGCTCGTCACCGGGATCGCGATGGTCTTCAACCTGGACGTGCGCTTCGAGGAGACACTGGCAAAGTCGAGCCTGCCGGCCTTCCTGGTCGACCCCACAAGGTCGTTGGAGAGCTCGAACGCCGTCCAGAACAGGCTGGCCTCGCTTCGCCCGACGTCGCGTTTCGCCGAGCGCCAGAAGGAGGCGGCGCAGCTGCCGGTGCCGATGCCCGTAGGGGTAGCGATCCCGGGCGTCAAGACGCCGCCCTTGCCCGACCTGGGGCCGGCACCGCCGTTTACCGACACCCAGAAATGGTTCAACACCTCGGCCGGCCGGCCGCTGACCGTGGCCGGACTGCGAGGTCACGTGGTGCTGGTCGACTTCTGGACCTACACCTGCATCAACTGCATCCGCACGCTCCCGTTCCTGAAGGGTCTGTATTCGACCTACCACCCGTACGGCCTCGAGATCGTGGGCGTGGAGTCGCCAGAGTTCACTTTCGAGCAGGAAGCCTCGAACGTCGCCCAGGCCGTTCGCTCAGACGGGATTCGATACCCGGTAGTGCAGGACAACGACCTGGGGACCTGGAACGCGTACCAGAACGAGTACTGGCCGGCGGAGTACCTGATCGATTCCCAGGGCAACGTGCGCCACACCCAGTTCGGCGAAGGCGATTACAAGCAGACCGAGGCCGCGGTGCGCCAGCTGCTCTACGACGCCGGCGGACGGGACCTGCCGCGCCCGATGAGCGCCAGCGCGATCCTCCCGACCTCCGGTGTCGCCACCCCCGAGACCTATCTGGATCCTCAGCGGGCCCAGGGTTTCGCGCAGCCGCTGTCCGCGGGGGTCCACTCTTACCCCGGCGCAGGCAGCGTCGCGCTCAACCAGGCAGCGCTGAAGGGCACGTGGAACGTCGGGTCACAGTCGATCACCGCCCTGTCGAACGGGGCCTCGATCAAGCTCGGGTTCCAGGCAGCGAAGGCTTACCTGGTGATGACCTCCGCCGACGACGTCCCCCGGCGAGTGGCGGTACTGCTCGACGAACGGCCGTACTCCACCGTCACCGTCAGAGGACAGCAGCTCTACACCCTGGTCTCCCTTCCGAGAGATCAGCAGCACACGCTGACCGTCCAGTTCCCGCCTGGGGTCAGCGCCTACGACTTCACCTTTGGCTAGCGCCCGATCGGCCGCCCCGCAGGGCGTGCCGGCGATCAAGCATTGCGGCGGCCCGGAGCAGATCGTCTGGAACATTGACGTTGAACAGCTCGTCGGGATCGTCGACCTCGAGCAAACGGGGGTTGATGGCTGCGACCAGCTCTCTTAACGGCCGGTCCCGCGAGGCTCCCAGGAGCTCGAGCGCGCTGGGCTGGTAGCAGCCGAGCAGGGGCTGAGCTGCTCCTCTGTGGCTGGCCAGGACGGCAGGAGCGCCGGCCGGCTGGGTGGCGGCTAAGCGCCCGACCAGCTCCGGCGTTACGAATGGCAGATCCACCGCACAGATCAGGACCGGCCTTCCCCCGGCGAGCGCCAGCGCCTGGGAGATGCCCACGAGGGGATGATGATTTACCTGAGGCTCGACCCAGATCGTCGCTCCCCGCAGGCTGGGCAGCTCGGTGTCCGCCTTTGCCAGCACCGCCACCTCGTCCAGGGCGGCTGCCAGCGCGCCCAGCGGATAACTGATCAGCGGCCGTCCCGCAAGCTCGACGGTCGCCTTTGCGCCGCCCATCCGTCGCCCCATTCCGCCGGCCAGCACCACGCCTATCGGCTGCTGGCGGTTCCGCCCTTGGGCGCCCCTGCGCACTGCACGCCTCATGGCCTCGTACCCTACGGCCCGCGGGAACGGCGGTGGGAGCCTTGTCCCACCCGCCGCTCAGAAGCCGTCTCCTAGAATCACTCGGATGGAGGGCTCGACCGAGGTCCGCAGCTGGTTGAGGTGCTACCGGTGCTGGTCGCAAAACCTCGAGGTGCAGGTGCACTACGAGGGGATCCACAAGATCGACGCCGAGACCGGGGAGCGCGGCGAGGTAGTTGACGAGATGCAAGAGGCCGTCATCCAATGCCTGGAGTGCATGCACGACCAGCCGCACCTGGGATTTCACAACGGCCGCGTAGAGCCAATCGAGGATCGATGGGAGCGGATGATCGCCGGCACCCCGTGGGTCGCCTCGTGCACGGTGACGGTAGACGCCGACGACGTGGAGACGTGCTCAGGCCCTGAGGCCGGTGACGCGCTGTCCTACGCGGCGTTCGGCGACCACGGGACGCGCGAGTTCTTCACCCACGTCCGGTTCCACAAGCACGACGAGGACCGGATCATCGTCCACCTGCTGGTGGAGCTCTACGCCCGCTCGGCCGAGGAGGCAACCGCGGTGCTGGAAGAGGCGGCGCGAGGGGATCTGGCGATCACTTCGCTGGCCGAGGAATCGCGCCCGCCGGCCTCGACCGGGAACGGGCAGCACTGAACCTCCTCAACCGGGGCCACGCTTCGACGAAGATCAGCGCCAAGGCCACCGGAACTGTGGCGGGCAGCTCGTTCAGCACCAGGAACAGCAGGTCAAACAGGGCGGCGATGACCAGGGTCAGCACGGCGGCGGATCGTTGGCGGGCGGGATGCGAGGCCAGCACGGCGCCGAGCAGCGCGGCCACGAACAGGTCTCCGTATCCGAACGAGACGGACCCGAACAGCACGCTCTGTAGCTGCGGTAGCCCACCGGCGGGATGGGCGGCAACCAGCGACGCGTTGGGCGCCTGAAGAAGGTCTGACACGACCAGCCAGGTATCGGCGCAGGCCATGGCCACGATGCCGAGCTTGAGCCATCTGGCCGGCGTGACCGCGGCGAGCAGTACACCCAGCGTCACGCAGCTCAGCGCAACCAGCAGCGCGGCCGCCCCCTCCCCCACCAGCGTCTTGTGGGCCGCCCAGGCGATCGCGAACAGGACGCCCGTGCCGATCGCCGCAAGCGGCCGCGAGGCTCGGGCGGTCCAGCCCGATCCGGCTGCCGCCAGCGGCGGCACCGCGACCAGCGCCAGGTAGGTGAGCCCCGAGGCGGTGTCGGACAGGAACCGGATCGCGAACACCACCACCACGATCGAGCCGATCGGCACGAGCGCCCACCACGGCCCGCGCAGCCGGTCGGCGATGGCCAGCCGCGGCGCGGGCTTGGGCGCAGCGACGACCGCCGCCTGTAGAGCGAGCACGGCGGCGTCCGAAGGGACGAATGGCAGGGCCACATGATCAGCGTAAACCGGCGCGTCGAGCACGCGCGCCCGTCACACGCTGCGCGACGTGACCCGGCGCGGGCGCCCTGACACGCCTGCTTCGGCCCTACCGACGGCTCTGGCTCGCCTCCGGCTTGACATACCGAACGGTATGTGATTTACATACCGGTTGGTATCCCAGATGGCCGCCGCGCACCACACCTTCTTGTTCGCCGACCTGGTCGGGTTCACGGCCCTGGCTGAATCCGAAGGTGACGATCGGGCGCTCGAGGTGGTGCTGGCCCTCCAGCGCCGGGTTCGCGAGCTGCTCGCCGAGCATCGAGCCGAGGAGGTCAAGGTATTGGGAGACGGCGTGATGCTCCGCTGTGCCGACGCGGCAGACGCGGTGAGGCTTGGGCTTCGGCTGATCGCTCAGAGCGAAGGCCCTCTTCCGCCGGTGCGCGTCGGCATACACACGGGCCCGGCCGTAACGAACGCCGGCGACTGGTACGGCACGACGGTAAACCTGGCCGCCCGGCTGTGCGCCGTGGCCCCTGGGGGCGAGGTGATGGTCAGCGAGGTGACGCGGCGGGCAGCCCGCGGGCTCGGGCGCGTGGAATGGGGCCGGCGCGAGCTGCATTGGCTGCGCAACGTCTCGGAGCCCATCCCCGCCTATCTGGTGAGTGAGCTCGCGCTTCAGCCGCCGTCGTCCTCACGGCGGCAAGGGTGGCGCCCCGCATGGCTTTTGTCCTGGAGCTGTCCGAAGGCGAGGCACGTCGAGGCATGAACGGGCAGGCGTCACTTCCACCGGGCCCCCGGCTGCCGCGTGCGGTGCAGACTGCGATCTGGTTCCGTCACGCCCAATGGCTGCTGTCTCAGTGCGCGGCCCGCTTCGGCGAAACGTTCACGCTTCGGATCCTGCACGAGGGGGATTGGGTGATGCTGTCCAATCCCGAGCACGTCAAGCAGGTGTTCACCGGCGACCCACGGGTATTTCACGCCGGGGAGGGCAACCGGATCCTGCTTCCCGTTCTGGGCGAGAACTCGGTGCTACTGCTCGACGAGGGGCCACACATGGAGCAGCGCAAGCTGCTGCTCCCCGCGTTTCATGGCAAGCGGATGCAGGGCTACGAGGCGCTGATGCGGGAGGTGGCGGCGGACGAGATCGAGCGCTGGCCGCACCACGAACCCCATCGGTTGCGCCCCCGGATGCAGGCGCTCACGCTGGAGATCATCCTGAGAACCGTGTTCGGGCTCGACCAGGGAGAACGGCTCGAGCGGCTCCGGACGGAGCTGCGGCGCCTGCTCGACCTCCTGAGCAGTCCCCGCATGTTCGCCTTTCCGCTGATGCTCGGGCCGGAGCGGATCGCCGGCTCCGGGCCGTTCCGTGGCCTGATGTCGGACGTCGATCGCCTGATCTACGGGCAGATCGAGGAGCGCCGCCGCGCCGCCGATGGCCAGCAGCGAGACGACATCCTGTGGCTCCTCCTTCAGGCCAGGCACGAGTCAGACGGTGCGGCGATGAGCGACCAGGAGCTGCGCGATGAGCTGCTCACGCTGCTGGTGGCCGGACACGAGACGACCGCGAACGCGCTGGCGTGGGCAGTGGAGCGGCTGGTCCGCCACCCGGACAAGCTGGCGATGCTGGCCGCCGAGGTCGCCACCGGCGAGACGCGCTACCTGGAGGCCGTGGTCACCGAGACGCTGCGGCTGCGGCCGGTGATCTCGCTGGTGGCCCGACGCCTCATCGAGCCTGTTCAGATCGGCGACTGGCACCTCCCGGCGGGAATCACCGTGACGCCGGCCATCTACCTAGTCCACCGCCGGCCTGACGTGTATCCAGACCCCGACGCCTTCCGGCCCGAGCGCTTTCTGGATCAGCCCCCGGGGACCTATACCTGGATCCCATTCGGAGGCGGCGTACGGCGGTGCCTCGGAGCCTCGTTCGCCCAGTTCGAGATGGCAGTGGTGCTGAGCGAGCTGGTCAGACGAACCCACCCTCGCCCCGTCCGACCCCGGGCGGAGCCCGTGCTGCGCCGGGCGATCACCGAGACGCCCCGGCATGACGCGGAGGTCGTCCTGCAATGAGCACGCTGACCCGCCGAGAGAAGCAGCAGCGCACCCGATCCTCGCTGCTCAGGGCGGCCGCCAGGCTCTTCTGCCAGGAGGGACTCGAGGGCACGTCCGTCGATCAGGTGGCCCAGGCGGCCGGCTACACCAAGGGTGCCTTCTACGCCAACTTCAAGAGCAAGGAAGAGCTGTTCCTGGTCATGCTCGACGAGCGTTTCGCGCAGGAGCTCGAGCGGCTTGACCGCGCACTGGCGGGAACGCAGGAGCCGCTGCAGGAGGCCGAAGCGGCGGCGACGGACTTCATCCATTTCGCGTCCGACGAGCAGTGGCCGCGGTTGTACTTCCAGTTCGTTGCCCACGCCGTCAGGGACGAGGAGTTCCGCCAGGAGCTGGCCACCCGCCACCGGGCCATGCGCGAGCGGCTGACCGAGCTCTTTTGTCGCTGGCGAGACGCCGTCGGTCATGTCCCTCCCATCCCGCTCGAGGAGGTTACGGCGATGTTCTTCTTCATGGCCGACGGGTTTCTGGTCGACCAGATGATCGATCCCAGCTTCGGCGAGGACCTGTACGCCACGATGGTCGGCGTGTTCCTGCGGGGACTGAAGTCCATGGCCTCAGAGCAGGAGGACAGCCCAAACCAGGAGGCTCGGACGTGACGCCGCCGGTCCCATCGTCCGGCGATGCCTCCCCCGCCCACGGGCTGGATCGCTCGCCGCGGGAGGCTGGCCCAGCCGACGTCCCTCAACTCAACAGGGCGCTGGCCGCGGCGTTCGACGACGACCCGATCTTCCGCTGGCTGCTGCCGAAGGAGAGCCAACGCTTCCCGCGGCTATTGCGGTTCTTCGAGCTCGAGCTCCGGCATGTCGTGCTACCGGTAGGTCGCGTCTGGACGGCCGCCGAAGGCGTCGGCGCGTCTCTGGAGCTGCCGCCCGGCTCCTGGAGGTTGCCCCTCGGCGCCCAGATAGCGCACGGTCCCGCGTTCGTGCGCGCGTTCGGCGCACGCCTGCCCCGGGCCACCGCTCTGCTGACGCTGATCGAGCGCCGCCACATCCGAGAGCCTCACTACTACATCCCCTACGTCGGCGTGGCTCCGGACGCGCAGGGGCAGGGACTAGGCACGGCCCTGCTGCGCCCCACCCTCGACCGCTGTGACCGGGAGGGTCTTCCCGCCTACCTCGAGGCGACCAGCGAACGCAACGCCGCTCTGTACGAACGGCTGGGGTTCACGCGGAGGGGCGAGCTTCGGCTTGCAGGCAGCCCGCCGCTGTGGCCGATGCTCCGTCCGCCGAGGCCCGAAGCGTCCTGACGCGGCGCGGTGCGGGCCCGTTGCGCGGCCAGGTTTGGGACGTTGACAGCGCATATTCCGGTCAACATCGCAAACCGCGGGCGCGCCGCAGCGCCAGCCCGGAGAGGGCACGGGCTGCCGGGCATGGGCGCCCGGTCATCTCGCGCAGCCGGGTGACCGGCGCGCATGCCCGGACGGCCCTTAACCGAGCGAAGCCTCCAGCGCCTCCAGCTGCCTCTTCAGCTCCTGCGGCAGCCGATCGCCGAATTTTGCGTAGTGCTCGTGCATCTGCGGCAGCTGATGCCGCCAGTCCTCCGGATCGACCGCCAGCAGCTCGCTCATGGCCTCCGGATCGACGTCTAGGTCGCTCGTGTCGATTCCGCCTTGGCCGACCGCGGGAACGAGGCCGATCGGCGTCTCCTCGGCATCGACGCTCCCGTCGCAACGACGGAAGATCCACGCCAGGACGCGGGAGTTCTCGCCGTAACCCGGCCACAGGAACTTGCCGTCCGCGCCCTTGCGGAACCAGTTGACGTAGTAGATCTTCGGAAGCTGCGCGCCGTCGCGCGTGCCGATCTTCAGCCAGTGGGCGAAGTAGTCGGCCATGTGGTAGCCGCAGAAGGGCAGCATGGCCATGGGGTCGAAGCGCAGCTCTCCGACCGTTCCGGCGGCGGCCGCGGTCTTCTCGGAGCTCATGATGGAGCCCAGGAAGACGCCGTGCTCCCAGTCACGGGCCTCAGCGACAAGCGGCACGACTGTCGAACGTCGCCCGCCGAACAGGATCGCCGAGATCGGCACTCCCGCCGGGTCCTCCCACTCGGGCGCGATCGACGGACACTGGGAGGCAGGAGCGGTGAAGCGGGCGTTGGGATGAGCCGCCGACTTCTCGGCCTCTGGCGTCCAGTCGTTGCCCCGCCAGTCGATGGCGTGGTTCGGCGGCTCGCCGGTCAGGCCCTCCCACCACACATCACCGTCGTCCGTCTTGGCGCAGTTGGTGAAGATCGAGTTCCGCCCCACGGTCTCGATCGCGTTGGGGTTGGTTCGGGCGCCCGTCCCGGGAGCGACCCCGAAGAACCCCGCCTCGGGGTTGACCGCGTACAGCTGGCCGTCGGAGCCGAACTTCATCCAAGCGATGTCGTCGCCGATCGTCTCCACCTTCCAGTCCGGGAGGGTGGGAATCATCATCGACAGGTTCGTCTTGCCGCAGGCGCTCGGGAAGGCGCCGGCTACGTAGCGGACCCTCCCCTCGGGGGAGGTCAGCTTCACGATCAGCATGTGCTCGGCCAGCCACCCCTCGTCGCGGGCCATGACGGACGCGATCCGAAGCGCGAAGCATTTCTTGCCCAGCAGGGCGTTGCCGCCGTAGCCGGAGCCATATGACCAGATCTCCCGCGTCTCGGGGAAATGGACGATGTACTTGTTCTCCGCGTTGCAGGGCCAGGGGACATCCTGGGCCCCGTCCACCAGCGGCATGCCGACCGAATGCAGGCAGGGGACGAACTCTCCGTCGTCGCCGAGCACGTCGAGCGCAGACTGGCCCATGCGGGTCATGATCCGCATCGAGGCCGCCACGTATGGAGAGTCGGTCAGCTGGACGCCGATGTGGGAGATCGGCGAGCCGAGAGGTCCCATGGAGAAGGGGACGACGTACATGGTGCGGCCACGCATCGAGCCGTCGAACAGGCCCCGGAGCGTCTCTCGCATTTCCTCCGGGTCGCGCCAGTTGTTGGTTGGGCCGGCATCTGACTCCGACTTGGCGCAGATGAACGTCCGATCCTCGACCCGGGCCACGTCGGCCGGGTCGGACAAAGCCAGATAGGAGTTCGGCCGTTTTACCTCGGAGAGCTTCTGAAAAGTGCCCGAATCCTGCAGCGTCTTTGCCAGCAGGTCGTACTCCTCCGCGGAGCCATCGCACCAGTGGATCTCGTCCGGCTGGGTGAGCGCTGCTACGTCCGCTACCCATGCTCGAAGGCCCTTGTGGGCGGTCGTGGCCTGGTGCTCCGCTGCAGTGTGGGACATGTGTTGAATGACTCCTTAGCGCTGTCGGTGGCTGTGCAAGCCTACCCGGGAGAAGACGGGAAGAGTCCGCCGACGTAACCGGGCGGACCGGTTTTTGCAGGCCTGCGGGCGGCTAATCCACGTTCGTTTCGGCCTCCGGCAGCGGGGCTCCGGGCTCCTTGCGCGGGACCAACACGACCCGCTTGAACTCGGCGACCAGCGCCCCGTCCTGATTGAAGGCCCGAGTGTGGACCTTGACCGTGCCCCGGTCCGGCTTTGACCGGGAGGGCTTCACCTCGAGGACCTCCGATTCGACGAACAGGGTGTCGCCGTGGAACACCGGCGCCGGGTGGCTGAGCTCCTCGGTTGCCAGGTTCGCGATCGCCTTGCCCGAGACGTCCGAGACTGTCATCCCGAACACGAGCGAGTACACCAGAGGCCCGGCCACGACGTTTCGCCCCTGCTGGGATTTGGCCGCGTACACGTCGTTGACATGCAGCGGATGGTGGTTCATCGTCAGCAGGCAGAAGAGATGGTCCTCGGCCTCGGTCACCGTCTTCGCAGGCCAGTGCTTGTAGACGGCGCCGACCTCGAACTCCTCCAGATAGCGCCCGTACACGTGAGCGCCGGACGCTTCCCGCGCGTCCTGATCGGTCTCGAGCTCGGTCCTTCCGTCTGAAACTTCGGTCATCGTGTCTCCTGATTCGGCATCGTGGCTGGCCGCGGAGAATGCCAGCAATCGAGCCTCGGCGGCTTGATCGTCCCGGGCGCCCCAGCGTCGCCTGACAGCTGGTTATGCTCTCCTGAAGTCAATCGGTCGGGGGTGGCGCACACAACATGAGATGCAGGCGTTGCGGGTTCGAGAACCCGGACGGAATGCGGTTTTGCGGGGGTTGCGGGGCACCACTGCGTGAGGCGGTCCTAGCGACACGGCCTGGCGAGGAGGAGGACGTCGCGCAGCGGCGCCACATGACCGTGGTGTTTTGCGACCTCGTCGGTTCCACGCCGCTGGCCGAGCGGCTGGACCCCGAGGACTTCCGCGAGGTGCTGGCCGCATACCAGCGCGCCTGCACGCGGGCGATCGAGCGCCTCGATGGTTACCCCGCCAGGTACATCGGCGACGCCGTGGTGGCCTACTTCGGCTACCCCCGCGCGCATGAGGATGACGCCCAGCGCGCAATCCACGCGGCTCTGGGGATCCTCGAGGAGCTGAACGAGCTGAACGGCGCGCTGAAGGAACGCGACGTATCCCTGAAAGTGAGGATCGGCCTGCACTCGGGGGTGGTCGTGGCCGGTGAGATGGGCACCGGCGACATGCCACCTCAGCACGAGATCGTGGGCGAGATGCCGCACATCGCGGCCCGGATCGAGTCGATCGCCCCGCCCGGATCGGTCGTGATCAGCGGCGAGACCCACGATTTCGTCGAGGGCTATTTCGAGACCGAGTCCCTAGGAGAGAAATTGCTGAAGGGCGTCTCGCGCCCGATCGAGGTCCATCGCGTCCTGCGCCCCACCGGCGCCGTCGGCCGCCTCGAGGTGGCGGCCGGACGGCCGCTGACACCTGTGATCGGCCGCGACGATGAGCTGACGAGGCTCGCTCGCGCCTGGGAACGGGCCAGGCAAGGTGAGGGGGGCGTAGTGCACGTCAGCGGTGAGGCCGGCATCGGCAAGAGCCGCCTGGTGCACGCACTCCGTCTCCGGTTGGGTGAGCAGCCCCGCGCCGTGCAGACCTGGCAGTGCTCCGCCCACCACCAGGGCACCTCGCTCTATCCGGTGATCAGGACGCTCGAGCGGCTGCTCGACCTGGACCGCGCCGAGGCCTCGCAAGACCAGCTTGACGCGCTGGAGCGTGCCACCTCCGCCGCGGGTCTCGATCCGGCGGAGACCGTGCCGCTGCTGGCGGACCTTTTTTCGATCGACGTGGGCAAAGCGCCCGCCGCTCCCACTCTCTCCCCCCGCGACGCGCGCACCGCGACGCTTCGCGCGCTGGAGTCACTGCTGATCACCAATCCGAAACAGGTTCCATTGCTCCTGATCGTCGAGGACCTCCAGTGGGCAGACCCGACGACGATCGAGCTGCTCGAGCGGGTCGTCGGAAACCTGGGCGAGGCAGCCGTCCTGTGCGTGCTGGCGTTCCGGAGCGAGTTCGAACCCCCCTGGAAGGGTCAGGCCATGGTCGAGACCGAGCTAGAGCCGCTCAGCCCGCAGGAGGTGCAGACGATGGTCGCCGCCGCCAGCCAGACGGCGCCTGACCCCTCCGTGGTGGCTTGGATCAACTCTGCGTCGGACGGAGTCCCACTGTTCGTTGAGGAGATGCTCAAGATGCTCAAGGTGGGCGCCAGGGCGGGGGCGCCGCAGGCAGAGATGGGGGCGAGCGCACCGTCGGTGCCGCCGACGCTCGAGGGCCTTCTCACCGAGCGGCTCGACCGGCTCCCCGATCTGGGCGACGTGATCGACGTGGCATCGGTGGTGGGACGCGAGTTCGACCGCGAGCTGCTCGAGGTACTCGACCCGCTGCGGGGAGCCGAGCTCGAGCCGGCGATCGCGC
>DAIPIC010000063.1:0-17118 GCA_036771025.1 Solirubrobacteraceae bacterium
GATGGAGCATCACCGAGCTGTCCTTGCCGATCGAATACAGCATGACCGGCTTCTCACACTGCGCGACAGCGTCACGCATGATGTAGATGCTCTCGGCCTCGAGGCGCTCTAAGTGGGTGAGCCTCCCGTTCTGCCCTGGCACGAATGCCTCACAGCTGGCAACCGGTCACGGTGTGGCCGGCACCGATTCCTGCGGCTGGTTCCGCCATTGCGAGATGGTCTGCAGCGCCCCGTCAATCACGCGATTCTTGAACTCGTCGGTGTCATTGAGATGGGGGAACGGCGTATCTGGCACAGGGAGTTCAAGGAAGTCGCACAGAGGGTCCCAACCGTCGGTGACCGACCACACAAGCAGCCGGTCCGCAGGGACTGTCTGCTGAACCTCCTGTTCGAAGCGTTCCATTGCGGCGGCCATGGCCTCCACGGTGGTGTCAACCCCGCCCGGCATCAGCCCACTGCGCACGCACATCGGGCGAAGGAGCTCGGCGAACCCGCGCCAGCCGGGATCGACCTTCGTTCTCGCGTCAGAGAGGTGGCGGATCAGAACGTCGCCGTACCACACTCCCCAGACTGTCTCGCGCATGCTCCGTGCCCATCTCTCGCCGTCGCGCGTGCTGAGCAGGACTTTGGCGTCGGGATACGCCTCGGCCAGCTCCTTGTAATAGAACGAGCCAGGCCAGTCGACGGTGGCCTGAAACTCGCTGAAGATCCCGGGCCAATCAGGGTCGCCGTCGAACGCTGCCTGCCACTTCGGTACCTCATCCAGGTCAGCGAGCACGTTCACCATGTGGTAGCAAGGCTCCAGGCCCAGCATTTCGAGCGCGACCTTCTGCGACAGGGTTCCGGTCCGCGGCAGTCCAGCTCCTATCAACTTCATCGCATCCTCCTAGCGTTGGTAGCGGGGTCTGGCCCTACCGTCCTCCCTGCGTCTGCGGCCACTGTACCGGGATGACCCTCGGCCGGGCCGGGCGCCAGTCTCGTTCGCATCACTTCGATCGCGACGGGATTCGAGTCGATCAACACGAACCGGCGACCCAGGTTTCGGCACACGGCCCCGAGCGTGCCCGATCCCGCGAAGGGGTCCAGGCACCAGCCGCCGGGGCGGGAGGAGGCGGCCACCAACCGGCGCAGGACACCCTCCGGCTTCTGCGTCGGGTAACCGGTCTTCTCGCTCCCGCTGGTGGGGACGATCGTGTGAAACCAGACGTCGGTGGGGCGTTTCCCGCGCGCGGCCTTCTCTGGACCGACCAGACCGGGGGCCATGTATGGCTCGCGGTCGACCGCGTCGCAGTCGAAGTGGTGCGAGCCGGGCGTCCGCACGTAGGCCAGGATCGTGTCGTGCTTGGGCGGCCAGCGACGCCGGGGCTTCCCGCCGTAGTCGTAGCTCCAGATGATCTCGTTGAGGAAGGCCTCCCGCCCGAAGATCTCGTCCAGCAGCAGCTTGCAGTAGTGCGCCTCGCGGTAATCGATGTGGAAATAGAGGGTCCCGTGCGGCGCGAGCAGCTCTCTGGCGCGTACGAGCCTCGGCTCCAGAAACCCGAGGTAGTCGCCGAAGGCATCTTCGTAGCTCAGGCTCCGCAGCAGGCGCGAGCTATACCGGCGGCCGCCGAAGCCGACCCGGTCGCCGTCTGGGACGGCGTTGACGGACATGGTCCGCCGAGCCTGTGGGCGCCCGGTGTTGAACGGCGGATCGAGGTAAACGAGATCAAACGCCGCCGGCGGAAGGCTTGACAGCGCCATGGCGTTATCGCCGCAGATCACGAGGTCATCGTCCAGGACAGCCCGATCGGCGGCCGCGCAGATCCGCATCGCGCTTCAGACCGTAGCGCCCGCCCCGGAAGGTTTTAGGCACCGGGCATGGAATCGTCCGTCTCGTGGGCCGCGGGCGCTTTTCGGGGCCTCGCACGCCCGGCGGGCCTGAAACCAATGTCCATAGTCCGTGTTCTTACGCTTAGTTGACGCACTGACCCGATACCATCCTCGACTCGTGCCCCTAGACCGGTTTCGGCGTCTGCGACGCTCGTCGCTGGGCGTCCGCATAACGCGCTACACAATTGGATCCATAGTCGCTGCCGCCACCAGCGCCGTGGTGTTCGCGGTGCTGTACGTGCTGGGCGTCAGCACGACCGCCTGCTCGGTGGTGGCGTTTGTCTCCGGTGCGGTCCCCAACTGGATCCTCAATCGCAGATGGGCGTGGGCCATCAAGGGCCGGGTCGCGTTCGGCCGAGAGGTGCTCGGCTACGTCGTCGTCTCAGCCCTGACGCTGCTGGCCTCCACCGAGGCCACGGCCTGGACTCAGCATCAGGTGCAGAGCATCCCGTCGCACTATGGGATCAGGGTCACCCTGGTGACGGGCTCCTACGTGGCGGTCTTTGCAGTGCTGTTCGTGATCCGCTTCGCGATCTACGAACACTGGATCTTCTCCGGCCGAAGCCGGGTGCGTGCCGCCTTGCGGTCGCGCTTCCAGGTGTGGAGCGCGGCGCGCGCGAACCGCACTCCGTAGCCAAGGTTCCCGCCCTTCTTCGTGCCGGTGGCGTGGGAACCGCGGTCGCGCATGGTCGTCGGCACTTCGGCCAGCCGAAATCCGTTCAGAGCCGCCGAGATCATCAGCTCGGATGCCTGGTACTGGGGCTGCTCCAGGGAGACGGCGGCCGTGAGCTCTGACCGCATGGCCCGGATCCCACAGGCGGGGTCGGTCACCCGGTGGCGCACAAGCACGCTTATCAGCGCCCCGAACACCAGGACTCCGAGGTGGCGGACTCGATCGGTGGTCAGCTCCGCCCCAAGGCGGCGAGACCCGGAGACGAAGTCCGCCTCCCCGGCCAGAATCGGGGTCGCCACGCGCTCCAGCTCCAGCGGCTCGTATTGCCCGTCGGCATCGATCGTGGCGATCAGCTTCGCTCCCCGGGCCCGCGCCAGCCAATACCCGAGGCGCAGCACCGCTCCTTGACCGCGGTTGACCGGCACATCGCAAACCAGAGCGCCCGCTGCCGCGGCGCGCGACGCCGTCCGGTCGCGGGCCCCGTCCACGACGACGATCACCTCGGTCTGAAGGCCCGCGGCCTCGCGCGGGATCTCGGAAACGACACTGCCCACCGTTGGCTCCTCGTTGTAGGCGGGCACCACGACCGCCAGCGGCGCGCCTGTGCGTGGAGGATGGGCTGCCAGGAAGGCGGCCGCCGCGTCGCGCTCGGCTGGCTCGAGCGACGCCACGTCGGGCTCCGTGACCGGTGCGTTCAGCGGCGCGACGTTCACTGGCCGACCCCGGGCACCGATAGGGGGCCCGTCATGGCCTCGGCGTCCGCCTGGGACCACTCCTCCCACACTCCCTGAAGGCCTTCGGCGAACGCGTAGCGGGGCGACCAGCCCGCGGCCCGGGCCCGGGCGGGATCGACGATGACCGCCGGCATCTCGCCCGGCTTGGCGGCGCCGTGCCGGACGCTGAGCTCGGCGCCCGTCACCCGGCGGACCTGCTCGATCACCTCGAGCACGGACAGCGAGGTGCCGGTGCCGATCACCATCGGTCCGCTCCACCGCTCGTCGGAGAGCGCAAGCCGGACGGCCTGCACCACGTCGGCCGCATGGACGTAGTCGCGCACCTGGCGTCCGTCGCCGTAGATCTCGAACGTGCGGCCCAGGCGGATCGCGCGCATCAGCCTGGCCACGATGCTGTCCTTGGCCTGCATTCCTGGACCATAGACATTCGTCAGTCGCAGGCTGGTGCACCGCACCCCGTAGGAGGCCGTGTAGGCCGACATCAGCATCTCTGCCGCAGCCTTGGTGGCGCCGTAAGGAGTCAGTGGCTCGAGCGTCGCCGTCTCGACGATCGCCGGCGCGCGCATGGCACCCGTCACGGCGTTGGTTGAAGCAAACGCCAGCGCCCCCACTTCCGCCTTGCGGCACTGCTCGAGCACAGCAGCCGTGCCCTCGACGTTCGTGCGATAGGTGAGCTCCGGATGCTCGAGCGATCGCAGTACGGAGGTCACCGCGGCAAGGTGAACGACGGAGTCGACGCCCGGGGCGAACGCGCGCTCCAGTACCTCCGGGTCGACGATGTCGCCCTGGATCACCTCAACCGCAGGATCCGGATGCGCGTTCAGGTCGACCACGCGAACGGACGCGCCGGCGCTCGCAAGGGCCGCGACGACGTGGCGCCCGATGAACCCGGAGCCCCCGGTGACCAGGATCCGCTGCCCGCCCAGGGCGCCGGCGCTCACCGCGCCCTCGGCGTCGGCGTCGTCACCGCGCTGTGGGCGTCAACTCGCTGGCCGTTGTCGGCAGCCGGCTGGCGGTGGCACGCCAGTCGACGGTCGGCATCATCGCCGAGAGATCCACGCGGTCCTTGTGACGCTCGACGACATCGAACATATGGTCAATCAACGTCTCTGACAGCAGGGTCGGCTTCAACCCCAGCTCCTCCAGTCGGGAGTGCTTGACGTTGTAGTAATGACCCTCAGCTTCGACGCGAGGGTTGTCGACGTGTTCGACCGTCGCCTCGCCGGGGAAGCTGTTCGCCACGGTCTCGGCGATCTCGAGGATCGACTTGGACTCGGTCATCTGGTTGAAGACGCGAAATTCTCCAGGCGCGGCGGGGTTCTCGCACGCAAGCCGGATGCATTCGACCGTATCCACGATGTTGATCATCCCTCGGGTCTGGGAGCCGTCTCCGTACACGGTCAAGGGATGCCCCAGCACCGCCTGGATCACGTGGCGGTTCAACACCGTGCCGAAGACAGCGTCATAGTCGAAGCGTGTCGCGAGCCGAGGATCGAGCTTCGTCTGCTGGGTGTCCGCTCCGTACACGACGCCCTGATTGAGATCCGTCGCCCGCATCCCCCAGATCCGGCACCCGAACTCGATGTTGTGGCTGTCGTGCACCTTGGAGAGGTGGTAGAAGGAGCCGGGGCGCTTTGGGTAAAGGACACGATCCGTGCGGCCGTTGTGGACGACCTCGAACCACCCCTCCTCAATATCGATGTTGGGGGTTCCGTACTCGCCCATCGTGCCGAGCTTGACGAGGTGGATGTCCCGGTCGGTGTCGGCGATTGCGTACATCACATTGAGGTTTCCGACCACGTTGTTCGTCTGGGTGTAGACCGCGTGCGCCTGGTCGATCATCGAGTACGGGGCGGCTCGCTGCTCCCCGAAGTGGACGATGGCCTCGGGCCGGAAGTCGCCCACCATCTGGTGGACGAAGGCGGCATCGCACAGGTCACCGACATAGCTCTTGATCTTCTTGCCGGAGACCTCGGTCCACGCCGTCAGGCGCTCATCGAGGGTCGCGATCGGCACCAGGCTGTCGACGCCCATCTCCTCGTCGTAGCTCCGGCGAGCGAAGTTGTCGGACACCGCCACGTCGTGCCCGCAAGTCGACAGATGCATGGCGGTCGGCCATCCCAGGTACCCGTCGCCACCCAGAACCAAGATTTGCATGCGGATGCTCCAGTACTCCAGTCGGATTGGATCTTCAGCGCTCCCGGCCAGCCTAGTCGTTCCTTGGGGGCGCGAACCGATCGCTGCGAAAGCGAGTGCGGGAGGATAGCCGACGCCGCCTCGCCAAGCCGGGGCGAAACGCCTGGTTTACACGCTTCCTAGACACGGGTTACGGTGCCTGGCCGGATGCTCGAATCCCTGAGGCATCTGCCGGCGAGGGCTGTCCTCGCCCTGGCGGCCGCGATCGTGGTGATCGTCGTGCTCGTGGTTGTGCTCACCGGCGGCTCGCAGCCGCCGCTGCCGCTGCCCGGGATCGGGCGGCCGGCTCGGCCCGGCGACCCGTTCGCGTACAGCCCCGGCCGCCGGTCGGAGTTCGAGCGCCGCGCGGTGACCGGCAGCGATCAGGTCCTGTTCGCCAAGAGCCCGGGGGGCGTGGTAGCCACCGCTGGCCGCGTGGCCTACTACCGGGGCCTCATCAACTCGGCCACGGCTGGAACCGGAATCGACCCCAACGTCGTCGAGGGGATCGTGTTCCTCGAGAGCGCGGGCAACCCAAATGCCATCGCCGGACGGGATCCGGTCGCCGCCGCCGGCCTGAGCCAGATCTTGGCCCAGACGGGTCAGGCGCTCCTGGGTATGCACATCGATCTCCGTCAGTCGCGCTCGCTGACGGCCAAGATCGACGCCGCCTACGCAGCCGGGGACGGAGCGGCAGTGGCGCGGCTTCAGGCCCGCAGGGCGAAGGTGGATGACCGGTTCGATCCCCGGAAGGCGCTGGCGGCCACCGTCCGCTACCTCAAGCTGGCGCAGGCCCGGTTTGGGCGGCCTGACCTGGCCGTCGAGTCCTACCACATGGGGATCGGCAACCTCCAGCAGGTCCTCGAGCGCTACAACGGCGGCCACGCGGTCCCGTACGCCCAGCTGTTCTTCGACACCGCGCCGGACCGCCATGCCCCGGCATACGCGCTGCTTCATTCGTTCAGCGACGACTCGCGCCTGTACTACTGGCGCGTGCTGGGAGCGGTCGAGCTCATGCGCCAGTACCGCACAGCTCCCGCGGCGCTCGTCCAGCTGGCGGGCCTCGAGACCACCTCGCCGGCCGGGGCGGACGCGCTTCACCCCCCGGGTGCGACCCAGTCGTTCGCCTCTCCCGATGAGCTACGCCAGGCCTACGCCAAGCGCCAGGTGCTGCCGCTGCCCGCGAATCCCCGGGCACTGGGGCTGAGCTACGACCCGGCGATGGGCTCCCTCGCCCCGCGGGTCGGTCAGCCCCCGGAGCTCTACCGCGGCCTGCAGGCCCCCGCTGTCGACCTCCTGATCGAGCTCGCCGCGCGGGTCAAGACCCTGTCCGGAGACGGGGCGCCGCTTCAGATCTCGAGCACCGCCGCCGACCGCCAGTACCTGAGCCTTCTTCCCCTGCCGCCGGCGCCGCTCACCGCCACCGGCTACTCGTTCGCGATCGATCGCCGGTACGCGAGCCGTCGCCAGGCCACCGCGCTCCAGGCCATGCTGGACCAGCTGCAGGCTCTCGATCTGATCGCCTGGGTCAGGTCTCCGCAGACGATCGAGATCACGGTCGCCTCGGACGCCGGACGCGTGATCGTGGACGGGGTCTAGGCCTGTCGAAGAACGGTCCTATGTCCTGTCGCACAACCAACGGTGTTGGGTCACACGCGACAGCCGGAAGCCGCGATCGTCGCCGATGGGTGGGCTCGGGACCAACGGCCCTACCCTCGGCAAGCGATTGGCGAGTGGAGACGCGCGCCAATCCAGGTGCCGTGGGAGATAACTGTCGCCTGGCGACAGTTATCTCCCACAGTCCCCACTAGTTGGAATTCCTCGATAGCCAAACTTCAAGCAGGATGCGAATTGAACTAGCGGATCCCGATTCGCCGGAGGCCCGCCGGCTGCTGGAAGCGCATGCCGCCGACATGGCGGCGCGCTACGGCGGCGACGGCTCATGGGAAGGCGTCAACGGGCGCAAGGACCTGCTGTGGCTGGCGCGCGATGCGGGAGGTGGGGCGGTCGGCTGCGTGGCCCTCCGGGAACTCGACCACCGCCGCGTGGAGGTCAAGCACCTGTACGTGGCACCGATCGCCCGCCGCCGGGGAACGGGCAGCGCCCTGATGGCAGCGTTTGAGGCCGAGGCGGTGCGGCGGGGTGCCTCAATCGTGCTCGAGACTGGAAGCCGCCAGCCGGAGTCGATCGCGCTCTACCAGAAGCGCGGCTACCGCCGTCGGGACAAATACGACGCGGCCGATATCTGCGGCGACGGCGCGCTGTACTTCGAGCGATGATCCGACGTAGGCCGCCCGGGACGCCTCGACGAATATATTGCGCCGATGCCCGACGTCGTTAGGACGCCTGACGAGCTGCTCGCGGAGTTGCCCGATTTTCCGTTCGAGCCGTCGTATCGCGACATGGACGGGCTGCGGCTGGCCCACATCGACGTGGGCGACGGAGCGCCGGTGGTACTGATGCACGGAGAGCCGACGTGGTCGTTTTTGTGGCGCAAGGTGATCGCTGCGCTGGTGGAGGCCGGGCACCGTTGCATCGCTCCCGACCTGCCGGGCTTCGGGCGATCCGACAAGCCGACGGATATCGGCTGGTACAGCTATGACCGCCACTTCGAATCGGCAGCCGAGCTGTTTGAGCGGCTGGATCTGCGAGCGGTGACCCTGGTGGTGCACGACTGGGGCGGCCCCATCGGGCTTCGGGTCGCGGTCGAGCATCCCGAGCGGGTGGCCCGCCTGGTGGTCCTGGACACCGGGCTCTTCACCGGCCATCAGAAAATGACGGACGCCTGGAAGGCCTTCCGGGATTTCGTGGAGCGAACCGAGGACCTGCCGGTCGGCTTCCTGGTCCGCGGCGCCTGCAAGCGCGACCCGGGGGACGCGGTGATCGCGGGCTACGACGCTCCGTTCCCGAACGCCAGCTCAAAGGCTGGCGCGCGAGCCTTCCCGCTCATGCTGCCCACCTCGCCGGACGCGCCGGGCGCCGCGGCCGGTCAGCGGGTGCTGGAGGCGCTGCGCTCCGATGATCGCCCCAAGCTGCTGCTCTGGGCGGATTCCGATCCGGTGCTGACGCTGGAGACAGGCCACCGGTTCGCGGCGGCACTGGGTTCCGAGATCGACCACGTGATCGCGGATGCCAGTCACTTCCTGCAGGAGGACGCGGGCCCCGAGATCGGGGTCCGGATCGCCGACTGGCTGGCCCAGGCGAGCTAGGCCGTCGCCTTCTCGGGTTCGCTCGCCGTGTCCGGTGCGGGTTCGTCCGCGCTCGGCGCCGCCGGTTCCTGCTCGCGCTCGGTAACGACCTCGTCGTGATCGGAGATGGTGGCGGCGATCCGTGCCTCGTACGCCGCCCGCTGACCGTGGTCGGGGCTCGCGAGCACCTGGTCCCCCTTCAGGAAGCGCGCGATCGCTTCCATCAATTGGGTGGGGACCAGCGCCTTCAGCCTGAACAGGGCTTTCGTCGAAGATGGCACGTACACCTCGAACCGGTCGAGCTGAAGGCCCTCGACGATCGCGGCGGCCACGTCCTGGGGCTCCACGGCCTTGAACCCTCGCGTCTCGGGCAGGCCGGAGCCGAGCTGGGTGTGGACGACGACCGGCATCACGACCGTGACACCGATGTCCGTGTCGCGCACCTCGGCGCGAAGGGCCTCGCTCAGGCCGACGACGGCGTGCTTGGTGGCCGAATACGTGGCCCCGGACGGGAACCCGGCCTTCCCGGCGGCGGAGGCGATGTTCACAAGATGGCCCGAGCCTCGGGGGACGAAGCGCTTGAGAGCCAGCTTCGAGCCGAAGATGACCCCGTGGAGATTGATGTCGATCATCGTCCGGGCGGTGGCATCGTCCTCGTCGATGAACGGGCCGATCGGCATGATGCCGGCGTTGTTGATCAGCACATCCAGAGGGCCGAGCGAGCCCTCGACCTCCTGGAGGAACTTTTCGAAGCTCGCGCGGTCGGTGACGTCGAGCGGCAACCCGACGGTCCCGGCTCCAAGCTCATGTGCCGTCTCCGACGCCAGCTGAGCGTCGATGTCGCCGATGGCGACCCGGGCACCCTGGGCGATCAGCGCTTCGGCCGTCGCCCGCCCGATTCCCCGCGCGCCGCCGGTGATCGCGACGACCTTGCCCACAAGCGAGCGTCGAGCTTTGGCCATTTAGAGAGACCTCCTGATAGAAGCGATGGCGGAACGCGTAGTAGACGCGGTGCGGAACGGTACATGCTGGCGTCAAGCGGCGCGCAATCGCTGGTCGGCTGGCCAGCCAAACAGAGTGTGCCGCGTGCGGCAAAGGTATCCTGCGGGGATGGCGCATTTCCGCTATGACGGGCAGCGGCTGGCGTACACGGTCCACGGAGAGGGCCCCCGGGTGACGGTGCTGATGCCCGGGCTGCTGCTCTCGCAGAAGATGCAGACTCCGCTGGCCCGACACCTCGCCAGACGGGGCAACCGGGTCGTGACGTTCGATCCGCTCGGCCACGGCGACTCGGACCGCCCGCGCGATATGTGGCGCTACTCGATGTCCGCGTTCGCAAAGCAGGCGGTCGCGCTTCTCGACCATCTGGAGCTCGATCAGGCCATCGTGGGCGGGACCTCGCTGGGGGCGAACATCACGCTCGAGGTGGCCTCGCTGGCGCCCGACCGGCTCACGGGAATGATCATCGAGATGCCCGTGCTCGACAACGCCATCCCAGCCTGCGCTGCCGCGTTCACGCCGCTGTTATTCGCTCTGACGTTCGGCGCCCCGGTGATGCGGGCGGTGGCGCGTGGAGCGCGTGCCGTGCCCCGGGACCGGGTCCCGTTCCTGGTTGAGCTGGGACTCGATGCGGTCTCGCAGGATCCGGAGCCCGGGGGCGCCGTGCTCCAGGGAATCATCTTCGGGCGTACGGCCCCGAGCCGAGAGGAGCGTCGCACGTTCCAGGCTCCGGCGCTGGTGATCGGTCACCCGCGGGACCCGATCCACCCGTTCTCGGACGCCGACATGCTCGCGGCAGAGCTGCCGAACGCCCGCCTGATCGACGCCAACTCGATCATCGAGCTGCGGACCCATCCGGCGCGGCTGGAGGCGAGGATCGACGAGTTCATCGACGACTGCTGGAGCGAGGAGGCGGCCGGGCCGGCGCAACGGGCGGCCGGCGCAGGCAGCTAGCGAGGCCGCGGCGGGCCGGGGGGCTCGACGATGTCGCGGCCCGTAGGCTGCATCTGCTCGTCCAGCTCGAGCTGCCAGTAGTAGCGGGTGAAGGTGACCCCCGACCGGAACTGCCCCACGTGCGGCTCGACCCGCTCGCCGCGCGCCATGCGAACGATCAGCTCCGGGTAGGTACGTCCAGGCAGAGCGGCGTACATGGGAGCCGGAAAGGCGCCGCCGAAGCGCGTATTGACATCCGTGATCCCCAGCCCGATCTCCCGATCGCGAAACACCTGCACAGTGCACGGGCCGCGGACGCCGAGAGCTTCGACAACCCGGCGCCCGAACGCGATCAGCTCTACGTCGTCGATCACCTCTCCCTTGATCGACTCCCCTCCCCGGGACTCGATCATCGTCCGCGGGATCGCGTTCAGGCACCGCCCGTCGGTGTCGGACAGAGTGTCGATTGAGAACTCAGGGCCGTCCATCAGTCGCTGGACCATCGTCGGCTCCGGCACGTAGGTGACGAAGAACTCCGCCGCCTGGGGATCGTCCGCCCGGTGGATCGAGCGGGCCCCCGAGCCCTTGCGAGGCTTGACCAGCACCGGGAAGGCCTCGATCGGCTCGCCGGGCAGAACGGTCGGAGGGCTGGGGAGGCCGTGCCGCAGCAGCAGCCTGTGGGTCTCGTACTTGTCATAGGTGGCCCGTGCGATCTCCGGGTCCGGCACCAGCGCCGGCAGCTCTCCGGCGGCGCGGGCCGCCGCCAGGACCTCGATGTCGAGGTCGGTGAGCGGGACCACCACCCCGACCCCGTAGCGCTCGCACATCTCGCGGAGCGCCGGCACGTAGGAAGGATCGTCGATCAGCGGTACCGGGCAGCGATGGTGTGCGGCGTACTGGGCGGGGGCAAGTGGATTGGGATCCGCCGCCACGACGGTCGCGTGCTGGGCGAATGCCGACACGATGTCGTAGCGCTTGCCGACGCCGGTCAGAAGTACGGCTACAGGGTTCCCTGCCACCCGCCGCGCTCCCCCTTGTAGATGCCCTGGCCGGCGAGCACCATCCGCACGGTGCGGGCGAGGATCTTCAGATCGAGCAGCAGCGAGCGATGCTCGACATACCACAGATCGAGCTCGATCCGCTGGGGCCATGGCAGAGCGGCCCGGCCGTTGACCTGCGCCCACCCGGTGATGCCGGGCTTGACGGCCAGCCGCCCCCGCTGACGCTCTGTGTACTGCTGCACCTGGACCGGGAGCGTCGGTCGTGGGCCCACGATCGACATCTCGCCCCGGACCACGTTCCACAGGTTCGGCAGCTCGTCCAGCGAGTACCGGCGCAGGAATGCACCGACGCGGGTGATGCGGTCGTCGCCCTCCTGGATCGCCAGCCCGGCCCCGGTGAACTCTGCGCCCCGGACCATGGTCCGGAGCTTGTAGATCCAGAACTCCCGGCCATCCTTGCCGGCCCTGGCCTGGCGGTAGATCGGATGGCCCGGGGACTCGAGCCGGATCGCGAGCGCGAGCAGCGCCACGGCGGGCGCTGTCAGCAGGCTCCCGATCCCCGCGATCAGAAGATCAAGGCCCCGCTTGCCCGCGTCCTGAACGGGCATGTCACGAAGTGCAGGGGAACCGCGGCCAGAAGAGCTCACCGCGTCCCCTCCGCGGGCTCCCAGCCGGGGTCGACGCCGTGTCGCAACCAGTCCCAGAGCCCGGCCATCAACGATGTCGTCGTCAGCACGTAGTAGCGGGCGATCAGCAGGGGCCGCCAGCGGACGACCCCCGCAGCGAGCGCCGCCACAAGGACCGCCCCCTGGACGGCGACCGCGGCGATGTACACCCAGCCCTGGCCGATCAGGGCGATGGCGGTCCCGAGCGCGACGAGGTGAAGGAACGGCGTGATGTACCGCAGCACCCGGTGGGAGAAGATCATGAACGCGTACACGGCTCCGTATCCGCGCGGGGAGAGCAGCCCACCCCTGAGGACGATCGGCCAGGTGTGGGCCATCATCCGGCGCTTGCGGGCAAATTCTCCTTCGAGCGACGGGACCATCTTCTCGCTGGCGACGGCCGCCGGGTTGTAGAGCGCCAGCCAGCCGCGCTTGACGAGCGTGAACGGGAACGAGAGATCGTGTCCCATCACCGGATCTACCTCCACGTAGGCGCCCCGGCGGGTGGCGTAGATGGCTCCGTTGCCACCGGTGACCGAGCGCACGCGGGACTCGCGGGCCCGCATCGCGAGCTCGTAGCGCCAGTAGAGGCCCTCCTGGTTGGTGCCGTCCTCGCCCACCAGCTGAACCACGCCGCAGGCGTATCCCACCCGCGGATCGGCAAACGGCTTGATCAACTCCACGAGCGCATCCGCCGCCCAGCGCGCGTTGGCGTCGGAGAAGGCCACGATGTCGCCCCGGGCGCGACGAACAGCCTCATCCTGGGCTCGGACCTTGCCGCCTCTGGGGAGCTCGAGCACGAGGTCCGCGCCGGCTTCGCGGGCCCGCTTCGCGGTCTGGTCGGGCGAGCCGTCGCAGGCCACGATCACTTCGAGCTTCGAGCGAGGAAAGGTGATCTCGTTGCGCAGGTTGGCGATCCGCTGTGCGATGACCCCCTCCTCGGCGTACGCGGGCACGATCACGGACACGGAGGGCAGCGGCTGGTCCTGAGGCCAGCGGAACTCTTGCCCCTCCCGTAGACGGGCCAGCACAGCAAGCAGCAACGGGTACCCCAGATGGGCATACACGATCAGGGCCACCGAGGACCAGAAGACGATCGCCAGGGCGGTCATGGGCGGCGGCCATTGTGGCGCAGCCGGTATCTTCACCCTCACCAGGTAGTCGCGACCCTAGGAGGAGGCAATGCACCACGGTCGAGTCCTGTCGGGCGTCTGCGTTGTGGCTGTGGTTATGGCGCTCTCGAGCTGTGGGGGCTCTGACACGACAGCCAAGTTCAAGTCAGGCTATAACGCGGTGCGGGGACCGCTCAATCAAACGGGCCAGGCGATCGCCCAAGAGATCAGCCAAGCCTCGAAACAGACCGACGCCCAGGTCAGCGCGAACTTCCGCAGCCTGGCGGCTCGGTTCCACAGCCAGGTCACCCAGCTCGAGGCGCTCAAGCCCCCGTCGAACGTCGCGAACCAGTGGAAGAACGTTACTGATGCCGCGTCCAAGCTCGATTCTGACCTAAACGCGATTGCCTCGGCCGCGGGCGCTCACAACACCTCCGCCACGCAGCAGGCCGCGGCGAGCCTGGCCGCGAACGCATCGGCGCTGCAGCAGGCGATCACTCCGATCAAGCAGAAACTGGGACTCAAGTAGCAAGTAGACGGCGGTACAACTCCAGGGTGTCGCCTGCCGCCTTCTCCCACGAGTACGGGCCGGCCGCCGCCGCGCGAGCTCCGGCCGCCAGCCGCTCCCTGGCGGCCGGGTCGGAGATCAGCTCTGCCACGGCCTCGCGCAGCGCCGCGGGATCGCCGGGCGGCACCAGGTGCAGGCCCCCCGCGTCGGCGACCTCCGAGAAGCCGCCGATGTCGGAAGCCACAACGGGCCGTCCAAACGCCAATGCTGTAGCGAGAACTCCGGAGAAATCGAGGCGCTCGGTGCGGAGGTACGGCAGCACGACGACGTCCGCCCGCCGGAAGTAGGCAGGAACCTCGGCGTCGGAGATGAACCGCGGCACGAACCGAACGTCCGGCGGCGCCGTTTCACGCAGCGCCGCCAGCGCCATGCGCGGCCGGCCAACGATCCACAGCTCCGACTCCTCGAGACCGCGGCATGCTTCGAGCAGGACCTCGATCCCCTTGTAGGGACGGAGCAGGCCGAAGAACAGGACGACCGGACGCCCCACCTCGGCCAGCTCCTGGGGCAGCGGCACTTCGCGTCCTTGCTCAAGCAGATGGGTGAACGCTCCGTGGTGGATGACTCGGACCTTCGCCGGCTCTACCCCCAGCGCTTCGATCAGCTGTCTTCGGCCATATTCGGAGTGCGCGACCACAGCGTCTACCGCGTCGTACAGCCTCCGTTGGGCTGAGGCCTGGCCGGGTCGCGGCTCGCGCGGCAGCAGGTCGTGCGCGGTCAATACCAAGGGCCGGCGGGGAAGCAGCCTCGCGTCGAGGTGCTGCACTGCAAGCCACTGAAAGTGGACGACGTCGGCCGCTTCGGCCTGCCGCCGGTAGCGGACCATGTCGGGCACGTGCTGGGCCAGCTTCGAGACCAACCTGATCCGCGATCCCGGCCGCCCGAGCGCGTGGCGGTAAAACGACTGCCGCACCCGATAGCCGTTGGGGGCCGGCGTGCTCCCATAGGCGAAGGCGCTCGTGACCAGCTCGACATCAGCGCCCCGGCGGGCGAGCGCCGCGCACAACGCGTGATCGTAGGGGGGCGTGTAGGCCGATGGGTCGACGACGTGAACGCGCATGAGCTAGTCAAGCGGCCTGCCGGCCAGTGTGGCCACCCGCTGCGCGATCGCCCGTGCCTGCCCGGCCCCGAGAGCATGCACGCGCGCATCTCGGTCCTGCTCCAGACGACGCACCGCGGGAGCGAGGGCGCTCAGCTTCGGCTCGCCGCTATCGCGTCGCATCACGTCGAGGGCGACGCGCACGGGGTGCCGGATCAGCAACTGCACGAGCGCTGCCGCGCGCAGCAGAGCGCCGTCGTCTTCGCGGTAGTCGATCCGCAGCGTCCGGGCAGCCTCGGCCGCGACGACATCTGGACGAGCGATGGCCTCCACGCGTGCGCCATCCAGCGTGCGTGCGAAATCGACCAAGGGATCGTTCGCGAAAGGAAAGCGCTCTGCGATCAGCACAACGCGGGAAGACCCGGGGCGTCCGTCCCGACGGGGCCGGTTTGAGAGCACGAACCCAGCCAGCTCCTCGCCGGCGAGCAGGGCATCGAGTGCCAGGTACCTCCCCCTCTCGAGGGCCCCGGCGTTGGTAGAGCGTGCGGAGCGGGCGGATGGCTCGTCGTCTCTGCCGCCCAGCCGTCGCGCCCTGCCGCGGATGCGGCGTGCGGCACGCGCTGCCGCCGGCTGGGGGACGAAGCCGTCGTAGCGTCGCGACAGCCAGGCGCGCCCCGCCGCGTAGCCGCGCCACTGCCGCCGCAGATCGGTGACCGAGGCGCGGTATCGGTGCTCGACCCTGGCCTCCGGGCGATGCTCGAGCCTCCATCCCCCCTGTTGCAAGCGCCAGGAGAAGTCGGTGTCCTCGGCTGCCCGTAGACCCTCGTAGAAGCCCCCGACCCGCTCGAATGCCTCCCGGCGCACGAGCAGGTTCGCCGCGACCGCACGGGGCCGGTAGGGATGAGCGAGGTGCTGCCGTTGACTGAGGAATCCCCGCGCTGCCCCGTACCTCGAGGCCAGGGCCTGCCCCTCGCTGGCGGGTATCACCTCGCCCGCCAGGGCGCCGACCCGATCGTCGATCGGCTCCCGGAAGTAGGCATCTATCAGGTCGGCGGGCGCCCGGCAGTCGGAGTCGAGGAACAGGATCCAATCGTCGGTCGCATGCTCGGCACCGACGTTTCGGGCATGGGCCGGCGAGTGCTCTGCGCCGGCCCGCACAACAGCGATCCCCGAGACCTCTGACGCCGTGCCCGAGTTGTCGACGAGGATCATTTCGTCTCCGGCCTGCGTCTCGAGCTTCCCCAGAACTGACGCCGCCTCTTGCGCCTCGGCCGAATCGCCGGCGAACGGCATCACCACGGTGACGGCCGGGCGCATCAGCCGCCTCCCGGCGGCGCCGGGGTTGGCTGCTCGGCGGAGGCGCCGGTCGGGGCATGCTCCGGCCCGCTGACCGGATCGGCACCTGCCGCCGGAGCCTTTGCCCCCCGCGCCCTCTGCAGCAGATCGCGCAGTCGCGAGAGCTCCTGGGGATGCGCAAAACCGGTGACCAGCAACAGCGGTGGGATGGCGGCGAACACCGCTGCTCGCGTGACGAAGCCGACGACCCCGTGCGTGGGAAGCAGGAGGTCGCCCGCTACCGCGAGTCCTCCCATCACCAGGCACAGCTGGGTCAGTCGCCGCCATTCGAACTCCACCGTGAACGCCCGCCGCGTCAGGAGATATATGGCCGCGAGCATCGCCAGATACGCGCCGCAGAGCGCGATCCCGGCGCCAGCGATCCCCAGGGGAGGTACGAGCACCACTATCAGTACGACGTTCGCGACCAGCCCCGCGAGCGCCGCGGGGAAGTTGCGGGTCGTGACCTTGGCCCGCCCGGCGATCACCAGAAACACGACCCATAGACCGTACATCGCCCATCCCAGCGCAACCCAGGGCAACGCGCGGTAGGCGCCGAAGAAGCTGTGGGCTGCCAGGAGCCGCACGACCCACCGTCCCTCGAGTGCCAGGAATGCCACGACCAACCCTGACACGAAGGCGTAGTAGGTGGTGACGAGGCCATACAGGCGCGCCGCCTCACGGTCGTCTCGCACCGAGTAAGCGAGCGGAGGCCACGCGTACTGAAACGCCCGCACGATGAACGCCACGGCTCCGGCCAGCTTGACGGCGATCGAGTACACGCCCGCCAGGGCAGGACTGCGTGAGTGGTAGATGTAGTAGCGGTC
>DAIPIC010000064.1:0-17091 GCA_036771025.1 Solirubrobacteraceae bacterium
ATCACCACGAGGGTCATGGTCCGACTCTAAAACATCCGTCCATCGCCGGGTCGCGGAGCGTCGTCCGGGTACGTAACGAGCACAGGCGAAAAGCGCTGAAAGGAGGACTAACAATGGCCTCGGATAGTGAAGAGCGCTACCGCCAAGCCGCCGAGGATGCCCTTCAGCAACTCGACTGGTGCATCGGATACCTGCACGGCATCCGCAAGACTCCGATTTCAAGGCAGCTGGCGAAGAACCGCACGTTCATCAAGCGCAACCTGATGAAACAACCCCAGGAGCCTCTGCCGACCGAGGTCACGAGCCAGACTTGATCATGAGGTATCGGTTCAAGTACGCCCACTACGACCTGGGGGAGCTGACCGAAGGCGACACCGTCGTCGTCCGCCTGCGCGGCTCGGCGCCGAACGTGCTTCTGCTCGACCGCCGGAACTTCGAGCGCTACCGCTTCGGGTTGCGCTTCGAGTTCGTCGGCGGGCTCCAGCGCCGCTCACCCGTGCGGCTGTCGGTTCCCCACGACGGTCACTGGTACGTGGCGCTCGACCTCGGCGGCCGGCCGGGGCGCGCCAGGGGAGAGGTAAGCGTCCAGTCGGCCGACGGCACAAGCCGCGAAGCGACGCCCACCGAATCGACGGCGTAGACCCGAGCCGCGACCGCCGCCCACGGTCGCAGCAACCCGCTCACCTACGATTGCGTGGTGAGCGAGGCCGAGGCCAGGCGAGTCTCGATCGAGGGCGACCTCGCGGATCTGTCGCTACGCGAGGAGATTCGATCCCGCGCCGACGAGCTCGGCCTGAGCGGCTGGGTGCGCCTGATGGAGGACGGGCGCCTGTGCCTACATGCGGAGGGAACCCGTGGCGCGCTCGAGGAGCTCCTCCGGCTGCTGCGATCGATGGGCTCAGTCGCCTCTGTCAGCGAGTCGGCGGCCCGGCCGGAGGGCCATGAGCAGTTCGCGATCCGCGGCGTGCCGGCTGGCGTGTTCGTTGTCCAGGAGCACCAGGCAACCGCGCACCACTTCGATTTCCGGCTCGAAGTCGGGGGGGTCATGCGCTCGTGGGCCGTGCCCAAGGGCCCGTCGATGGACCCCACCGTGAAGCGGCTGGCGGTGGAGGTGGAGGATCACTCGCTGGCGCACAACGAGTTCGAGGGTCCGTACGACCGCGGCGGGGTGATCATCTGGGACAGGGGGGACTACGAGCAGGGCGGCCGGGTGTCCTGGCCCGAAGCGCTCGACCGCGGCCACGCGGTTTTCGTCCTTCACGGAGAGAAGCTCCGCGGCGGCTTCGCGCTACAGCGGACCCGGGCGGGCGAGAAGGCGCAGTGGCTGTTGATCAAGCGTCGCGACGAGTTCGCGCTCCCGGGTTCAGACGTCACCGCCGAGAGCCCCGAATCGGTCGAGAGCGGCGTGACGCTGGACGAGCTGCTGGCGGGCGATCGCCGGTAGTCAGGAGCGGCGGGCGGGCGCAACCCGTTGGGCCAGGTACCCGTGGAGCTCGTCTCGTAGCGCATCAACCAGCGGCGAGTCAGACAGGCGCTCCTCGAGCAGCGCCAGCGAGCGCTGGTAGTGGCGCAGGCGACGCGCCCGGAGCTCGCGTCGCCGGGCCGGCGGGCGCGGCTGGTCCTGGTTGACTCCGGGCTCCCGCCGCAGCTCGCGCAGCTTTGAGAGCTTGTCCGCGGCGAACAGGGTGAGTGCCTCCACGCCGGCACCGGCGACCTGACGGCGCAGGGCCGCCTTACGCCTTCCGTAGCCCTCGATCCGGTCGTTGTCGCTGACAGCCATCACGAGGGCAGCGGTCCGACCTCCGAACCGCTCCCGTAGCTCCGAGGCGCTGGCATCCGTCTTCTCGAGCACGTCGTGCAAGATGCCCGCCGCCACCAGATGATCCGGCGCACCGACGCCCACCAGCAGACGAGCGACTTCGAGTGGGTGAAGAATGAAGGGACTGCCGTCCGCGCGGCGCTGACCGGCGTGCCTTATCCGGGCGTATTCGGCCGCGGCCTCCGATGTCGGAGATGGGAGATCGACAGTTGGAAACCAACCTGCCCCGGTCAAGGGCTGAACTCTATTCGAATCCCCGGCGTGGGACTTAAACGTTCACATGCGTCTGGACGGCTAGCGTGACACTGTGATGGTCGATCCGGACGGTCCGAGCCTGAGCTTCGCCCGTGGGCTCCCGCTGACGCGGGCGGCGATCACATTCGCGCAGGAGCACCATCGCCCGCAGCGCCGGGCGGGGGATCGAGCGCCTTACCTAGTTCATCCCCTGGAGGTGGCGTCCTACCTCGAACGCGCGGGCTACCCGGACCATGTGGTCGCTGCCGCGGTTCTCCACGATGTGCTCGAGGACACGGACGTCGACCGCTCACAGCTCGAGTCGCGATTCGGACGGGACGTGAGCGATCTGGTCGCGCTGGTGAGCGACGATCCTGCGATCGAGGACGTGGAGCGGCGCAAGGACGACGTGCGTGAGCGCGTTCGAGGCGCCGGCGGCTATGCCTTGGCCGTGTACGGGGCGGACAAGGTGAGCAAGGTGCGAGAGCTCCGGATGCAGCTCGCCCAGGGCCTTGATCCAGCAGAGGCCGACGTGAAGCTCCGGCGCCACCGGAAGACGCTGGCGATGCTCGAGCAGGAGGCCCCCGATAGCAGGATCGCCGAGCTCCTTCGGTTCGAGCTAGAGGCGCTCGAGGCACTGCCCCCCGGGCCGTCCTGATCAGAAGCGCTCAGCTGTGGACGGCCGCTGAGGTTCCGAGCACGCGCCCGTCGGTGGACAGGGCCTGAACCGCGTAATAGGGCCCGGGGTTTGGCGCGGAGATCACTGTCTCAAACGAGCTGCGCTGAGCCCGAGCCACCGGGGCGAGCGAGCCGGGGCTCGGACCCGCGAGGACCTGCCAGGCGGCAACGGTGGTGGCGCCATTCCAGCTCGCATATACCTGCGCGCCGCCGGTGCTGGGTGTTACCGCGATGCTGGGTGGAGCGGCCGGCTGCCCCCACCATCCGAAGCGGTAGGCGCGGTAGGACTGAAGCGGCGCGTTCATGCGGATGCTGAACAGTTGCCGGCCCCCCGAGCGAAACTCGGTGAAGTAGGGCGAGTTTCCCCAGCCGACGAACAGGTTTCCGTCGGGCAGTGTCTGCACGTTGCCCTCGTTCTCGGAACGAAGCGGCGGCTTGTGTGGATATCCGCGGATGAGCGTTGCCCGGTGGCCGCTCAGCCGGATCCGGAGCGCGCGCGACTGACTCTCGGTCTTGTAGGTGCCGGCGCCGTTGTCAAACACCGTGATCGTCCCGTCGGGCTGCATCTGCGCGTCGTGCTGCCAGGCGAAGCCGGCTCCCCGGCCCATCCTGAAGCTCGAGTGCTTGCCGCCGAGCGACCACACGATCTTGCCCGTCCGCTTGTCGATCTCGTACACCGCCCAGGTGTGTCGAGCTGACACCAACAGGTTGCCGTTCGGCAGCTGCTGGACCGAGTTGACGTGAAAGAAGTCGTAGGGCTTGCTGCTCGGCTTTCCGACGTAGGACTGAGCCAGGTGGACGTGGCCGTAGGCGTGCCACTCCCACAGCACCCTGCCGGTGGCGATGTCCACCTCTTGGACGATCGAGTCCAGCACCGCGCCGTTGCGCGGGCCCCCCACGGACCGCAAGTCGGCCTTCACCGGCGCGTAGGCGGTGAGCAGGGCCGTCCCCTGCGGCGTGATCTGGAACTCGTGCAGGTCGGTCTGGTAGCCGTTGCCGGCGTTGACCGTGGCGACGGTCTGGTAGGAGTGATCGAGGATCATCGCCGTTCCCACCCCCACGCCGGGGGGGATGACGTAGCCCTCCCAGAAGGTGAGGACCGACCGGCCCTGGTAGCGCTGCACCTGCACGTTGAGCGCTGCGTGGCGGCGCAGCGGCAGGAACCAAACCAGTCGGCCGGCGGGGTCAAGGATCATCGGCCCCGGCTGGATCGTGTTCTGGGCGTCGGCGAAGATGTAGCCCGATCCGGGGTCAGAGTCCGTTCCCGACAGCCAGTCGATCGGGGGATGAAGGCCGGGCGCCGAACGGAAGCTGTGCGTAAAGCCGTTGGCGTCCCGGACGTCATGGCGCTCGACGGTCGGCTCAACCGACGTCCGCTTGGCGCCGGCACCCATCCCCGCAAGCGGCGCAGCCACGCCGAACGAGAAGCTGATCGCTTCCTGCGAGCGAACCGTGGCCCGCACCGACACTCGCTCGAACCTTGCGAAGGGGCGATCGGGCACGAACGCCGTACCCCGCGCGTGCGGTAGCGCGCTGAGCCTGCCGCTGTGCACTCCGCTGCGCGATCCGGTGACGGTGACCGTTCGCAGCTGCTGGGGCTTGAGCGCCGGGAAGTCGATCGCAGTTTGCGGCGATGCGTCCGGCGTGCCCGGGAACGGAAGCACGTCGAGCGCTGGGGAGCGGCCGGCGGGCTTCGTTCCGTTCTCGGCGAACACGGGAGCGGCGATCAGGCCTGCGACCGCCAGGGCCAACGCCGCCAGTGAAAACGTCTTGATCAGTTGCGAGCTCCTGTTCCGTTGGCCCCGCCGACTTCAACACGAGCGGCGGCGGAGAGTCTCGTCCGGTTCGGCGTAGGCTGGATATCCGTGACGGAGTCGGCGTACGTCCCGATGAAGGCCGTGCTTAGCGACGAGCCCTTCTCAGACCCCGACTGGGTGTTCGAGCGCAAGCTGGATGGGGAGCGGTGCGGAGCACTGCGCCGGAACGGCCGGGTCACGCTCCTGTCCCGCACCGGCCGCGTGATGGATGCCACCTATCCCGAGTTGGTCGATGAGCTCTCGGTGAAGGGTCCGGACCTTCTGATCGACGGGGAGATCGTGGCCTTCAAGGGCGGCCAGACCAGCTTCGAGCGTCTCCAGCAGCGGATGCAGATCCGCGACGCGGAGCGCGCCCGGCGCAGCCCTGTGGCCGTCTACTACTACATCTTCGACCTGCTCGAGCTCGCCGGCGAGGACCTGCGTCCGGTCCCCTTACTCGAGCGCAAAGCCAGGCTGAAGGATGCGGTCACCTTCCACGATCACCTGCGCTACACCAGCTACCGTCGCCGAGACGGCGAGACGGCGTACCGGTCTGCCTGCCGGCGGGGGTGGGAGGGAGTGATCGCCAAGCGCGCGGCGAGCCCCTACGTCGCGACCCGCTCACGCGACTGGCTGAAGCTCAAGTGCGTGCACGGCCAAGAGCTGGTGATTGGCGGCTGGACCGCGCCCAAGGGTTCACGAGCGCGCCTGGGCGCGCTGCTCGTCGGCTACTACGAGCGCGGAAAGCTCCGCTACGCGGGAAAGGTGGGAACCGGATTCGGCCGCGAGACGCTCGATCGCCTCGGGGACGAGCTCGAGCGCCGCGAACGTCCGAGCTCCCCGTTCTCGGCCGGTGACCCACCGCGCAACGCGCGCTGGTCCGAGCCCGAGCTGGTCGCCGAGATCGGGTTCGCCGAATGGACCCGAGACGGCAAGCTTCGCCAGCCCCGCTACCAGGGCCTGCGCGACGACAAGCCCGCGCGGGAGGTGGTCAGGGAGGTGCCGTCGTGATCGACGGCATGCTCTCGCTGGTTCGGTAGTGACGAAACTTGCACCCCCGAGGCTGTGTTTGAGCGGGTGCCGAATCCCTGGGGTGCCGTCCCAGGGAGCGGGGAACCCCAAGTCGTGGGGGCGAATCCGATGGTGATCCAGCGGTAGCGCTCGCTCTCGAGCGCGAGCCCGTCAGCTAACCCCGCAGGCCCAAGGCCAATTCAGGGAGACCCACGGGACAAGGGGTTTTGACGTGCCCGCATTCGCGAGACTGAGGGACGGCTCTGTCAACGACAAATCGGCGAGAGGTCGGGCTGGTCTGGGCCTGGCTGTGTTGCTGTCGGTGGCTGCCACGCTGGGCACCCCCGCGGAGGCCGCGGCGGCGAGCGGGTACGTGAACCCGTTGCGCGGCGACCGCTACGTGACGGGACGCACGGACATGGGCGTCGATTTCTGCCTGGCGGGCGGCGAGCCGATCAGGGCCGTGGGTGACGGCGTCGTCATCGGCATCTTCCCCAACTGGTTCAGGCACCAGCCCTACGTCTGGTACCGGCTGACGGACGGGCCGTATGCGGGCCGGTTCGTGTACGTCGCCGAGCAGATCACACGGATCCCACGCGTGGGCACATACATTCGTGCTGGCCAGCCCGTCGCCTACTACAAGCGGTCAGGCACGTGCATCGAGATGGGCTGGAGCTCCACGAAGGGGTCGACCCTCGCGCACTTCACGAGCGGATATCGCGAGGGCCAGGTCACGCCCGCGGGCGTCGACTTCGCGCGGTTCCTGATCTCGATGGGCGTCCATGGACCGTTTGAGCTGAAGGCCACGGCAAAGCTCCTGCCTCATGTCACGCGCCTGTTCCCCAGGACGACGGCAACCTCGGCATCCGCTCGGTAGAGGGTGCGGCGCCGACTGATATCCGCCTGGCTGCTCGGCGCGGCGTGCGCCGTCGCCCTCGGCCTGAGCAGCGTCGATGCCTTGGCTCAGCCGCCCCCGTTCGCCGTGGGGGAGGTGGTGATCACCTTCACCGACTCAAGCCGGCATGTGACGCTGCCCGGTCGGCACCGCGCGCCGCGACGTTTGCAGACGGTGATCCGGTACCCGGCGCTTGGCGACCCCTCGCAGGTCGATGTCCGTGGCGCGCCGCCGGCTAGGGTCGACGGACCGTTCCCGCTGATCGTCTTCGCCCACGGCTTCGACGTCACGCCCGCCACCTACTCACGACTGATGCGCGCCTGGGCCCAGGCGGGCTACGTGGTCGCAGCTCCGACATTCCCGCTCACGAACGCAAATGCCCCCGGCGGCGCCAAGGAATCCGACCTCGTGAACCAGCCCAGGGACATGAGTGTCGTGATCAGCCGGATGCTGGCCAGGAACGCCTTGGGGTACGGGGTCCTGTCGGGTTTGATCAACTTCAACCGGGTCGCCGTCGCGGGTCACTCGGATGGAGGGTCGACCGCGCTGGCCGTCGCCTACAACCGCCACTACGTGGATCACCGCATCGGCGCCGCCGTGGTCCTCTCGGGAGCGGAGATCCCCGGTGTGAACGGCTATAACTTTCCCGCTCCCAGCCCGCCGCTGCTCGCCGCCCAGGGGACGGCCGATACCAGCAACTTTCCGGTCTCCACCCAGCGCTACTTTCGACTGGCGCCGGCTCCGAAGTTCCTCCTCACGCTTCCACGGGCCGGCCACCTGCCGCCCTACACCACCCAGCAGCCCCAGCTCCGGGTCGTCGAGCAGGTCACCATCGCGTTCTTTGACAGGTACCTGAAAGCACTCTCGTCAGCTACGGCGCGCATGTGGGGCGCGGGGAGCGTGCCCGGGGTGGCGAAGCTCAGCCGGTAGGGGCTCGGGCGACCGGCGCACCGGTGTGGCGCACGCCTGGGCTCGGGCGACCGGCGCACCGGTGTGGCGCACGCACCGGTGTGGCACACGCCAGGGCTCGGGCGGCCGGCGCTTACTTGGAGCGCACCCCCGCCTCCGCAAGCCGCACCGCGACCAGCTTCTTGACGAGTCTCTTTGGCAGGGGACGGTCGACGGGAAAGTGCAGCGATCCCTTGGTCATCGCGTAGCCCTCGAGCTCATCGGCGAGCTGGACCAGCACCGAGCCGCTGAACGGTAGATAGCTGAGGTGATTCTTGAAGGCCGCAAACCCGGCGATGACCTTGCCGTTCACGCGGAATGCGGGAACCCCGTACGAGATCGCCTGTTCGGCTTGGGGAACGACGTCGAGAATCGAGGCGCGCAGGCTCTCGAGCGTGCCGCGCTTCGGTTCCTCGAGGCCTCGCAGGTACTCATCGACCTGTTCTGAGGACACGGCCGCGCAGTCTATGCCGCTCGTGGTGATCGTCCCGGTCAGTCCTCGGGAGGTCTCCAGCTGGCGTTCATCGACAGGGGCGCTGCGAGCCCGCGCCGGACCAGCTGGTGGCGTACCGCCATCGTGACGCCCGCCGCTGCCACGACGCCGATCGCCAGCGCCCGGAGCACATCGTCGATCGCTCCGTTCAGCGTCGTACCGGAGGCATGCAGTTCCGCGATCACGCTGGCCGAGGCGGCGACGCCCACCCCGCCCGCGGTGACGAGGATCGTAAGCAACACGCCCGAGGCCTCTCCGGCGCGCTCCGGCCGGACGGCGTCCTGGGTGGCGACGTTGGCGAACGTCCAGCCCATCCCGAAGCCGAACCCCGCGGCCGCGAAGGCAAGGAGGTAGATCGGCCAGCCGTGGGCGTATGTCAGCCCCAGCAGCCCACAACCAGCCAGCACGCCGGCGCCCGCCATCACGGCGGACGGGCGGAAGTGCTTTCCGAGCCGGGCTCCGATCGGTCCGGACAGAGCCACCAGCAGCGAGGGCGCGATGAACACGAATCCGGCCGTGAGCGGCGAGAGGCCGCGGACCAACTGCAGGTAAAGGGTCGCGGCGAAGATCATGACCGTGTAGCCGACGTTGGAAGCGGTTCCCATCCCGCTGACCAGCACGTACGGAACGTTGCGGAACAGCGAGAGATCCACGAGCGGGAACCGCAGGCTGGATTCGAGCACCAAGAACGCCGCCAACAGTGCCGCAGCGACGACGAATCCGCCGATCGTGAGGGCAGACCCCCAACCCCAGACGCCGGCACGATCGACGGTGATGCTGAGCACCGCCACGGCGGCGGCGATCAGCATCGCGCCCGGAATGTCGAGCCGACGCGGCGCCTCTTCATCGCGTGAGTCGGTGACCGTAAGCGCGGCAAACGCCAGGGACGCGACACAGAGTGGCACCAAAAGCCAAAACAGCCAGCGCCATCCCGGTCCCTGCGCAAGGCCACCGCCCACGAATGGCCCGACCGCCGTGCCGATGTTCGCTATCCCGAACGCGAGCCCGACGGCCGCGGCGCGAGCATCGTCAGGGACCTCGTTGCTGAGCGCCGCGATCCCCACCGGGAAGATCACCGCAGCGCCCGCGCCCTGCATTACGCGAAAGGCAACCAGCGCCGCGAGGCTGGGGGCCACAGCGCACGCCGCCGAGGCGATCCCAAATACCGAGATGCCCGCGAGCAGCGCGCGGCGACGGCCGAAGATGTCCCCGACGCGACCGCCGACGATGAATAGCGATCCGAGCGCGAGCATGTAGGCGCTGATCGTCCACTGCACGTCGCGGGGGCCGGCATGGAACGTGCGGCCCATGTCCGGAAGCACCAGGTTGAGCGCGAAGAAGTCCACCTGAATGCAGAACAACGCCACCGATACGGCGATCAGCGCTCCACGCGCTCTGCGGCGCGAAGCCTCACCCAGGGCGACCGGGGCGCCGGCGAGATCGCCTACAGCCACGGCTTAGTGGCCGACCGCGTGATCATCGAAGCCCCCGGTAACGATTCACCCCCGACTAGCTTGTCATAGGGGGCAAGGGTGCTCGCCCGTCATGCCCCGCGGCGCCAGCTCCTCGAACGTCGCCGTTGTCTGCGAACGCGCTTGTAGACGGCGGCTTGACCGCGTGCCCCGCGCTGATTAGCTTCTCCACCTAATGAGGGGCAGCAAGGTTGGTGGAGCCTGGGGCGCCTGCAGCCCTGACACGGTTGCGCGGTTGACGGAGAGCCCGAGGGGCTTGTGGGCCGCAGACGGCTGACCCTCTGCCTGCTTGGGATGGTGGTCGGGCTCGTTGCGGCTGCTGCGACGGGAGCGTTTTCGGCGGGCGCGGTAACAACCGCCAGCGCCGCGGGCGCCGCGCATCAGTGTGGGTTCTCGAGCGTCGACGCTTGGCCTGTTCAGGGGGTGACTGTGCGCAATGTCTCGTGCACGAAGGCGCAGCGGCTCCTCAACCGGTTTGCGCGGACCAATAGAGGATTGAAGTGCGTGATGATCTCGGAGGGCTCGAACGCACCGGCGATGCGCTGTACCACGCGCTTGCGGGCGGCGGGTCATCCAGGAGCGCGTCAGCGCTACGTGACGGCCGTCATCTTCATCAGGGCGCTGCCAGAATGCGCCGACGGCGATGGCTGCGGGACGTGACCGCGTGGGCCGCCATCTGAAGCCATTCCTGCTGATTCCCGTCGTCTGCGCGGCCGCCTTCGCGATCATTCCGTCGGGCGCAAGTCCGTTTGGAACCGTGAACATCTTCATCGGGCTTCATCAGCGCTCAGAGCATGAGCGGATAACGCGGCTTGCGCTGGGCTGTCGCCCTCATCAGCCGCACGACGGCTCCTGCTTTGAAGGTCACATGCTGAACAACGTGGCGGGCACGAACGGCGCGTTTGGCGCGGTGGGGGCTCCCGATGACCTCCCGATGCGGCTCGGATGGGGGGGACCGGCGTATTGGCACTGCGACGATGCCGACTACCTGGACGTGCCCGGGTATCCCCAGTCCCGTCAGCAGGCGACGGCGAAGCTTGATGCCTGCCGTCACTGGGCTCGAGACATGCTCTACAACGGCCGTCCCAACGACCAGCAGGAGCAGCCGTCTGGGATCCATAAGCCGCTCCCCCGGACCTGGCCTGTCACCGGCGCTCTGGCCGAGGCACGAAAGCTTCTCAACGGCAGCGGCAATGTCGACGTGGGAGATCCCGGTGCCGGCGGCTTGTTCAATCCGCCGTGCAGCTTCAACGGCCACCTTGGGCGGGCGAAGTGCGGTGTGTACGAGTCGTTCGGCTACGTGCTGCACGTCACCGAGGATTTCTACTCACACAGCAACTGGGTAGACCACCCCAACCCGAACGCGACGGTCGGCGTCGACAATCCGCCGGGGCTCGCGCACCGCGACCTTCCCGCGTTCTGGGATCTCCGCAAGTCTTCGGGAGCGCTGCCCGATTCGCGGCTGTCGACGGGGTGCTATCCGAAGAAGGACTGCCCGGGCCGGACCAGCCACGACGAGCTGAACAAAGACAAGGAGAACATCAACACCGTCACCGGATTCGTCGACGACCCGATCGACCCGCGCGGCAAGGTTCACGACAACGCGCAGCGTGCCGTGAACGGAGCGATCAACGAGGCACGGCGGCAGTGGGCGATCTTCCGCCACGAGCTCGTCCAGCGTTACGGCGCGGAAAAGGGCGGCAAGATGATCTGCGCGCTCACATCGGACAGCGCTGACAGATCGTGCAACAACGCGCAGAGGGCACGCGACGAATTCGCCAAGGTCCCGCCACCGCCTGTACGGCTCGCGACCGTACAGGACTCACGCTCCTGTCTTGATCTGAGATATGGACAGGCCACGGACGGAAATGTGATTCAGGGGCAGGTCTGCCACCAGCATGAAGCACAGGAGTTTCAATTTGCCGGCAGCGAGATCCAGTTCAACAGTGTTGGTTCCAGCTCCGCCGTGCGAGTAATGGGCAAGTGCCTCGAGGCCAGTGGTAGCGAGGTCCGGATCAAAAGCTGCAACGGCTCTTCAGGAGAGAGGGTCACCGCGGCTCCAAGCGGTGAGCTGCAGCTGCAGGGCAAGTGCATAATTTTCCGAGGCAACAACCGGCCGGTCGAGTTGGGCGCATGTAAAGCGCCAGGATCGATGTCCGATCAGCTCTGGCAATTCCGCTGAGGCCAGCCACACCCGTCCCAGAGGACTGGTGTTCCCCACCGCTTCCTTCGCCCAAACTCTCGCCGCGGCCGCCACAATTAGCTCACGCTCTGCCGCCCGCCGCGGCAACGGGATCGAGCTCCGAACACAATGCCCGCAAGCGGACGGCGACTGTCAGATCCGCATCCAGCTGGTCCATAATGGCCACGCCGTGGCCACCGCCGGCTACCAGCAGCCCCCTGGCACCTTGCACTCCGTTCGGGTCGTCCCGCTCCGCGCCTCCGATCGGCGCGCGCTCCAACGCGGCGCCAAAACCTTCCGCCTCGTCGCACATGGAGCACGCGGGCGAGCCGCCCACGGCAACAGCCGCCGTCAGGATCTAGCCCGCCGTACCTCGCGCAACGGTCTACGACCAGCGCTCGAGGAAAAACCCCGCGTGAGCGGGGCTTTCTAAGAGCGGCTGATGGGGCTCGAACCCACGACCTTCTGCATGGCAAGCAGACGCTCTAGCCAACTGAGCTACAGCCGCGCGGGGCGCTCAGTATAGCCCCGGGCAGCCTGGGGACAGCAGAGGCGACGACCGGAATCGAACCGGTGTAGACGGCTTTGCAGGCCGCTGCGTAACCACTCCGCCACGTCGCCCTGAGCAGTTCGTAGCGTAGCGTCGGCCGGGGGCTCGGCGGGCCCGCGGACCGGCTACTCGACCGAACAGGCGCCCTCGCCGGCGTGGGCGCCGGGAAGGCGACTCAAGAGACCTGCCAGCTGCTCGATCTCCTCCGGGTTGTAGTGCTCGACGAACAGCCTGCGGATGCTCTGGATGTGGGCGCAGCCAGCCGTCCGCAGCTTCTCGTACCCAGCGTCGGTGAGCCGCGCATACGAGATCCGCGCGTCCTGCGCGCACGGAACACGCTCTATCCAGCCGGAGTCCACCAATCCGTCGATCAGTCTCGTGATTCCGGACCGTGTGAGCATCGTCTGCTCGGCCAGGGCGGACATCGGCAGCTGCCGTTCGGTCGCCTGGGCCAGATAGAGGAGCACCTCGTAATCGCGCGTGGTCAGACCGTGCTCCGCGACCAGCTCGGCGTCAAGCGCTCGGAGGATCGAGGCGTGGCTCTGGAGGTAGCTGCGCCATGCGTCGAGCGCCGCGCCTTCGAGCCGTTCAGGAGTGGTCGTGGCCATTAGTCAATTGTAGTTGACGGATCAAGCTTTGCCCGGTATGGCGGGCTATGATCGAGCGAGGTCGCCGGTAGGGGAGGCGGCCACGGGTCCGGTTCGTTTCGTCAGAAGGGGACTGCTCAGTGATTGGTCTGACGCGTTGGTGTCTGGCGCATCGTCGAAGGGTCGCAATCGCCTGGGTCGCGGTTGCCATCGGGGCCACCGTACTGGCGCAGGCGGTCGGTCGGCACTACGCCAACAACTTCACGCTGCCCGGAACCGAGGCGCAACGGGCGCTGAACCTGCTCCAGAGGGAGTTTCCCGCGCAGAGCGGGGACGTGGACACGATCGTGTTCCACACCTCGCAGTCGACCGTGGATTCGGCGGCTGTGAGAACGGCGATCACGCCACTGCTGGCGTCGGTGCAGAAGATGCCTCACGTGGTGACGGTCGTGAGCCCGTACATTCCGCGCGGCGCCCTCCAGGTCTCCCGCGATCGCCGGACCGCGTTCGCCCAGGTTCTGTACTCCAAGCGCGCCAATCTCTTGCCCAACAACACCGGCAAGCCGGTGCTCGACGCGGTCCACGCGGTGCACGTGCCCGAGATGACGATCGCTGCCGGGGGGCAGGTGATCGAACAGGCGGAGGGCTTCAGCATCGGGCCCGCGACGATCGTCGGCGTGCTCGCGGCGCTGGTGATCCTGCTGCTCACCTTCGGGTCCTTGATCGCTGCCGGGATGCCCCTCATCACGGCCGGACTGGGTCTCGTCACCGGCGTGGCGCTCATCGGCCTGGCCACGCACGTCACCAGCATGGCCAACGTGGCACCGCAGCTGGCACTGATGATCGGACTGGGAGTGGGCGTCGACTACGCGCTCTTCATCGTCACCCGTTTCCGCGAGAACTACGCGCGCCTCCACGATGTGGAGCAGGCCACGATCGGAGCGATGGACACGTCCGGTCGGGCGATCCTGCTCGCCGGCACGACCGTGGTGATCGCGTTGCTCGGCATGTTCGCCACCAGCGTCAGCTTCATGTACGGGCTGGCGATCGCCTCGGTGCTGGCGGTGCTGCTGACGATGCTCGCCTCGCTCACGCTGCTTCCCGTGTTGCTCTCCAAGTTCGGCGAGCGCCTCGCTAGGACCGGACGGGCGGCACGCCGCCGTGAGGAGGCTGGGCTGCCTCCGCGCGAGTCGCTGTGGCGGCGGTGGAGCCTGACCGTGCAGTCGCGGCCCTGGCCCCTGGCGCTCGTCTCGCTGCTAATCATGCTGGCGTTCGTGGCGCCGGTGACCGCGCTTCGCCTCGACAACAGCGATGCGGGGAACGACCCGGCAAACACGAGCACGCGCCACGCGTTCGATCTGCTGGCGCAAGGATTCGGCCCCGGGTTCAACGGGCCGCTGCAGGTGGTGGTGGAGCTTCGCAATCCGGGCCAGGGCGCGTCGCTGCCCGCGCTGCGCTCGGCCGTGGGCTCCACCCCCGGCGTGGTGGCGGTCACCGCACCGCGCCTCAGCCCATCCTCACAGGTGGCCGTGATGCAGGCCTACCCTGCCTCGGCGCCGCAGGCACAGGCCACGACCGACCTCGTCAACCGCCTGCGCCACGACGTGCTGCCGCGCTTCAAGCAAAGCGCCGGGCTCACGGTGCTGGTCGGCGGGTTCACCGCCGGCTCGATCGATTTCGCCAACGTACTCGCGGGCAAGCTGCCGCTGTTCATCGCGATCGTGGTCGTGCTCTCGGCCCTGTTGCTGTTCGCGATCTTCCGCTCGCTGGTGATTCCGGTTCAGGCCGCCGTGATGAATCTGCTCAGCATCGGCGGCGCGCTCGGCGCAACGGTTCTCGTGTTCCAGAAGGGCTGGCTGTCTGGCCTGTTCGGCGTCGAGACCGGACCGGTAGAGCCGTGGGTCCCGGTGCTCATGTTCGCCGTGGTGTTCGGGCTCTCGATGGACTACGAGGTGTTCCTTGTCTCGCGGGTGCGCGAGGAATGGGTCCGCCGTCGGGACGCGCGGACCGCGGTCGCGGACGGGATCGCGTTCACGGGCAAAGTCATCACCGCGGCCGCGGCAATCATGATCTGCGTCTTCCTGTCGTTCCTCCTCGGGAACCAGCGATCGGTCAAGGAGTTCGGGTTCGGCCTGGCGACCGCCGTGTTCCTCGATGCCGTGGTCATCCGGTGCGTCCTGCTGCCGGCGGTGCTCGAGATCCTCGGCCCGGTGACGTGGAAGCTTCCGGCTTGGATCGACTCCAGGCTCCCGCGGGTAAATATCGAGGGGAGCGTGGAAGCGGAGCGCGAACCCGGCGTCCATCGGGAGCGCGAGCGAGCGCCCGTCTGACCTGGGCGATGTTGGTTCAGACCCGCGCGATTACAAGGGTTTTGCGGCCAGGTAAGGATCAGCCCCGCTGTCCACCAACGCCCCACGGGGGGCGGTTGTCCCGCGTCTGTCTGCGAGCTGTCGATCCCGTGCGAGCACTGAGCGGCTACGACGTTCCCGATCCGCAGACCTTGAATCCGTAGCCTTGAGCCAGACCCCGGACGGACGCCTTGCCTTGCGCGAACTGCTGGGAGATGGTCTTCACTCCGCGAGCGTCGTCGTTCTCGACAGCCGTCGCGAACTGCTGCAGCAGGTTGATTTGTGATGCGACTCCCGACAAGTATTTGGCGACGACGACACGGTCGCTCGCCGGAGGCTGAAGCGCTCGGAGTTGATCGAGGAGGGGCGAGGCGATTTGTGCGCCTCGATTCATGGCCTCTCCGAGCGCTTGCCGGTTTGTGGCCGTGTCGTTCGCCTGGTCCGCTTTGAGGGCAGCGTTGATGACGTTTTGTTGAGACTTGAGCTTTGCATTGGCTCGCGTACAGATGGCGTCGGCTCGAGTGATGAACTGGGCCTTGGTGAGGGCTGAGGCTGATGTCGTAGCGGTCGGCGACGAGGCGCTTGATGAGCTATTCGAGCCGCCACACGCGGCCAATAGCGCCACGACTCCTCCAGCGACCGCCGCACGGATGACCACCCCAACTACCGTCCCAGCCCGCACAAGCGCGATTCTCTCTCGTCCCTTGGCACGTTGTCAATCCCGCCGCCGGCGAGACGCTTTTCGATCAAAGCGAAGCCAACGAATCGTCGAAGCGGAGTCTCGGCTACGGCGCTCACCGCCCGCATCGTGAGCAAATGTGGCCGGGCTGTCACTGCGCCTATCCGGGCACGATCGTGAACGACCGCGTCGTCCTGCTCGCCTGGCCATTGGAGTTTGTGGCTGTGATCGTCAGCGTGTAAATGCCGGGGCCCAGCCTTCTGGTGCGCGACAGGCGCCCCTGGAAGAAGAGCCTGTGCGTCCCCGCGCTGGCACTGAACGAGATGGCCCCACTGCCCACCGATCGCGTGCAGGCAGGACGCCTGCGATTGGCCACGGTCTGAGCGACACATCTGCCGTTCACTTTTCTCCCCGGCAACAGCCGGGCGAACCCGAATCGCACCCTCGCGGCCTGGCTGAGCGTGAAACCAAACGTGGTGCCAACCGGAGGCTTGGCTGCGGCCGCGAACCTGGCGAGGTTGCCGCCCGCTCGCCAGCGGCGGCGGGACTGGGACATGCCGGTGATGGACGGCGGGGTGGGTATGACCGACGCGCTGAGCAGCAGACCATGGTTCAGCGGGTTCACCAACCCGTTTGGATTCGCCGTCATTCCATCTGCGATGGCCGGCGCATACGTGTTCGCTATCCCCCCGGACGACGTGTCGAACAACAGCGCGCTTGAGTCGTTATCGAGCCCTATGACATCGCCTGCCCTAGCCGGGAGGGAGACCGGAAACGTGTTGACACCTAGGCGCAGAGTCTCGGGCAAGCTGGTCCCCGCGCCCGTGAACTGACCGCTGACGCTCGTCGGGCGAAGCACTCGCAGCCACACGGTTCCCCCCGCGCTGCCTGAGTTCACCGAGAAGCTCGTCACGGTGCCATTGAATGGGACCTGGAGCGCAGGACCCGCGGAGTGCACGAACGGCACATACGTGCATCTGATCGTCGCCGGGCAGATGTTTCCGTTCGGCGTCCCGCTCGTGCTCCCGAGGTTGACCTGACTCGCCGCCGCAGCGGTGCCAGTGGAAGCCGCCAGCGTCGCAGACACAGCACCAACGACCAACAACGCCCAACGGCGTACGAAACCACGCTTGTGAAACACGCCCTTGCTCCCTTTCAATTGCGTGGAGCCCCCACAGGCCCCCTGCTCTCAGGCGAGCATACCTCGGTGCCCAGTGTTCGGCAAGAGCAATGCCGCGTCACGCCCCGATCTCCCCGTAATCCCCGAGTGCGTTCGCGTGATAGCGGACCGAGGCTCGCTTTCGCTTTGGGCTGAGGCTGTCGCGCAAACCCGTCGCGAAGCCGTCGGTTAGCGAGTCTTGACAATGGCCGTCTGGACTGCGAGGGCGGGAGTTGTGGG
>DAIPIC010000065.1:0-16951 GCA_036771025.1 Solirubrobacteraceae bacterium
GATCCAGGTGGCGATCGTCAGGCCCGGCCCGATCCAGGGCGGAGCGGTCAACCCATACATCGCCCGCCGCCAGCGGCTACGCGAGGATCCCGACTACAAGGTCCCCTACGAGCATCCGTCGTTGGAGTCGGTGCTGGAGGAGACGCTCGGGGCGATCATCTTCCAGGACCAGGTGCTCGAGGTGGCCATCGCCTTCGCGGGATTCTCGACAGGGGAGGCCGAGGGCCTGCGGCGGGCGATGAGCCGCAAGCGCTCGGAGGCGGCGATCCGCGCTTACCGCCAGCGGTTCATCGAGGGGGCCAAGCGCAAGCATGATGTCGACGACGCGACCGCAGAGCGTGTGTTCGCGATGGTCCAGGGCTTCTCGGGGTTTGGGTTTCCCAAGGCCCACGGCGCCGCATTCGGGCTGCTCGCCTACCAGTCGACCTGGTTGCGTGTGCACTACGGCCCTGAGTTCCTGTGCTCGCTCTTGAACGAGCAGCCGATGGGCTTCTATCCGCCGGACGCCCTGATCCACGAGGCGCAGCGGCGGGGCTTCGAAGCGCTCCCGTCCGACGTCAACGCAAGTGAGGCGGAGTGCACGCTCGACCAGGAGGGCCGCGTGCGCGTCGGCCTCGGGTATGTCAAGGGGGTCCGCGAACGGGAGGTCAAGCAGCTCGTCGCCGCTCGTCACGAGGCCGGGCCGTTTCGGAGCCTGGCCGACCTGGCCTCGCGGGCCGGGGCGGGCTCGCCGTCGCTGGAGCTGCTGGCCTGGTCGGGAGCGTGTGATTCGCTGGTGGGCGCGGCCGCCAGTGGCGCGCCTCGCGGCGAACTTTGTCACTCCAGTTCGGACAGGTCGAACCAGAGGGGCAAAGTTCGCTCCAACGCCCACCCAGGGGCCGCTCAGGCCCCGCATCCCTCCGCCCGCCGCATCGCCCTCTGGCAGCTAGGGGTGACCGCGCCGGGGCGATCGGTCCCCGGCGGCGTGCAGCTGGCATTGCCGCTCGACCTGCCCGCGCCGCCGACGCTGCGCGAGCTCTCGGGGTGGGACGCGATGCTCGCCGACTACGGCACGACTGGCCTAACGGTGCACTCCCATCCGCTCGCCCTGCTGCGCTCCCGTCTGCCCGCCGACGTCGTCACCAGTCGAGACCTCGATACGTTGCCTCACGGGACGCGGGTGAAGACGGGCGGGATGGTCGTGGCCCGCCAGCGGCCCGGAACCGCAAATGGGATCGTGTTCGTGCTCCTCGAGGACGAGCACGGGACGATCAACCTGATCGTTCCCTCGGGCGTCTACGAACGCCACCGGCTGACCGTCCGGACGGAGCCCTTGATGCTCGTGGACGGAAAGCTGGAGCGGTTCGCGGCGGCAGGAGGGGCGACGAACGTCCTCGTCGAGCGGGTGGGATCGATCGACGCACCAGACCGACCGATGGCGGAGATCAAGGACTTCTCGATGCTTGACGAGCAGGTGCGGCGCGGGCTGCAAGAGCAGCGAGGCTCGGGTCCTCCGCGCGAACCCGCGGAGGCCGACGACTTCCGCGCTGTCGCCCCGCCCGTGTTGAGCTTCGCCTCGGGACGACGCCGGTGAGGTGTCTCTCCCCGCTGCGGCCAACGTCTCTTCCCGCCGCGGCCGTGCCCGACCCCGCACGATAAGCTGCGCCACCCTAATGCTGGCCGTTTATCTCTTCGCCGCCCTGTGGGCCGTGGTGGGTCTCGGGCTGTTCTTCGTCGCGATGAGGGGGAGGGTGACCGGGCCGGGCGTCGCGATCCCGACGCCAACTCCCGGAGCGCGAAGGGCCACCGGACTCGTGTACCTGGTCACCTACGTCGGATTCGGCGTCGCGCTCCCGCTCGTGTTCCTTACCGGTAACCACCACAACGCCAACCGTCAGATCGGCGGGATCAAGCTGACCGCGGCGGAGAAGCAGGGACGAGAGCTCTTCGGCCAGAACTGCGGTGTATGCCACACGCTGGCCGCCGCCAACGCCGTGGGGAAGGTCGGCCCCAACCTCGATCAGATTCAGCCGTCCACATCGCTGGTCCTGCACACCATCCAGAACGGCTGTCTGCAGAATCCCTCGCCCGCGCAGTCGAGTCAGACCTGCCTGGGCCAGGGGACGATGCCCGCAAACATCCTGCTGGGGAACCAGGCCAGCGCAGTGGCGCAATTCGTCGCCAAGGTGGCGGGCAAGGAATAGCCGCCGGCGGGCACTTCACGGGAGGGGGGACAGCCTCCAGACGCGCCCCCACTGCCCGCAACAGGCCCCCGGAGACCGGATTCCCGGCAGGAATCCCTCGCAGCGAGCGGGGTCAGGGGTTACCGACGGACCGTGAGAATTCTTCGGTCCGCGACCGTTGGTAGGATCGCGCCCACGCCGCTGAGTTTCCTCCCCCCTGTGGGGTGGAGAGCGGGGGACCCGAGTAGTCGGGGCTAATCGCAGTAGATGCTGTGTAGCGCCACCCCGGAAGGCGCGAGCCCGTCAGCTAACCCCGCAAGCACAAGAGAGAGGACGCCCCAGATGCCGAACGAGGTTAGTCGTCGTACGGTCGTAATCCGCGGTCAGGTCGTGGACCGGTACAGCCCCAGGCGGACAACTACACGCAGGCCTAGAAACAGCAGATACGGGCGGATGAGCACGAGGCCCGACCGGATCGCCCTGTGGGCGGTGCTGCTCGGGGTGCTCCTGGTGCTCGTGGCGGCGACCAGCTCGCACGCCGCGATGGTGCCCTTCTAGGTCACTCCTACCGGCGCCAGGACACCTGCGCCGGACCCGGTCCGCCGGCATCGCCCGGCGGCTGCGCTCGCATCTCTTACGAGCCTCCGGCGCTCTGCTGATCCGCCGTTTATGCCCGTTCGTATAAGGGGAGGAGCCCCATGAACGGGGGAAATCACTCCGAAAACCCACCTCACAGCCGGGCCGGATCGCGGCCTTCTGAGCTTGTGCGATTTGCGCAAGCGAGGTAAACTTATGAACCGTAAGTAGGTCTCCTAAGTGAAGGGCACCGGCTGGCAGGGCGGCCCGATTAAGAGAGCGCACCATGAAGACACAGATGAGCAGATTCCAGATCCATGACGACCTAACAGCGCCCGAGGGCTCGGTGGCGGTTTTGCGGGGTGCGCTCGCCTCCGGCGGGCAGCTTCCCAACTTCCTGGGCGTGCTGGCGGGGTCACCGGCGGCGCTCCGCGCGTACGCCAAGTTCCGCTCCGAGCTGCGCCACGGCAAGCTCACGCTGCCGACGCTCGAGCGGATCGCGCTGGCGGTCGCCGAGTACTACCACTCCGAGCCGGGGATCGCCATGCATTCGCGGGCCGCGCGGAGCGCGGGTCTCGCGCTTGACGAAGTGGCGGCCGCCCAGCAGTTCAACTCCAAGGACCCGCGGGAGGCAGCCCTGCTTCGGTACCTGCAGGCGCTGCTTGACGAGCGCGGGCGCGCACCCATGCATCTTCACGAGGAAGCTCGTGAGGCGGGCTGGGATGACGAGCAGATCCTCGAGGCCATCGCGGCCCTGGCGCTCGAGGCCTTCACGGCGATGGTGAATGTCGCCGGCGAGGTGCCCGTCGACGGCTCGAGCGAGGCGTCGCGCACACTCAAGGCGGCGTAAGCTTCCGGGCACATGGGCGCGCGCGCCGACACGGCCAACGCCGATACCCAGGCTCCGGGCGCCCATTGCTGCCCGCTGTATCACGAGGCGGTGGAGCTCGTCGGGAGGCGTTGGACGGGCGCGATCCTCCGGGTCCTGATGGACGGGCCGCTTCGATTCTCCGAGATCGCTCAGGCCGTGCCCGAGCTCTCGGACCGGCTGCTCTCAGAACGGATGAAGGAGCTCGAGTCGCGCGGGATGGTCGAACGGCGCGTGATCCCGGGTCCTCCGCTTCGCGTGGAGTACGAGCTCTCGCGGATGGGCCGTGAGCTCGAGCCCGCGCTGTCCGAGCTCCAGCGGTGGGCGAACCGCTGGCTCAGGCGCCACCGGGAGCAGACCGTCTAGCGGTCGGACGCCGCTCAGCTCAAGGACGCGGTACGGGTCGTCGCCCCGTCCCGCCAGGTAAGCGTCGAGAGACTCAGCCGCAGCGAGGAGGCCACGATCCCCGGCCCCGAATCGAGCGTGGACCGTTTGCCTCGCTCCCCCGCAGCGCCCCCGACCCGGGATCCGGGGCCGATGATCGAGTGCTCGGAGCCGATCCAGGCCACGGAGCCGTTGCGCTTGACGACGATCGAGCCGATCGACTGGTAGGACTCGACCAGGCCCGGACCGCCCACCGCGTCATAGCCGGCCAGCCGCTTGCCATCCGATAGCCGGCGCACGACCACCGTCGTGAACCCGGCGTCGACGCCGCAGCGCTCGGCGCCATAGGCCACGATGTTGTCGGCCAGCGCCACGTGATCGACACGCACCGCCCCGATGCACACGGTCCTGTTGCCGAGCCTCGTTGTTCTGCGCGTCCGGCGGTCGCACCCGTAAACGAGCCCGCCCAGCGAATACACCTGGGCACGCGGACCGGTCTTGACGATCCGCGTCCCAGCAGGGGCGCATCGCGCCAGGCTCGTGGCGTGGGCGTTGGCAGTGCGCGCCCCAGAGCTACCGCATGCCACCAGCGGGGCGACGACCGTGGCAGCCGCGAGTGCTGCAAACTGGCGACGCACGCGGGCCACCCTATCGCGGTCAGTAACCTCCGGCCTCCGCCATGACCGTCACCCCGACCAGGCTCACCCCGGACGACATCACCTCGCTCGTCTCCGAGCGCGACATCCGCTTCATTCGGTTGTGGTTCACGGACATACTGGGCCACCTGAAGGCCTTCTCCATCAACGCCACCGAGCTGGAGGACGCCTTCGAGGGGGGCATGGGATTCGACGGTTCGTCGATCACCGGCTTCAACCCCATCGAGGAGTCGGACATGATCGCCATGCCCGATCCGAGCACCTTCGCCATCCTGCCCTGGCGTCCGGCGGAGCAGGGCGTGGCGCGCATGTTCTGCGACGTCCAGACGCCCGAGCGGACGCCGTACGAGGGCGATCCAAGGTATGTGCTGCGCCGGGCCCTGGAACGGGCGGAGGCGATGGGGTTCGACGACTTCTTCGTGGGGCCGGAGCTCGAGTATTTCTACTTCCGTGACTCGAAGTCCACAGAGGTGCTCGACGAAGGCGGCTACTTCGACCTCACGGCGCTAGACGCGGGAACTGACCTGCGGCGCGAGACGGTCCTGGCCCTCGAGCAGCTGGGGATCCATACCGAGTACACGCACCACGAGGTGGGACCGAGCCAGCACGAGATCGATATGCGCTACGCCGACGCGCTGAAGATGGCCGACGACTGCATGACCTACAGGATCACGGTCAAGGAATACGCGATGAAGTACGGGCTGCATGCAACCTTCATGCCCAAGCCCCTCTTCGGCAAGAACGGCTCAGGGATGCACACACACCAGTCGCTGTTCCGGGAGGGCCGCAACGCCTTCTTCGATGCCGAGGACCAGTACTTCCTCTCGGAGGTGGGCAAGGCGTTCATCGCCGGTCAGCTTCGGCACGCCCGCGAGATCTGCTCGATCTTCGCCCAGTGGGTCAACAGCTACAAGCGCCTCGTACCGGGGTACGAGGCCCCCGTCTACGCGGCCTGGTCCAGACGCAACCGCTCTGCTCTGGTCCGGGTGCCGCTCTACCACCCCGGCAAGGAGCGCGCAACCCGAATGGAGCTTCGCTGCCCGGACCCGGCCTGCAACCCATACCTGACGTTCGCGGTGCTGCTCCAAGCTGGGCTCGAGGGCATCGAACACGGCTACGAGCTGCCCGAGCCGATGGAGAAGAACCTCTACCACCTCTCGCCCGATGAGCGACGGCGGCTCGGCATCGAGCAGCTGCCAGAGACGTTGGGGGAGGCGATCGAGCTGACCGCCGAGTCGGAGCTCGTGCTGCGGACGCTCGGTGAGCACATGTTCAACCGCTACATCGAGATCAAGCGCCAGGAATGGGACGACTACCGGGTGCAGGTAACACCCTGGGAGCTGGAGCGCTACCTGCCGGTGCTGTGAGTGCCGCGCATTACCGTCGTCGGCTCGGCTAACACTGACCTGGTCGCTCGAACCGAGCGGCTGCCCCGGGCGGGGGAGACGCTCACCGACGCCGTGCTCGAGCGCTTCCCGGGCGGCAAAGGCGCCAACCAGGCCGTGGCGGCCGCACGGCTCGGCGCGAACGTCAGGTTCGTGGGGCGGGTGGGCAGCGACGACCTGGTTCTTCGTTCGCTGGAGCGGGAGGGTGTCGACGTCTCGGGGGTGACCAGGGACGACGGCGAAACCGGCACCGCGCTGGTCCTCGTCGACGCCGCCGGCGAGAACGTCATCGTGGTCGCTCCCGGGGCGAACCGGCGGCTGGCGGCGGCGGACGTCGAGGTCGGAGAGACCGACGCCGTGATGTGCCAGATGGAGATCCCGGCGGAGGCCATCCAGGCCGCCGCCGCGCGGGCGCCCTTCTTCTGCCTGAATGCCGCCCCGGCCCGCGCACCGCTGCCGTCCGGCCTGAAGCCGGATCTGGTCGTCGTGAATCGCTACGAACGCGAGATCTTCGGCACCTACGGTGGCCTGATGGCCCTCACGCTCGGAGGCGAGGGCGCGGTGCTGTGCGAGAACGGGATGGAGATCGCCAGCGCGCGGCCGCCTCGGGTCACGGTCGTCGACGGCACCGCCGCCGGCGATGCGTTCTGCGCCGCGCTCGTCGTCTCTCTGCTGGAGGGGCGACCTCGCGAGCGGGCGCTGGCGCGGGCCTGCGCCGCCGGCGCGCTAGCGGCGTCCCGGCCCGGCGCCCAGCCGTCACTGCCGACCGCGGCGGAGCTGGACGCGATGCTCGAGGCATGACCTCCGTGATCCTCGATTGCGATCCCGGGCACGACGACGCGATCGCGTTGCTGCTCGCTCTCGGCAGTTCAGAGATCGACCTGCTGGGCGTCACCACCGTCTCCGGCAACAAGGGGTTGGAGCAGACCACCGCCAACGCGATCCGGGTGCTCGACCATCTCGGCCGCGACGGCATCCCGGTGGCGGCCGGCGCCGACCGCCCGCTGGTCCGCCGGCGGGAGGTCCGGCCGGACCATCACGGCGAGAGCGGACTCGACGGACCGGACCTGCCCGCTCCGGCGCGCGAGGCGCTAGACGAGCACGCCATCGATTGGATCGCCGGCGTGCTCATCGCCCGTCCGGAGCCGGTCACGCTGGTGGCGACGGCGCCCCTCACGAACGTGGCGCTGTTCCTCGCTCGATATCCGGAGCTAGCTCCAAAGCTCGGGCGAATCGTGCTGATGGGGGGCGCGATCGGCGAGGGCAACTTCACCCCCGCGGCCGAGTTCAACATGTGGGTCGATCCAGAGGCCGCGGCCCGCGTCTTTGCCTCCGGCCTCGATCTCACGATGGTCGGGCTGGACGTGACGTACAAGGCGCTGATGACTCCTGCCCACGCGAAGCGGCTTCGTGCAGCCGGTCGCGCGGGCCAGCTCGTCGCCGACCTGTTCGGGTTCTACTCGCGCTTTCACCGCGAGCGATTCGGCTGGGATGGAGCGCCGGTCCACGACGCATGCGCGGTCGCTCAGGTCATCGATCCGAGCCTGGTCCAGACGCGCACGTGCGGGGTGAAGATCGACACCGGCGGCGAGCTATCGCGGGGACGGACGAACGCCGACCGCTGGAATCGCATGGGCTGGGAGCCCAACTGCCATGTGGCCGTCGACATCGATGCCGATCGATTCTTGGAGCTCCTCGTGGAGCGGATCGCCGGGCTCGGCTAGAGCGCGGCCGCCAGCTCCTCGGCGCTCGTGACGGGCGCCTGGCAGACGAAGTGCTCGCAGACGTACGCGGCGGCCTGGCCATCGACGGGCTCTCGGCCGTCGAGCAGCGGAACGTCGGTGCCGGCAGCGACCACCACGTGGGGGCGATACGTCGAGCGCACAGCTCGCACGAGCTCGGCGGCCTGCCCGGCGGGCCCGACGATCGCAATCTCGCGCACCGGAGCGATGTAGAAGTCGATCGCCTGCAGAAGGTGGCCGAAGGCCGTTGGGTGCCGAACGGCCACGGGGGCGAGCAGCCGCAGTACCCCGAGTGCGTGGCGCTCGTAGGAGCCGTCGCCGGAGAGCAGCGCCAGGCGCAGAAGACCGAACGCCGCGGCCGAATTGCCGGAAGGGATCGGCGAGTCCTCGAGGTCCTTGCGCCGCACCGCCAGCCGCTCGTGGTCTGACGCGGTCGTGAAGAATCCGCCTCGTTCGGGATCCTCGAAGCGCTCGATGATCTCGCCCGCCACTGTCGTCGCCTCGCGATAGAAGCGCGGCTCGAACGTCGTCTCATACAGCGTGATCAGCGCCTCGAGCAGGAAGGCATGGTCCTCGAGGTAGGCATCGAGCCGTGCGTGACCGGCTTTCCATGTCCGCAACAAGCGGCCATCCGGCCCTCGCATCTGGTCAAGGATGAAGGTCGCGCACTGAACGGCGGCTTGGACGTAGTCGTCTCGCTCGAGCACTGCCCCTGCCTCGGCCAAGGCGGAGACCATCAGCGCGTTCCAGGCCGTCAGACGCTTGTCGTCCAGTCCCGGGCGAACGCGCTCCGAGCGCGCCTCGTAAAGCTTTCGCCGGATCTCGGGGAGCCGCTCCGGCACCGGTCCCCGAGCTTCGAGGACATAGGTGCCGGGCTCGAACGGAGCGGGAGCGAAGTACGCCACCGCCTCGTCGTGGTGCTCGCCTAGCACGTCCCGGAGCTCCTCGTCGGTCCAGACGTAGAACTTGCCCTCCTCGCCCTCGGAGTCTGCGTCCAGCGCCGAGTAGAAGCTGCCCTCGGGGCCGCGCATCTCCTTCAGGGCCCAGTCCAGGGTCTCAGAGCAGACCTGGGCGAAGCGCTCATCCTCTGAGACCTGCCACCCGTGGAGGTAGGCGCGCGCGAGCAGCGCATTGTCGTACAGCATCTTCTCGAAGTGGGGGACCGTCCAGGTCTCGTCGACGGCGTAGCGTGCAAACCCGCCACCCACCTGGTCGTAGAGTCCGCCGCTGGCCATCGCCCGAAGCGTCTGAAGCGACATCTCGCGCTCGCCACGAGCCAGCAGAAACTCGATCGTCGAGGCCTGGGGGAACTTGGGCGCGCCGCCCCACCCGCCGTGGCGGCGATCGAACATCGCCCCCAAGGCACCTGCGGCACCGCTGAGCAGTTCCTCCCGTATGGGCTCGGCGGATGGCTCCAGGCGAGCCGTGGCTGCCAGCGCGTGCTGGATCTGCCCCGCCTGCGCCGTGACCTGCTCACGGCGCTTCTCCCAGGCGTCCGAGACCGCGTCGAGCACCATTCGCCAGCTCGGCATCCCGTGGCGCGCCTCGGGCGGGAAGTATGTGCCGGCGTAGAACGGCTGCTGGTCCGGAGTCAGGAACGCATTCAGCGGCCACCCGCCCCGACCCGTGATGGCCTGGCATGCCTCCATGCAGATCGCGTCGATGTCGGGCCGCTCCTCGCGGTCCACCTTGATGCACACGAACCGGTCATTCATCACCGCCGCCACGTCCGGATCCTCAAACGATTCGTGTGCCATCACATGGCACCAGTGGCAGGCCGAGTAGCCGATCGATACCAGCAGCGGACGATCCTCGCGCTCGGAGCGCGCGAGCGCTTCCTCTCCCCAGGGGTACCAGTCGACCGGATTTTCCCGGTGCTGGAGCAGATACGGAGAGGTCTCGGTGGCCAGGTGGTTGGGCATGGAATGCAACGGTACCCGCCCGGCTGTGGAGCGAACCTAAAGCCCGAATGCGGACCCCGAAGAGGTCCCTCGCAGCGGTGCCCTGTCGCCGATTTCACGCTCGTGCATCCCCCGCGCCTATGCCTTAGGGTGTTATCGAGTGCCTGAGTCTGTGACAGCCCCCGACGCTCCCGCTGCCGTCGGGCCGTACGTCCACGCCGTGAAGTCCGGGGGCTTTCTGTTCTGCTCGGGACAGATTCCGCTCGATCCCAGGACCGGCGACCTGATCGACGCCAGCGCCGCGGAGCAGGCTGGGAGGTGTCTGGAGAACCTCTCGGCGGTGTGCAACGCCGCCGGAACGACGCTCGGCAGCGCGGTGCGGCTGACCATCTACCTGACCGACATGTCCTCGTTCTCCGCTGTCAATGAGGTGTACGGCTCGTTCTTCGAGTCAGACCCGCCAGCCAGGGTGATGGTTGGCGTGGCTTCGCTCCCGCGGGGGGCAAAAGTCGAGATAGACGCGGTGGTGGCCCTCAAGGAGTGAGCGAGCCGGGCGGCCCGTCGGCCGATGACATCCGCCGCGCGGCGCAAGCCGGCAAGGGTGTCATTCGTGAAACGCCGGTTCTCAGCTCGCGGACGCTTTCCGAGCAGGCCCGCGCGACGATTGCGCTGAAGGCCGAGAACCTCCAGCGCACCGGCTCGTTCAAGTTGCGCGGAGCGCTGGCGAAGATCGCTTCGCTGGGCGATGGATGCGCCGCCGGCGTCGTGACCGCTAGCGCCGGCAACCACGGACAGGCGCTGGCATATGCCGCCCGGGCGCGGGAGGTGCCATGTGAGGTGTTCATTCCCGAGGGCGCATCGATCACGAAAGTGGAGGCGGTGACGGCGCTTGGCGCGGCCGTCCACATGGTCGGGGCGACCGTGGACGAGTCGCTTGCAGCCGCGCGCGAGCGGGCCGCACAGGGCGGCTTGGCGTTCGTCCACCCGTTCGACGACCCGGACGTGATCGCCGGCCAGGGCACCGTCGGTCTCGAGCTCTTGGACCAGGTTCCCGACATCGTTCGCGTGCTGGTGCCGGTTGGTGGCGGCGGGCTGATCTCTGGCGTTGCCATCGCGCTCAAGTCCGCCCGGGCTCAGACCGAGGTGATCGGCGTCCAGGTTGCAGGCTGCGCGCCGTTTCCGGGCTCACTGGATGCCGGTTCGCCGGTGCCGGTAGAGACAGCGGTGACGATCGCCGACGGGATCGCCGTCAAGCGGCCCGGCGACGTCACGTTGGAGCTGATCCGGCGGTGGGCGGACGGGATGGTGGTCGTCGAAGAAGACGAAGTGGCAGAGGCCATGGTTTTCCTGCTAGAGCGCGCGAAGCTCGTGGTGGAGGGCGCCGGTGCGGTCGGCGTCGCGGCGTTGCTGGCCGGGCGCGCGGCCGGCAGCCCGGACGGGACGACCGTCGTCATCCTCTCCGGGGGCAACGTCGATGCTGGGCTGCTCGCCTACGTCGCGCGCCGCCACGAGAGCCAGGCGGGACGGCGGCTGGTGCTGATGGCCCGCGTTCCCGACCGTCCCGGTTCGCTCGCGCGTCTGTTGGCGCTCGTCGCCGGTCGCGGCGCGAACCTGCTCGACGTCCAGCACATCCGCGAGGGGATCGACCTGCACGTCCGCGAGACTGCGGTCCAGCTGGTGCTCGAGACCCGGGGCCCGGAACACGCCCAGCAGGTAACCGAGGCCGTGCGGGAAGCCGGCTACGAGCAGCCTGGCCTGGTGGGCTAGGCGCGGGCCTGCTGCGCGGCGTGAGCCTGCTGCGCGGCGTGAGCCTGCTGCGCGACGCGCGTCTCGCGGTAGCCGCGTGCCGCCTGGACCAGCGCCCCCACCACTCGGCTTCGCTCATCGGCCTCCGGGTGCCACTGCACCCCCAGGCAGAAGGCCGCTCCGTCGCTCTCGATGGCTTCGGGCAGATCGTCCAGGACCGACACCCCCGTGACGCGAAGTCCCTCGCCGATCTCGGCCACGCCTTGGTGATGGTGGGACTTGGTCGTGTGCCGCTCTTCGCCCGCGGCCCGAGCCGCGAGCGAGTCCGGCTCCAGCCGCACGTCATGGTCGGACCCGTCGAAGCTGCCGAGATTGCGCCGGTGCTCCTCGTGGCCGACGTCGTCGGGCAAGTGCTGACGGAGCGTGCCGCCCCGCGCGACGTTCAGCAGCTGCATCCCCCGGCAAATGCCCAGCACCGGCAGGTTTCGCTCGACCGCGCGGCTCGCGAGCGCCAGCTCGCTCCGGTCGCGCTCCGGGACCGTGCCGGCCGTTTGAGGGTGCGGTTCGGCGCCGTAAGAGGAGGGGTCGACGTCGGCGCCCCCCGCGAGGACCAGCCCGTCGATCTTCTCGAGAACCGCATCCGGGTCCGACTCCAGGCGGGGATCGGGCGGGATCATCAACACCACGCCGCCCGCACGCTGAATAGACCCGATGTAGAGCTCTTCCAGCAGCGCCGCGCGCCCCTCCCAGACGCCCCAGCGGGCGTCGACGAGCTCGGTGCAGACACCGATCAAGGGTGGAGAATCGCTCATCCGTCGATTATCGACATGATCTCGTCCTCGTCCCAGCTCCCGGCCGCTCCGGGACAACCCGCGAGGTAGGCCGCGATCTCGTCCTTCTTCCAGGCGCCCGCTTCGAGGAGCCCAGCTGCGATGTTCTCGAGGTAGGCCGGCGCGGGCTTGGCGGGAGTGATCTCCTCCATGGGCCAGGGCGCGGTGAACGTGAGCGCCGGATAGCCGTCGAGCGAACCGACGCACACGATCGTCTCGTAGCGGCCGGGACCGACCTGTGTTCGCCCGTGCGCCAGCCAATCGGCGAGCTCGAGATCTCCGACCGGGGCACGGTACATCTCCTGGGCGAGGATGTCGGAGAACTGCCCGATCGTGATCAGATGTCCTCGCCCCCAGGCCGTCCCGGCGGAATCGGGGTCGAAGAACGCCCGACCGCCGGTCCACATGGTCGACTCCAGCGCGAAGTACAGCTTGCCGCGCAGCTCCACCGGAATCGACCGCTGGGGCTCGCTGCGATCCCGGCACCCGGGAAGAGTCTTCGCGCCGTTCGGCGGTCGACCGCCGGCTAGGTAGTACCGCAGGCGCGAGCTGCACATGTTCGAGCCGTAGGCGATGTACCAGACGAGGCCTCGCGTCGCGGTGGCGCCGTTCCAGGGATCGGGACGCTTCGCTGCAATCACACTCGTGTCGGTGGTCGGTGCCACGAGCCGGCCTGAGCGTAGCCGCTCCTCATCTCAAGGCCCTACGCGCGGAAGTCCGTGCCGTAGCACCGCGCGCTGAACCTTGCCGGACGCGGTCTTGGGCAGCTCGGAAGCGAAGTCGATGATCCGCGGATACTTGTAGGGGGCAGTCTCGCGCTTGGCGTGCTCCTGAAGTGCGTGCGCCAGATCGTCGCTCGGGGCGACGCCATCACGCAGCACGACCACCGCGCGCACGACCGCGCCGCGTTCGTCATCGGGCGCCGCCACGACCGCCGCCTCCGCTACCGCGGGATGCGACACGAGCGCCGACTCGACCTCGAAGGGGCCGATCCGATAGCCAGCCGAGATGATCACGTCGTCGGTGCGCCCCTCGAAGTACAGGTAGCCATCCTCGTCCTGGCGCACGCGGTCGCCGGTCCGCCATCGGCCGGTCTCGGGCGCAGGCTCGCCGTCGAGGTAGCCGACGAAGAACGTGGGGTCGGTAACCGGGTCCTCGAGCACCAGCTCGCCGTCATCGACCGCCAGGCCGACGCCGGGAAGAGGGAGTCCCATCGATCCGGGCTTCACGGGCCGACCGACGGGATTGCCGGTTAGCTGTCCCGTCTCGGTCTGGCCGTAGCCGTCGCGGATGTCGATGCCGGTGGCCTCGCGAAAGGCGCGGATCACCTCCGGGTTCAGGGCCTCTCCGGCGGCGACCAACTCGCGCAGCGCCGGCAGCGGGCGAATGTCGGTCCGCTTGGCGATCACCCGGTACTCGGTGGGAGCCATGCACAGGACGTTTACGCGCTCTCGTTCCAGGATCTCCAAGCGCTCGGCGGGGTCGAAGCGAGCGTCGTGCAGCAGCGCGGCGGCACCACGGAGCCACGGCGCGATGAACACGTTGCGCGCGGACTTCGACCAGCCGGAGGCGGCCGTGCACCAGACCAGGTCGCCGCTCCCGGCGCCCAGCCAATGCTCGGCCTGCAGTCGTTGGCCGGGCAGGTAGCGGTGACCGTGCACGATGCCCTTCGGCTCGCCCGTCGTGCCGCTGGTGAATGTGATCAGGCAGGGATCCGTCGGGGTCAGCTCCGCCGCGGGTCCGGGTTTCGCCGCCCCCGACCCCGCCGCCCCCGCCGCCCCCGCCCCCGCCGCCCCCGACCCCGCCGCCCTCAACCCCTGTACATGTACGTTCATGTACAGGGATGAGTCGGGGACCAGCAGGACCCGGCAGTCGGGCCCGGCCTCCTCCAGCTCGGCCCTGTTTCGCTCATCCGCGACGATCAGCTTTGGAGCTGCGGCGTCCAGCCTGATGCGGAGGTCGTGAGCACGCAGCTGCTCGTTGCACGGCAGGGCCACCGCTCCGATGCGAAAGCAGGCGATCATCGTCAGCACCCACTCGGGGCGGTTGCCGATCACGGTCATGACGATGTCTCCCTGGGCTACGCCGTGGTTAATCAGCGTCGCGGCGAGGGCGGCGCTTCGCTCGGCGACCTCTCCGAACGACCACTCTGTCCTGCGCCCGTCGCGGCTCAGTTCGACCAGCGCCAGGCGATCGGCGGGGACCGAGTCGATGACGTCGCGGGCGAAGTTCATCGGCCGTCGAGTCTGGCAGGATCGGGGGCCATGCCGACGGCCTCCCATCAGTCGACGCGGGTGGAGCCTACGACGTGACCTTCTGGAACGGCGTGCTCTGGCTGCACCTGCTCGCGATGGCGTTCTTCGTGGGCGGTCAGCTCATGCTGGCGGCGATAGTGGTGCCGGTGCTACGGGGATCCGGCGATCGGGCGCCGTTACGAACTGCGGCGCGACGGTTCGGGATCGGGACGCTGGCGGCTGTAGGGGTACTGCTCATCACGGGCGCGGCCATGGCATCGCACTTCCACAAATGGACCCACTCCACCCTTCAGGTAAAGCTCGGCCTGGTGGGGCTGGTCGCCCTGCTGATCGTGGGGCACATGCGAAGGCCCGAATGGCACGTGCTCGACGTGGCGATCTTTGCCACGTCGTTGGCGATCGTCTGGCTCGGGATCGTCGTCGCGGGGTAAGGCGGCCGAGCGGGCGGGGAAGGATCGCTCGCCGAGTAGGCTCTGTAGTCGTATGGGTCTCATGACCGGCAGCGGTCCATTGAGCAAGAAGCCGGCAGGCAACTTCAACTTCGAGCCGCCGCCTCCCGGCCGGGCCCTGTATCTCGAGACCACGCCGAAGCGGGGGCGCGTCGAGGTGGCCGGCGAGACGATTGCCGACAGCCGGCGCGCGCTGATGCTTCACGAATCCGGGCTCCAGCCCATCTACTACTTCCCGCCGCAGGATGTGCGCGCGGACGTCCTCGAGCCCGGCGACCGGCACACCCACTGTCCCAAGAAGGGCGACGCCTCCTATTACACGATCCGTGTCGGCGACCGGGTGGTCGAGAATGGCGCCTGGTACTACCCCGAGGTGTTACCCGATGCACCGCCGGCTCTGAAGGGGCTGATCGCGTTCTACTTCGATCGCATGGACCGCTGGCTCGAGGAGGATGAGGAGATTGGCGTCCACCCGCGCGACCCCTACCACCGCGTCGATGTGCTGGCCACCGACCGCCACATCCGAGTATCGCTCGACGGGAAGCTGCTGGCGGAAACCAGCCGGGCGGTGGCACTGTTCGAGTCAAACCTTCCACCGCGGTGGTACATCCCCCGGGAGGACGTGATCGCTGAGCTCGAGCCGAGCGACACCGTAACTCGATGCCCGTATAAGGGAACCGCGTCCTACTACTCCGTCGATGGCGGCAAGGACCTCATCTGGTACTACAGCGACCCCCTCTCTGAGGTCGCCCGCATCAAGGACCTCCTGTGCTTTTTCAACGAGCGGGTCGATCTAGAGCTGGACGGCGAGCTCCAGGAGTGCCCCGAGACGCCGTGGAGCCGTGGGGTTCGTTCGGAGAGGGCGGCCGCCTAGGCTGCCACGTGTCGGCGTCGGAGCTCGAGAATCCGGTGTAGCCGCGCCGCTTCGCGAGCCGGTCGGTGCTCGATTCGAGCCCAGGTGATCCTGACCGTCTCGTGATCTGCGGCGAGGGTGTCCGCGTCGCGGTCCCGGTCGCTTTCGAAGGCCTCCGGATCCGAATGGAAGCTCCAGCTGTCCAGCTCGACGATCAGCCTCTCCGCGACGAACAGCGCGTCCACCTCGTAGCCGGCGATGTGGGTGCACATCAACGGCTCAGGCAGTCCATATCGCTTGCAGAACACCGGGAATCCGTCCTCCCAGGCCGAGCGGGTCGGCCCGCCCTTGACCTCGATGAACTGCTTGACGCGCCTGGCGCCGGGGTGGCACGGGAAGCGTTGGACGACGTCCGCGATCGATTCCGGCTTGACCAGCCGCGCCCGCCAGGCGTCGTTGAAGGCACGTGTCAGCGCGTTCTCTCTGAGGTGCGGCGCGCAGTCGAGGAGCGTGCGGGCCGGGCTCGTGACGCGGATGCCTTGATGGGTTCGGCGGTCGCGGCCTATGAGTCCTCTGACGCGGTGGACCTTGACCCCCCTTGGCCGGCGATCGGTCGGGACCGTTATATGGATGAGCTGCCGCCATGGCGCCAGGCCCCACAGCGCGATCGCCGAATGGTGGCTGAGTAGCGCGTCCGCTCCGCCCGCGAGTACTGCTGCCGCAGCCCGCTCCAGGGCCGTCTTCGGTGGGCGACCCACGCTGTAGACAGCCCGGTGGACGACGTGAAGGCGGCCGAGCTGGATGCGGTCGTCGATGCGGTCGCGGCTCAGGCCGAGGCCGAAGAGCTGCTCCCGGGTTACGTTCCCATGCTGCCGGTCAGCGATCCGAGCGATCGCCGCATCGGGGCCTTGCGATGTTGACCGGACTATTCGCTGTTTTCTTCCCACACCCCCTAGAGCGCCGGGGCCCGTGGTCGTCGCCCCCCGCGCCGCCCCCTTGTGCCAAAGTTGTGACATGGCGACGACCACGACCCCTACCGAACTTACTGACGAGCAACAGGCCATTAAGGAGATGGTCCGCCAGTTCGCGGACGAGCAGATCATCCCCAACGCCGAGCACTACGACCACGAGGACGAGTTCCCCG
>DAIPIC010000066.1:0-16774 GCA_036771025.1 Solirubrobacteraceae bacterium
TCGCAACCACCCCCACGAGCCGACCACGTCGAAGCCTGTCGTCCCCTGGGGATATGTATGCAGTCCCAATTGTAGAGGCCTTTTGGCCTGCTGACGCGCACCTTTCGGCCCGACGGAGGCCTTGGTCGCGCCTGCCAGAATTAACAGCGATGGAGTTTCCCGTCCCCCCAAGACATCCCGCCACGGCGCCTGAACAGCCGGTTGGGTCCTCGCCCTGGTTCGGGCCGGCGCCCGGACGGGACCGTCCTGACCCCAAGCAGCCTTTCTTCAAGCGAAGGCTGGGACCGCTCCTGGCCGCGATCGTGGCTCTGGTCGCGAAGTTCAAGACGGTCCTATTGCTGTTGCCGAAGCTCAAGCTGTTCACCACGGCCGGGACGATGCTGGTATCGATCGCGGCATACAGCTTCGTGTTTGGCTGGACGTTCGCGGTGGGCTTCGTGGTGCTCCTGCTTGTGCACGAGATGGGGCACGTGATCGCGCTCAGACGCGAGGGCATCAAGGCCAGCCCGCCGATGTTCATCCCGTTCCTTGGGGCGGTCATCAGCGCTCGCTCCCTGGGAGACAACGCGCTCGCCGAGGCCCGCGTGGGGCTCGCCGGCCCGATCCTCGGCAGCATCGGCTCCGCGGTTTGCGTACTGGTGTGGCACGCGACCGGCAGCGACATCTGGCGCGCGCTGGCATTCACCGGGTTCTTCCTCAATCTGTTCAACCTGCTGCCGGTGATCCCGCTCGACGGTGGGCGGGCCATGGCAGCCATGGCGCCCTGGATGTGGGTGCTGGGCTTCGCCGCCCTGATTCCCCTGGCGGTGATCTTCCCCAACCCGATCATGCTGATCATCATCCTGTTCGCCGGCCTGGAGACGCTCAAGCGGTGGCGCATGCGTCGGACGGGAACCGCTTCGCAGCGGGACTACTACCGGGTCAGGCCGCGTGATCGCGCGCTGGTGGCGGGCGTCTACCTGGCGCTGATCGTCCTGCTGGTGGTGGGTATGGATGCCACCCACCTCCGCGCCACCTTCGGCTAGCGCGAGCCTCCCGTCGGGTTTGCGATGTTGACCGGACTATTCCCGGTGAACATCGCAAGGCTGTCCGCCGCGACGGCCTAGCCGGCGGCAGGGCCAGGACGGCGTTCGGGGCCGCGGCGCCCAGAGCGACCTACCGCTGCGCCTCCCTCAACTCGCGCTGCACCTCCCGCGTCACCTCCCTGCGACGAATCGACTCCCGCTTGTCGTAGACGTTCTTGCCCCGCGCAAGCGCGATCTCGACCTTGGCGTGCGGGCCCGAGAAGTACACGCGAGTGGGGATGAGCGTCTGGCCGCGCTCGGCCGTCTTGCCGATCAGGCGCTCGATCTCCCTGCGGTGGAGCAACAGCTTGCGCGGACGCTCGGGGTCGTGATTGCCCCGAGCCGCGGGACCGTACGGCGCGATGTACATCCCGATCAGCCACACCTCTCCGTCCCTGACGGCGGCGTAGGCATCCTTGAGCTGGGCGTTCCCCTCGCGCAGGGACTTGACCTCGGTCCCGGTGAGCATGATCCCGCACTCGAATCGCTCCAGCAGGTGGTAGCGATACGAGGCCTGGCGATTGGTCGCCACGTCGCCGGGAGCCGCCTTACGTTTTCGGGATCTGGCCATCACTCGTCGAGATCGGGATAGAGATCAACCCTACCCCGGGGCGCATCGATCCGGCCCACGCGCACAGTCACCGGGTCCCCCAGCCTCAGCGTGCGGCCGGTTCTGGAGCCGACCAGCATCGTCTGCTCCTCGGAGAGCTCCCACCAATCTCCGGGCATCCTCCGCACGGGCAGCATGCCCTCAAACCACGATGAGTCGTCCGGGCCGAACGCCACGAACGCGCCGGAGCTGTGAAGCCCGACCACCTCGCCCGCGAATGATTCCTCCCAGCCCGACTGGAACAGATCGCGCTCCAGCAGAAAGCACCGCGCCACGTCGTCCGCGTCCCTCTCGATCGTCATCGCCTCGCGTTCCCTGGCCGAGCTCCAGGGACCGGCTGCCGTTACCCACGAGGACTCGGGCTCGTATGGGTCTCCGGCCACCGCTGCCAGCAGCGCTCGGTGGCAGATGAGGTCGGGATAGCGCCGGATCGGCGAGGTGAAGTGGCAGTAGCGAGCGGACCTCAACCCTGCGTGGCCTAGGTTGCGGTGGTCGTAGTAGGCCTGCTTCAGCGCGCGCAGCACCAGACTGTGGAGCGCGCGCCCCCCGCGGCCGGTTTTTCGCACCCAGTCCGAGACCAGCCGTGAGGCCTCACCGACGACGTCCGCCGCCTGTTGCGGCGTCAGCTGGCCCTTGGGCACCGGAGGGGTCGGCACGTCCAGGGACGCGAGCTGCTCGATCAATCGCTCGGCGGCCGTCGCGTCGGGTCGCTCGTGAACGCGATAGAGAGCCGGCACACGACGCTCCTCCAGGACCCGAGCCACCTGCTCGTTGGCCGCGATCATCAGGTGCTCGATCAAGCGATGGGACTCTGTCTGCTCCACGGGCTGGACACCGACCACGTTGCCGTCCCGATCGAACGCGAATTCCGGCTCCTCGCTCGAGTCCAGGACGAGCGCTCCGCGCGCGGTGCGTGCCTCCGCGAGCGTCGCCGCCGCGCCCCGCGCCGCTGCCAGCGGCTCGGCCCAGGGATCGGCGGCCCGCTCGCCGCCGGCGAACACTCGGTCGACCTGGCCGTACTCCAGGCGGGCGTCCGAGCGGATCACGGAGCGGTAGAAGGCGGGGCGCCCCACCCCGCCGAACGAAACGCTGAACTCGACGGTGACCGCCAACCTGTCCTGACCAGGCTCCAGAGAGCAGGCTCGATTTGACAGCCCAGTGGGGAGCATCGGCTCGACCGTTCCGGGCACGTAGACGCTGCAACCACGTCTATAGGCCTCGCGGTCAACGAGCGAACCCGGAGGGACATATGCGGAGACATCGGCGATGTGGACCCAGATTCGCCATCGATCATCGCCTTCGCGGACGGCCGAGATCGCATCGTCGAAGTCCCGCGCGCTCGCCGGATCGATCGTGAACGTCGGCTCCCGGCGGAGGTCACGGCGGCCAGGACGGTCGTCCGGGACGGGGGCCGCAGCCGATTCGCTCGCTTCGTGCTCAACCGCGGGGTCGAACGATCGCCGCAGACCTCGGTCGATCATCAGCGCCTCCAGCACATCGCGAGCCACATCGGGACGTCCCAGACGCCGAACAACCGTGGTCCGCCCGCGGCCGCGGCCATCCCGCCGCGACGGGGCCCTGACCACCACCAGATCGCCGACGTTCGCGCGCCGGTCGCGGCTCACGACAAGCCGGGGGCCGGGCTCGAAGAAGGGCTCGGCCACGAGGAACTTCCCCCGGCGTTCCAGGACCGCGACCTGGGGCGAGCCCGCCGAACGCACCCCGCTCCTCGCCGGGGCACCGCCGCCGGGCGCCGAGGGACTCACGGCGCCGCGGGACTCACGGCACTCGTGCGGCGACGGTGCGCTCAGCGGTGAGGAGCGCCGCGTCCGTGCGCGCGCGCGGGTTGGAGGCGGCATACACGTTGGGCCTGACACCCGCCCCCTCGCGCACTCCCCCGCCACCCAGGTTTCGCCCGCTGGGGGTGAAGTACTCGCCGACCGTGATGTCGAGGGCGCCGCCATTGGGAAGCGGCTGGATCTCCTGAAACACGCCCTTCCCGTACGTGTGGGTGCCGACCACGAGCGCGCGGTGCCGATCCTGGAGGGCACCGGTGACGATCTCCGCCGCCGAGGCCGTACCGCGGTCGACCAGGACGACCATTGGGATCCGAGGAGCAATCGCGTTGCCCTTGGCCGTGTACACCTGCCGGGGCTGGTTCCGTCCGGCCGTGGAGACGATCGTCCCGTCGGGGATGAAGATGCTCGACACGCGGACCGCTTCGTCGAGCAGGCCCCCACCGTTTTCACGAAGGTCGAGGATGAGGGCCCGGACGCCGCGCCTGGACACATTCGTCACCTGCTTGCGCAGCTCTGCGGCCGCGCCTTGGGTGAAGCTGGTCAGCTGCACCTCGCCGATCCTCACGCCCTTGTACGTGACGACGTTGGAGGTGGCGACCGGGACCACCAGGTTCGCGCGGGTGACGTCAACCGTGCTGCGGTGGCCGCCGCGCATGATCGTCAGGCTCACCTTCGTACCCGCCGGGCCCCGTATCAGAGCGGAGTCGAAGTCCGCCGAGCGGTTGGCCAGCGATGTGGCACCGACCTCGACGATCACGTCGCCGCGCTCGAGACCGGCGTGAGCGGCCGGCGAGCTCGGGAACACGTCGACCACGCGCAGGCCGTGGGCATCGGGCAGAACGTCCACTCCAATGCCCGACAGGTGGGGGTTCGACTGATGTAGGAACGTGCGGTAGTCCGAGGGGTCGAAATAGTGCGAGTACGGATCGTGCAGGCTCGCGATCGCACCCGCGATCCCCTTGCTCTCGACCTGGGATGGACTGATCGTTCGGTAGTAGTCCCGTCGAAGGAGGTTCACGACGTCCTGCATCAGCTGGCCGTTCGACTCATCCGTGAACGTGCTCCGCAGGCCAGATGGAAGCCAGCTCGGATGGCCTCCCAGCCAGATGCCAAGCACGAGGACCAAAAGTCCCAGCACGAGGAGGCCGCTGGCCTGGCGCAGCGGAGACCGCGCCCGGCGCGTGGGGTCCGAGATCATGGCCCTGAGAGTAGCTGCGCCGACCTAGGCCCTGAGGAAGCGCTTCCCGCTCACACCCCCGGCGGCCGGGTGGAGGGAGCGCGCAGGCGACGCGCGAATTCCCTGGTCGATTCGTCGCCGGTGTAGCGGCCGGCCGCCTCGTCGCGCACGATCCGGCCGTCGAAGAGCTGGAGCACGCGGCGACGCATCTTGGCCACCATGGCTTGGTCGTGAGTTGCGATGAGAACCGTGGTGCCAGTCCGATTGATGCGGTACAGAAGCCGCATGATGTCGATGCTCGTCGCGGGATCCAGATTTCCGGTGGGCTCATCGGCCAGCAGAAGTGGCCGATGATTCACAAATGCCCTGGCGATGGAGACGCGCTGCTGCTCACCGCCTGAGAGCTCATCCGGGTAGTTGTGGAGCTTTGCCGACAGGCCGGTCATGCGAAGAAGCTCGAGGACCGTTGTTCGGATCTCTTTCCGTGAGCCGCCGCTGGCATGAAGCTCGTAGGCGATGTTGTCGTAGACCGTCAGGCTCGGAAGCAGCCTGGCGTCCGGAAAGACGACGCCAATGTTGCTTCGGTACGACTCCAGCCGGCTAGTGCTGATCGCCGCCAGGTCGCGACCAGCCACGCGGATTGTCCCTCTGGACGGCTCGATCTCCTTGGTCAGGAGCCGCATGACGGTCGACTTGCCTGATCCCGTCGGGCCGACGAGGAACACGAACTCCCCTCGGTAAACGGTGAAGTTGGCGCGGAGCAATCCGAGGGCTCCGCCCTGGTAGCGCTTGCTGACGGTGCGGAACTCGATGATCGGCGGTGCCCCGCCGCCGGGCACGGAGCGCTCGCGGGCCTGGCGGACCGCGGGCGGGACTGTCCGCACCCGGAAGCGCCGCTTCCAGCTCCGCTGTTCTTGTCGGGAACCGGACATCGAGTGGCGTTCACCGTAGCGTCCCGTCGCGTCGGATCGCCCGGCCGCGGGGCGTTGCAACGGGGGTTGCAGCTTCCCCGCTACCGTTCTTCTCAGATGACCGAAATCGCCGTCTCCACCCTTCACAACGGCCTGCCCCTCTATCGGATCGCGGTTCCTGGTACCCGTGCCGTGACGCTCCTGGTGGCGTTCGATGCCGGGGCCCGCACCGAGCGCCCGGAGGAGAACGGAATGGCTCACTTCTTGGAGCACCTGGTGTTCAAGGGCGGTGAGAAGTACCGCACGTACCGCGATGTCAACGAGGCGGCAGAGCGGATCGGAGCCGTGCTGAATGCCTACACCAGCCATGATCTGGTTGCGTTCCACATCACTGCCCGCGCCGAGCAGGCAGTGGCGGCCGCCGACCTGCTGACCGACTTCGTCGGGCGGCCGCGAATCGACCCGGGCGAACTGGACCGAGAGCGGGGCGTGGTCGTGCAGGAGATAGCGAGGGCCAACGATCAGCCGGCGATGGTCGCCGAGCACCTGATCGACGAGGCGGCTTTCGGCGACCACCCACTGGGCCGTCCGGTGCTGGGGACGGTCGAGCACATTCGCGACACCTTTACCCGCGAGGGGATCGTCGGCTTCCGCTCCCGTCGGTGGGCGCCCGAGCGCGGTGCGGCGTTCGCTGTGGGGAACCTTGACCGCTTCTCCCCGGACGGCGAGCTGGACGAGCTGTTCGCACGGTTCGCGCGCGAGCCCAACCCCGAGCCCTACGATCCCGCGCCCTCGCCTCAGGAACGGGTGCTCGTGCACGAGCGGGACTCAAACCAGTCGCATCTACGAATGTCCTACCGCCCGGCGGCTCAGGTCTCGGACCCCAGGGAGCGCGCCGCGCTTGCGATCTACTCGACCCTGCTGGGGGGCTCGATGGGCTCTCGGCTGTTCGACGAGATCCGCGAGCAGCGAGGCCTGGCCTACGCGGTGCACTCCGCGGCCCATGCTTACGCCGACACGCCCGTGCTCCAGCTCTCCGCGGGACTCGAGTCCGCCAAGCTCCAGGAGGCTCTCAGGCGGATGCGAGAGATCGTGACCGAACTCCGGGACCAAGGACCTACCGAGGAAGAGGTGGAGCGGGCGAGGGCATACGCCGCGGGAGCGCGCACGATCGCCTTCGAGAACACGGGCGCGGTCGCCCGCCACGCCGCGCAACAGACGATCCTCTACGGCCAGGATCCGGATCCCGACACGACGATCGCGCTCCTGGACGGGGTCACATTCGACCAGGTGGTTGAGATGGCAAAGCGAATCCCAGAGGAGTTGTCGGTCGCCTGCGTCGGGCCGCACACGGTGGAGGAGCTCCAGTCCGCTTAGCGGCCCTGATGGTCCTCGCGGCTCTGGTCGCGGGAGGGGTCGGCGCCTGCGGTGGAGGCCCCCGCTCGCGCACGGCGCCCACGCGGGCGCTCGCCCTGACCGTCCGCGAGGCGCCGCCGCCGCCCGTCCCGCCACCGGGCGCCGCAGCGCTGAAGGCTCGGCTGGCGAGCCTTCTCGCCCAGGCGGGCCCGGGGTCCGGGGCCTCGGTGTACGACCTCAGCGATGGCCTCTCGCTGTTCGCCTCGCGCCAGGGGATCGCGCGGCCTCCGGCGTCGGTGGAGAAGCTCTACACGTCCCTCGCCATCCTTCGGGAGCTGGGGTCCGGCGCCACCCTTCAGACGAAGGTCCTGGGCGCCGGCTCGCTGGGCCCGGGCGGCGTCTGGCGCGGTGACCTCTACCTCGTCGGCGGCGGCGATCCGACGTTCGGCGAGCAGGCCTTCAACCGCACCTGGGAATTCGGCTACGGCCCGACGGCCGGCCAGCTCTCAGGACAGCTTCGGGCCCATGGAATCCGCCGGGTGACCGGGCACCTGATCGGCGACGGGGCGCTGTTCGACGGCCGGGTCGGTCCCCCCTCGAGCGGATTTGCGCCAGACACTCCGGACCTCGGCGGCCAGCTCAGCGCTCTGACCTTCGATCACGGCTCGACCGCCGGTCTGCGGCCGGCCGCCTTCGCCGCCAGGCAGCTGGCGCGGACGATGGGCGCCATGCAGATCCAGGTCAGCGCGTCCGGGGTCCCGGGGAAGGCACCGCGCGGTGCGAGGGTGCTGGCGACGGTCAGCTCGCCGCCCATGTCCATCGTCCTGCGCCTGACGGACCTGCAGTCCGACGATCTGTTCGCCGAGATGCTGACCAAGCAGCTGGGGGCCCGGTTCGCGGGCGCCGGCACGACGGCCGCCGGGGCGCACGTCATCTCCCAGGTGATCGCCTCCTACGGTCTACATCCGCGGATCGTGGACGGCTCCGGCCTCTCACGCTCCGACCGCTCCTCGCCATTGCAAGTAATACAGCTCCTCCGGCGGCTGTACGGCACCGACGTCGGGCGCCAACTGGACGCCACGCTGCCGGTGGTAGGCGTCGACGGGACCGCCAAGACGATCGCTCGGGGCACGGCCGCTCAGGGGCGGTGCATCGCCAAGACCGGGACGCTGGATGACGTCACGAATCTGGCTGGGTACTGTCACAGCGCCAGCGGCAAGCAGCTGGCGTTCGTACTGTTCGTCGACGGTCCCAGCAACTCGAGCGCGCTCGACCTGGAGACCAAGATGATCTCCGCGATCGCACGACTGTAAGCGACAATCTCCGCGTGGAGGTCGCATCGGTGATCAACCGGGGCGAGCTGAGGCGGTACCTGGAACGGGTCGATGACCGGTGGCGCCTGGAGGGCGCGCTGCTGGGCGGCGCGCGCGTCGCCGACGAGCGCGGTGCCCCGCCGCAGCGGGAGCGGGGACCGGAGTACGTCGTGATCCTGGTCTCCTCGGTCTACGACGGGATGCCGTGGCTGGAACGCGTGTATCAGGCGGGCTCCCTGTGGGACGCGCTCGAGATGGGCGCTCCGGCAGACGTCCACTGTTACACGCCCGCGGAATTCGAGCGCAAGCGCAGGCTACTGCGGCCGGTGCGCGAGGCGGCGGAACACGGAGTCGACCTGATGGTCGACCTGTAACCAATTACCACTTTTTTGGATCGATCGCGGCGTACGCTGTGCCCATGGCGGGGACCGCGAATCCGGGCGGCGCGAATTCCGTGGCGACGCTTCCGCCGGGCCTGCAATCGCAGCACGGGACCCCGTTCGTCGGTCGCGACCGCGAGCTATCGACCCTCGAGCAACTGTGGAATCGTGCGAAGCCAGCACGGCGGGGCGTGTTTTTGGGCGGCGAGCCAGGAATCGGCAAATCTCGGCTGGCGTCCGAGTTCGCCCAGCGGGCGCATGCAAAAGGTGCGGCGGTGCTGCTCGGGCGCTCGGACCCGGACCGCGACTTCCCATATCAACCCTTCGTCGAGATTCTCGAGCAATACGGGGCCAGCTGCCCGCGCGACAGACTCGAGGAGCAGCTAAATCGACTACACGCCGGCGAGCTGACAAAGCTCGTCCCGCGGTTCGAGGAGGCGTTCCCCGAGCTGGCGGCAGGCACATCCGGCGATCCTGTCGGCGAGCGCCAGCGGCTGTTCGATGCGGTATCCACCCTGCTGTCACTCGCAGCCGAGAACATGCCGCTGGTCGTCGTACTGGAAGACCTGCATTGGGCCGACCGCCCCACACTTCGCATGCTGCGGCACGTGATCCGAGCGCCGGGGCCGGGCGGTCCTTTCCTGCTTGCGTGCTACCGGACGACCGATCTTCAGCCGGACAGTGCGCTTGCCGAGCTTCTCGCCGACACACGGATAAGTGCGCTCTGTGCGCGCCTCTACCTTCGCGGCCTATCGGAATCAGCTCTGTCGGAGCTCGTCAGCGCGATTGTCGGTAGTCCGCCGTCGGCCACGCTTTCGACCAGCTTCCACCGCGCCACGAACGGCAACCCGCTGTTCGCCGCGGCTGTCGCGCGTCAGCTGCAAGACTTGGGCGCGGACACGGCGGCGCCGCCCGGCGGCGGCCCGGCCCCAGATGCCCTCATCGAGGCCGCAGGCATCCCCGACACCGCTCGCGAGGCGATAGGCAGGCGTCTGTCACGGCTATCGGCCCGAGCACAGGACCTGCTCGCCGCGGCTGCCGTTATCGGACCGGAATTCTCACTCGACCTGCTCGAGTCCATGTCCGAACTCGAGCCGCTCGCACTGATCGAGGCGCTCGAAGAGGCCATCGCAGCCGGGCTCGTCGAGGAGCAGCCAACGATCGCTGGCGCCAGCTGTACGTTCGCCCACTCGCTCGTGCGGGCAGCAATCTATGAGCGGACCGACCCCGAGCGTGCCCAGCACCTTCATCTGCTCGCGGCAGATGGGCTCGAGCATCTTTACGCCGCGCGGCTCGAAGAGCACCTACCGGAGCTGGCGCATCATTTCCTATCCGCGGGCGCGCTCGCGCGCGGCCGAGCGGCTGACTATGCGGCCCGGGCCGGCGCCCGCGCCTTTGAGCAACTCGCATACGAGGCCGCAGCGCGCCAGTACGAAGCGGCGCTGCGTTCGCTCGGCCCGGATGAACGGCGTCGTGCGCTCGACTTGCGCTTGGCGCTCGCCGAGGCCCACTGGCGGAGCGGTCAATTTGAGGAGGCACGTGAGAACTACTCCACGGCGGCATCGATCGGCGCGGGCCTGGCCCTTCCGAACGAGCTGGCAGCGGCGGCGCTCGGATTCGGTGGCCGATCGTCATTCGGCGCCGGATTGCGCGACGACCGCATGATCGAGCTGCTGGAATGGGCGCTCGACGCCCGCGAGCCCCACGATGATCCACTGCGGGCAAGATTGCTCGGTCGCCTCGGGGAGGCGCTCACATTCTCGGGCGAGGCTGGGTCGCGGAACGAGTTGATCGAACACGGGCTGGGGATGGCCCGCCGGCTGAACGATTCCTCGGTTCTGGGAGCGGTGTTGGAGAACGCTCACTTCGCCCTTTGGGGCCCCGACAACCCACGCGAGCGCGTGGCGATGTCCGAGGAGATGGTCAAGCTGGGCCAGCGGGCCGACGACACGCTGCTGGAGACCCACGGCCACCTATGGCGAGCGGTGGACCTCCTGGACTGCGGCGAGGTTGCGCAGGCCGACGACGCCTTGGAGAAATTTGCTGAGATGGCCGGGCAGATCCGCCAGCGCTACGAGCTTTGGGCGCTTTCGTGTCTCCGCGCCCTCCGCGTTCTGATGGACGGCCGGATCGCAGAAGCCGAAGAGCTCGCGGCGCATGCGCTGGAGCTCGGTCAGCGTGACCGCAATCAGAACGCTTTACAGATCTACGGGGTGCAGCTCGCGGGCGTGCGCCGTGAACGTGGCACCTACGCCGAGCTCGAGGAACCGTTGAAGGTCTTCATCGACCAGTATCCCGCGATCCCCACCTGGCGATGCGCGCTTGCCTTCCTGTACGCAGATGCAGGCAGACCGGACGACGCCCGACGCGAGCTGGACATCCTTGGCGTCGACGCCTTCGGCGGGTTGCCGCGCGATCTCTTCTGGCTCGCGGCCATGACGTTGGTCGGCCAGGCGGCTGCTTTCGCGGAAGCACGCGACCACGCAGCGGTGATCTACGACCTGCTCGCCCCGTATTCGCGTCGGAACGTGATTGTGGCCGTGGCGGCCTGCTGGGGCTCCGCCTCGCGCGTCCTGGCGCTGCTGGCTCAGGCCCTCGGCCGAAGCGATGAGGCGGCGAGCTACTTCGAGGAAGCGATCGAACACAACCTGGCGCTCGGCGCACGGACCTGGCACGCCCGCAGCCTCGTGGAGTACGCCATGCTGCTTCGTGACGGCGGTGACACTGGACGAGCGCAAGAGCTACTTCGAGACGCGCTGTTGATCTCCCGCGAGCTCGACTTGGTGGACATTGGCACCCGCGCGGAGACGGCGCTCAGCGCGAGCTGACGATCTGCCGAGCTGAGGTCCCGGTCAGTCGCTCGGCCTCTGCCAAGCCGGCCACCAGATCGCTTCGCAGCTGCTCATCGGGCGAGGGCGCCAGATCCAGGAGCTCCAGCCCTCGGCTGAACCAGCGCTTGGCCTCGACTGGGGCCAGCTGCTCGATGGCCCGCCGTCCGGCCCGGCCCGCGTACACAATCGCCTTTTGGGGCGACGAGGGGCGCACAGCGGCCGCAAAATGATGGGCGAGTTCGACCACCCTGTCGGAATCTGAGCCGGCCAGCTGTTCGAGCACCTCTCCCACTCGCTGGTGCAGATGTGCGCGTCTAGTAGCGCTCAAACTCCAGTAGAGAGCGTGCTCGACCAGTGCATGGGAGAACGTGAACCGGCCGGGCTCCTGCACGCTCTCGCGGAGAATCGAGGCCGCGACCGCCTGTTCGAGCACGTCGAGCACCTCGACCGAGGCGTCCCCGAGAGCCCGTGCCAGCAGCTCGAGCTCAAACGAGCGCCCGATGACGGACGCCACACCGAGCGTCCGCGCAGCCTGTGCTCCCAGCCTGCGCACTCGCTGCACGATCACCTCGCAGACGCTCTGGGGCACACCGACGTCTCTCAATCCGCCTGTGACCCGCCAGCGTCCATCCTCTGTCTGGACGACAGCGCCGCGCTCCACCAGATGCCGCACGACCTCGGCGATAAAGAACGGATTCCCCTCTGTCTCGCGCGCCAGCTCGCCGGCGAGTTCCAGACCGTCCGCGTCGAGCTCGTGGCCGGCCGAGGCCTGGAGCATGGACACGACCTCCATCTCGTCGAGGCCGTTGAGCGTGATCCGCTCCACTCCCGAGCGTCGCCGCATCTCGGCCAGCAAGCGGCTGAGGGCATGGCCATCGGTCAGCTCAGACTGGGAGAAAGCGCAGACGATGAGCCGCCGACGCGGCGCGGGCGAACAAGCGAGGTGCTGAAGCAGCAGCATGCTCTCGCGCTCGGCCCAGTGCAGATCGTCCAGAATGATCATCACCGGATGATCCGCGCCTATCGCTTCGAGCAGGTCGGCCGCGGCGGCGAAGAACGCAAACGGGGCCGTCTCGGCGTCGCCGGGCGAGGCTGGCGGCACATCAGGAAGTCGCAGCGAGAGCGGGCTGACAACTCTGGCCAGCTCGCCGCCGTGGCGGTTGACATGAGCTCGCAGGAGGCGAAGCGGTCCGCTTCGGACGTAGTGCGACAGTGCCTCGACCCACGGCAGATAGGGGATGCCTAGCTCCTCCTCGCAACGGCCGTACAAGACGACGGCGCCCTGGTCGTGGGCCTGGCTTGCCAGCCGGGTGAGCAGCCTCGTCTTGCCCACCCCCGGGTCTCCAGAGACAAACGCCGTTTGCGGCTCGCCGTCCAGCGCCGCCTCCCAGCAGCGATCGAGCAGCGCCGCCTCGATTTCGCGGCCGACGAACTCGGTATCTGGCAGCGAGCGCAGCGCGGGCGGAAGTTCCAGTGCAGACGCTCGGTCATCCAGCGAGCTCCACGCGACCTCGCAGGCGGCCAGCGGCTCGGGCAACCCTTTCAGCTCAAGCGCACCGACCGACGAGAACGAGAGCTCCTCGCGGGCTCCCACCATCAGCCTGACTAGTTCGGAGCATAGGATTTGATCTCCTCGGGCGGCGGCACACAGCCGTGCAGCCTGAACGACGGGTTCCCCGAAATAATCGCCCTCCTCGTGGGTGGCGTCGCCCAGGCTAACCCCGATCCGGACGCTCACCACATCGGGCGCGTGTCGATTGCGCCGTTCGAGCAGCTGCTGCATCCGCACCGCGCAGCGCAGTGCGGCAAGGCCGGATGGGAAAACGACCATCAACCCGTCCCCCAGGCTTTTCACCTCGCGTCCCCCGGCCGCGGCCACCGCCTCGCGCAGCAGCCCGAAGTGTTCGAGCATTGCCCCCTCCGCGCGCTCCGCGCCGACGCGAGATTTCAGCTCGGTCGAGCCGACTACGTCTGTGAACAGGATTGAGATGGTTTCGATGGCACGCACGCAGTGACATCAAACCCCTAATCCGAGGGCCTACAACGTGACATTTGCAACATTGGGGCTTTGCCCAAGGCCGCGGGCGTGACACACCGGGCGCGTGCACCCGGATCGTCGGGAGCGCGCCTGTGTATCCCTCAGCTGATCGCGACCATCCGCTGAATCGGGATCCGCGCGCGGTCCGCGATGCCGGGCGGAACTTTGACCTCATGCACGCCGTCGCGTAGCGAGTCGCGCAGCTTGGTCAGAGTGATCATCTTCATGTACCGGCAGTGTGCGGCCTCGTTGGCGGCGATGAAGTCGGTGTCCGGCGCCGCCTCCCGCAGCCCGTGAAGCATCCCGGTCTCGGTGGCGACGATCGCCGTGCGGTGCCCCCCGGACTGCTCGCGCGCATACGCCAGCATCCCGCCGGTAGACAGCATGTGGACCCCATCGGATTGCACGTCACCGGAGGCCACGTACTCCATCACGCTGGTGGAACAGCCGCACTCGGGGTGAATCAGGAAGTCGGCGCCGGGATGCTCCGCGCGGACGGCGGCGATATCGCCGGGCCGGATCCCGGCGTGGACATGGCACTCGCCATCCCACACGTGCATTCGCCGGCCCGTCGTCTTCTCGACATAGGCCCCGAGGAACATGTCCGGGCCGAACAGGATCTCCGCGTCCGCGCCGTGCTCAGCGTAGATGTGCTCTACCACCTTCACCGCGTTGGCCGAGGTGCAGCAGTAGTCGGTCTCGGCCTTGACCTCTGCGGTCGTGTTGACGTACATCACGACGACCGCGCCGGGGTGCGAGGCTTTCCAGGAACGCAGCTGTTCGGCCGTGATGGACTCGGCCAGCGAACAGCCGGCATCGACATCGGGAATCAACACTCGTTTGTCGGGACAGAGAACGGACGCCGTCTCGGCCATGAAGTGCACGCCGCAGAACACGATGGTTTCGGCGCCGGTTCCAGCCGCCCGCTGCGAGAGCCCCAGCGAGTCGCCGACATAGTCGGCCGCGTCCTGGATCTCCGGCAGCTGGTAGTTGTGGGCCAGGATGACCGCGCCGCGCTCTTCGGCCAGCGCGCGCACCTCCTGCTGGAGGGCCGGAATGTTCTCCAGCATCAGCGGTCCGTCGGTCGCGCCTATTACAGGAAGGTTCATGGCAGCAGTGGTTCGAGGATCAGAGAGAGGTCTAGGGCGGCGGCGCTGTGAGTGAGCGCGCCCACCGACACAAAGTCTACGCCGGTGGCCGCGATTTCCCGGACCGTGTCCAGCGTCACGCCGCCGCTGGCCTCCAGCGAGGCCCGGCCCGCGACTCGAGCCACCGCGGCGCGCAGCTCATCGGGCGACATGTTGTCGAGCAGGATCTGCGGTGCCCCGGCAGCCAGAGCCTCATCCACCTCTTGAAGCGATCGACACTCGACCTCCAGCGGCACCCCAGGGCTCTCGGCACGCGCCAGCCCGACAGCCTTCCCCACCCCGCCGGCGATCGCGGCGTGGTTCTCCTTGATCAGGATGGCGTCGTACAGGCCGGCCCGGTGGTTGGTCCCACCCCCCGCCGCGACCGCCGCCTTCTCCAGCAGCCGCAACCCGGGAGTCGTCTTGCGGGTGTCGAGGATCCGAGCACCGGTGCCCTCCACGGCGCGCACGTAGCGATTGGTCATCGTGGCCACGCCCGACAGGCGGCCCAGGAGGTTGAGCGCCGTTCGCTCGGCCGTGAGGAGCGCCTGCGAAGCACCGACCAGCTGGAGCACCGGACCCCCCTCTCGCCACTCGCCCTCCGTTCCCAGCCGCTCGGTCGTGACCGCTGGGTCCAGCACTCGGAACGCCTCCTCGGCGACCGCCAGACCGAAGATCACGCCAGGTGCCTTCTGCGTTATCAGGGCCCGAGCCCGGGCCTCTGGGGACACCGTGCTCTCGGTCGTGAGATCGCCATCGCCGACGTCTTCGCTCAGGGCGCGGGCGACGACGTCGCTGATTACTTCTCGGTTCGCGGTCATCCGGCGTTCAGGCGGACGCCACCGCAGCCGGTCGCTCGGCGAGCACCCTGACGGTGGCAAAGCTCGGGTCCGCCGCCCCGTGAAGTCGCGCTCCAGCGGCGTTCAATTCGCGGAGGTAGTCGACCACGTCGGCAGTCACGCGCTCCCCCGAGTGCCGCGCGCAACCCAAGGTCGGCACCCTCGCCACGGTTGTGGCCCGGGATGTGAAATCGGGTCGACCCGCGGAAGCCGTACGCGGTCGCTGCGTCGAGGTACGGCGCCGTGGGTTGCTCGGGGGGCGGTCGCATCACGCTGGGCCCCGGTCGCCACCCGCGCCATCAGCAGAGGCCGCGCGGAGCAGGTAGGCCCGGGCGAAGCCGTCCAGATCGCCGTCCAGCACACGCGAGACGTCCCCCATCTCGTGTCCGGTCCGGTGGTCCTTGGCCATCGTGTAGGGGTGCAGCACGTAGGAGCGGATCTGGGAGCCGAAGTTGACGTCCTGGGCCTCGCCTCTCTCACGCGCAATCTCCTCCCGACGCTTGCGCTCCTCGAGCTCCAACAGCTTCGAGCGAAGCATCGTCATCGCCTCCGCCTTGTTCGAGGACTGCGAGCGCTCGTTTTGGCACTGGACCACGATCCCGGTCGGTTTGTGGGTTATCCGCACGGCCGAATCCGTCTTGTTGACGTGCTGACCGCCGGCCCCGCTGGCTCGATACGTGTCGATCTGCAGATCGTCGTCGTCGATCTGTACCTCGTCGATCTCCTGCACCACCGGCGATACCTCCACTCCAGCGAAGCTCGTGTGGCGCCGGTGGGCGGCATCGAATGGCGATAGCCGGACGAGCCTGTGAACCCCCTTTTCGCTGGCGAAAAGTCCGTAGGCATTCTCGCCCCTGACCAGGAAGGTGGCCGACTTGATCCCGGCCTCCTCCCCAGGCGAGACCTCGAGCAGCTCCACATCGAAGCTGCGCTTCTCGGCCCAGCGCATCTCCATCCTCAGCACCATCTCGGCCCAGTCCTGGGCATCGGTGCCGCCGGTGCCGGCGTTGATCGTCACGAGCGCGTCGCCCGAGTCGTAACGGCCGGAGAACAGCCGCTGCTCCTCCTGTGCCTCGAGACGCTCATGCACAGAGTGGATCTGCTGCTCGAGCTCCGAGGCGATCTCAGGATCCTCCTCCGCCAGCTCCGCCAGCGGCTCCAGGTCCTCGACGTCGCGCTCCAGCTCGCGGTAGGCATTCAGCTTGCGGCTGGCTCGGGCGTGCTCGGCTGTGATGGCGGCCGCCCGCTCCTGGTCGTCCCAGAAGCCGGCCTCTCCCATCTGGCGCTCGAGCGCGCTGGCGCGCTCGCTCAACCCGTCCGGGTCAAAGA
>DAIPIC010000067.1:0-16641 GCA_036771025.1 Solirubrobacteraceae bacterium
TGCTCCGCCGCACCCTCTCCTCACTGGAGTCTCAAGCTCCAGTTGATGTTGATCTCCCGGCGCGAGCTTGACAGAGCTAGCGGCGCCTGTCAAGTGATGGGCGGCCAGCGACGGCCGCGTAGAGCAGCACCGCCGCCGCCGCGGCGACGCTCAGCGACTCGATCCGACCGGCCGTCGGCAGCGAGACGAGCAGGTCGCACGCGGCCGCCACCCGGGGACGGAGCCCCCGTCCCTCCGAGCCGAGCACCAACACCGCTCCATCTGAATAGTCCACGGTCTCGTACGAGGTGGCGGCGGCTGCGTCTGCGCCGTAGCACCACAGGCCGGCAGCCTTGGCGTCTTTGAGGAAGTCGACCAGATTGCGGACCTGGGCGATCGCAATGTGCTCGACCGCCCCGGCCGAGGCCTTGCATACGGCGGCGGTGACGACCGCCGAGCGACGTTCCGGCAGCACCACGCCGACGGCGCCGGCACACTCCGCCGTTCGGCAGATCGAACCCAGGTTCTGCGGATCCTGGACCTGGTCCAGGGCGACGATCAGTGGCATCTGGCCCTCGAGCAGCTGCTGGGGGTCGACGTACCTGAACGGCTCGACCTTGGCACAGACCCCCTGATGAGACGGTGAGCCGGACAGCTGCTCGAGCTCCTCGGCCCCTACCACGCCGACCGCCATGCCGGATTCCGGAAGCCAGGGCAGCCGTGCCGCGTTCTTTGTCGCCCACACCCGCTCCACCCGGCGCGGGCCGCGAAGGGCTTCACGCACCGGGTTCCGTCCATAGACGATCATCGAACCGGGAGCAGCTCCGGGCCCGTGGGCCCGTCGCGTACCTCCCATCCAAGGGACCGCAACCGATCCCGCAACCGGTCTGCCTCGGACCAGTTTCGCTCCGCTCGCGCCCGCTCCCGCGCGTCGCTCAGCTCCTTGACCTCGCCCGGCGGCTCGGGCATGGCCACCTCGAGCAGGTTCTCGAGGCCGAGGACCGAGAGCATCTCCCGCAGGTCGTGGTCCCCCACCGTCCCCGAGGCGCGGTTGGCCTGGCGCACCCACTCGAACAGCGAAGCGAGCGCGGCGGCGGTGTTGAAGTCACGCGCCAGATCGTCGAAGAACTGCTCTCGCAGCGGCCGAGACCACGGTGGCGACGGGGCCGGCTCGAGCCCCCGCGCCGCCTCCCTGACCCGCTCCACGCGTGACCCGGCTTCCGCCAGACGATCGGTGTCGAAGTCCAGCGGCTGGCGGTAGTGGCCCCCGCAGAAATACATGATCAGGGCATCGCGACCGTAAGCGACGAGCGCTTCGTGCAAGTACGAGACATTGCCCACCGACTTCGCCATCTTCTCCTCTTGGAGTCGCACCATCCCGTTGTGGACCCACATCTGGGCCAGCGGCGCCCCACGGCCAGCACATGTCTGGGCCGCCTCGTTCTCGTGATGGGGAAAGACGAGATCGCTTCCGCCTCCGTGAATCTCAAACCCCAGGCCGAGCTGCTGCTCGGCCATCGCCGAGCATTCGATGTGCCACCCGGGGCGGCCGCGCCCCCAGGGCGAGTCCCAGGCCGTGTCCTCGTCCGGCTTCTGCCCCTTCCACAGCGCGAAATCGACCGGCTCGCGCTTTCGCTCCGCTCCCTCTAGCCCCTCCCCCTGGTCCATCTCCCTCACCCGCTGGTGCGATATCTCGCCATATTGTGGGTAGGAGGAGACCGAAAAGTAGACGTCTCCGTCCACCGCATAGGCGTGTCCGCCAGCGATCAGATCCTGGATCAACTCGACGATGGGGCGGATGGTTTGACTGGCCAGCGGCTCGTGGTCTGGCCGGCCTAGGCCCAGCGCGTCGGTATCGCGAATGTAGGCGTCGGTCATCTCCCGCGCCAGCTGTTCGCTCGAGACGCCGTCGCGACGCGCGGCGTCGTAGATCTTGTCGTTGACATCGGTGATGTTCGAGACGAAGCTGACCTCATAGCCCTCGTGCTCCAGGAATCTCTTGAGCAGCGAGAAGACGACATAAGGGCGCGCATTCCCAACGTGAATGCGGCCGTAGACGGTCGGACCGCAGACGTATATCCCGACGTGGCCTTCTCGGCGCGCGTCCAGCTCGCGCAGCTCGCCCGTCCTCGTGTCGTGCAGCAAGATCTTGCGCAAGGTCGGGCTACCTTAGTGCCAGTGGGTGCGGCGCAACGTGGCCGCTGCGGGATCGGCGCCGCCGGCCCGGCAACGGACGCGCCGCCGGCCCGGCAACGGACGCGCCGCCGGCCGGGCAAGCAGCCTCTTCCCTCCGGCGGGAGCGGTAGGGTAGGAGGGTGTCTGGCAGGGTCCCTAACGCGGAGCGCCTGGCAGCAATTGAATCCGGATTTCGGTCGCTTCCGGAGCGATACCTCGGCGCCGAGCGGAACTTCGACGCCACCTACCAGGTCGTTCTGGGAGACCTGGGACACGTGTGGGAGGTGCGGTGCACCAACCGCGCGGCGCGCGTCCGAAAAGGTGCCACCCGCCGCCGGCCCGATGTCACCATTGCCACAGACGCCGAGACCTGGATCCGGCTGAGACACGGAGATCTGTCGGGGATCGAGGCGTTCGAGCGCAGGCTCTTGACGGTCCAGGGGAACCTGGACCAGGCGATCGCGTTCGAGGGGATGTTCCGGCTGCCCAACGGCCGCCCGCCGCTGGTCAGGATCGATGAGGTGCAGGTCGGCCGCCACCGTATCTCGACGCTGACCATGGGCAGGGGCCCCGACGTGCTGCTCTTGCACGGCCTGGGCGGCACTCGAGCTTCGCTGTTCGAGACTGCGGCCTCCCTCTCAGGCAGTTTCCGGGTCCACGCCCCGGACCTGCCCGGTTTCGGGTCATCGAGCAAACCCGCCCTGGGGCCATACCACGCGGGCTGGTTCGCTGACCAGATGCTGGCCCTGATGGATCAGCTCGGCATCGCGGACGCCTGCCTGATCGGCAACTCGATGGGCGGCAGGGTGGCGATCGAGATGGCGCTTAGCGCGCCCGACCGGATCCGTGCGCTTGGCCTCCTCTGCCCGGCCGTGGCCTGGATCCGCCGCGGGCTTCACCCGATCGTCCGGCTGCTGCGGCCCGAGTTCGGACTGCTCCCGCACGCCTTTCGCCGCTCGCTCGTGGCCTCGCAGTTCTGGAGCCTGTTCTACGACCGCAATGTGCTGGACCCGGCGGTCGGAGAGCTCATGGTCGACGAGTTCCGACGCATCTATCACACCGCCGGGGCTCGGTATGCGTTCCTGGCAAGTGCGCGCAACATCTACCTCGAGTCCCCCTTTGGACGCGACGGCTTTTATCCCCGCCTGGCCACGCTGCGTCCGCCAGCTCTGTTCATCTGGGGTGCCCACGATGCGCTCGTGCCGCCCGCTTTCGCGCGGCACGTGGCGAGCTGGCTCCCGAACGCCGAGCAGGTCACGATCGACCATTGTGGGCATCTGCCCCAGGTCGAGCAGCCGGCGCGGACCAACGAACTGCTGATGAGCTTCTTCGCCCGGACCGCTCGCCGCCCGCAGGAAGACGACGACGGGCGGGAGCGGCGAGCGGCGTAGGCCATGTCGGGTACGCGTCTGGCACAGGACGCCAGCCGTAACGGCGGCGACGTCGAGTCCGGTCGGCGAGGCGCGCGGGGCGGCGGCTCTCTGATCGGGCGGGCGCTGCGGGGCACGACGGCACTCATCACCAGCCGGATCCCTCGGGCCGACCTCGACGAGCGCGATCCGGACTACATCCGCGAGCGGTTGCCGTTGATGTGGCTTCTGTCCTCCCTCTGGTACCGGGGCGAGGTCCGTGGCCTGGGGAACATCCCTGACTCGGGGCCGGTGCTGCTGGTCGGCAACCACTCGGGCGGCAACCTGATCCCCGACACGACGGTGTTCACCTTGGCCTTCAGCACCTACTTCGGCGCCGAGAGGCTGTTCTACCAGCTGGCGCACAACCTCGTCCTGAGCATGCCCGGACTGTCCTCGCTGCGGAAGTTCGGAACCGTCGCGGCCTCGCCGGCCAACGCCAGCAAGGCGCTGGAGGCGGGGGCGGCGCTGCTGGTGTATCCGGGCGGCGACTACGAGGTGCACCGGCCGAGCTGGCAGCGCAACCGCATTGATTTCGGGGGCCGCAGGGGCTTCGTCAGGTTAGCCCTCGACCAGGACGTTCCGATCGTCCCCATCGTCTCGATCGGGGGACAGGAGACGGCGCTGTTCCTCTCCCGGGGCGAATGGCTCGCTCGTCTGCTGGCGCTGGACCGGCTGTTCCGTCTGAAGGTCGTACCGATCTCGATCGCCCTTCCGTGGGGTCTGAACGTCGGCGACATGCTCGGTCACATCCCGCTGCCGGCCAAGATCACGGTCGAGACGCTGCCCCCGATCGATCTCCGTGCAGAGTTCGGGCAGCGTCCGGACGTGGACGAGGTCTACGACTACGTCGTTCGGATCATGCAGGACACACTCGACGCGCTTGCAGCCGAGCGGCGGCTGCCGATCATCGGATGAGGGTTGGCGCATCTGTGGTGATCGCGGCTGCACCGGAGCGCGTCTGGGCGATGGTCTCGGAGCCGACCCGGGCGCTCAGCTTCATGTCCGGAGTGACCAGATGGGAGGTCGCGAGCGACCAGCCGACGGGACTCGGTGCTCGCTACCGGGTCCTGTTGCGGGTCGGTTCGGCTGAGATCGGTGGCCTGGTCGAGGTCGTGGAGTGGGATCGCCCGCGGGAGCTCGCGTGGACCTCGGTGACCGGAATCGACCAACGCGGCCGCTGGCGCCTCCGCGACGCGGGCGAAGAGCGCACGCGAGTGGAGCTGCGGCTCGCCTACGGCGTTGCCGGCTCTGGTCTGACCGGCTGGATCGCCGAACGAATCGCCGCTCCCACCGTCAGCGGCCACCTCCGCCGGACGCTGCGACGGCTCAAGCGGATGGTGGAGCAGGACCAGCTGCGCGAGCGCGCGGCGGCCCGCCGGGCGGAATAGCGGAGCGCGAGGCGCGCCCCGCGGCGGGGCGTTGCCCCCTCTAATAGCCCTGCGGCGGGGCCTTGCCCCCGCCGCCCGAGGACTTGGGCGCAGGGGTGGGAGCCGGGGCCGGCTTCGGCGCCGGGGCAGGAGCGACGTGGGTGGGCGCGGGCGGCGAAGCGGGTGAGGAAGGGTGCACCGGCGCCGGCGTCACGGGATGAGCCGGCGTCACAGGCGCGGCGCTAGTGGTCGTGGTCGGGTGAACCGTCGTCGTGTTCTTCGGCGTGGTGGCCGTCTTCGTGGTGGCCGTGGTCGTCGTCTTGGGGGGCGTCGTCGTCGTGGACGCACTCTTATGCGAATTAGAGCTCCCGCAGCCTGCGATCGCCGCAGCCGCAGTCATCGCTAGCAGGGCACGTTTCATCTATACCCCCAGGGTTGGTGGGAGGGCTTGGATCGGCCCGATGGTACACAGTGCCGCTGTCGTCGGCTCCGTGAGCCGACCAAGGCCTTCGGTACAATCGCGCCGCTCTAGGGCACCCCTCCAAATGCCGCCCTAGAGCCTCTGTCAACGACCACGGGAAACCCAATTGGGGGTTTTGAAGACCTCTACAACGGAGCAGCGGCCGCCCGCCGAACGCGAGGACGGCCAGGGCCTTAAGCCCAAGCGACCCCATGTCGGTTCGCGGTCCGCCTGGTTGCTGACCGTGTGCTGCGTGGCGCAGTTCATGGTCATCCTCGACCTGAGCATCGTCAACGTGGCGCTGCCCTCGATTCAGTCTGCACTGAACTTCTCCTCGGCTGAGCTCCAGTGGGTCGTTGACGCCTACGCCATCTCATTCGCCGGCTTTCTGATGCTCGGCGGCCGCGTAGCCGACGGCTTCGGGCAGCGGCGGACCTTTGTGGCGGCGCTGCTCCTGTTCGCCGCCGCCTCAGCGGCCGGCGGCGCCGCCCCCACCCGAGAGCTGCTGATCACCGCTCGCGGGGTGCAGGGCTTCAGCTGCGCGTTCATGGCCGCCTCGTCCCTGGCGATCATCACCTCCTCGTTCGAGCCTGGGCCCCAGCTGCATCGGGCGATCGGGCTCTGGGCGGCCATGAACGGGCTGGGAGGCGCGGCAGGCACGCTGTTCGGAGGCATCATCACCCAGGAGCTCAGCTGGCGCTGGGTGCTTCTGATCAACCCCCCGATCGGAATCGCCGCCGCGATCGTGGCCTACTCGGTCGTAAGCGAGCGCAGGCGGGCTACAGACGGCCACGCGTTCGACCTCTCGGGTGCAATCACGTTGACGGCCGGTCAGATGGTGCTCGTGTATGGCGTGGTCGAGGCCGGTCTGCGCGGGTGGCACAGCTTTAACGCCCTGGGCCCGATCATCCTCGGCGCGGCTCTGCTGGTTGCGTTCTGCGTGATCGAAGTCCGTTTCGCTTCCGCGCCGCTAGTGCCGTTCAAGGAGCTGACCAAGCCACTGCGGGACGCGAATGGGATCGTGCTGCTGTTCAGCGCCGCCCTGTTTCCGATGTGGTACCTGAGCTCGCTTTACCTCCAGCAGGTACTGGGGCTCTCGCCGCTCAAAGCCGGGCTGACGTTCCTGCCCATGGCGCTGACGATCATGATCGTGGCCCGTAGCGCGGGGAAGCTCGTCAGCCGGTTCGGCGTGCGCTCGGTGCTCGGCAGCGGCCTGATCATGATGACCGTCGGGTTGCTGTTGTTCACGAAGATCGCCTCGAGCGGCAGCGCAATTGTCTACGTCGTGGTCCCGGGGATCCTGACCGCGGCGGGGATCGCGTTGTCCATCGTCCCCTCCACGATCGCCGCCACGCAGGGCGCAAAGCAGGGACAGGCCGGACTCGCCTCGGGTCTGGTCAACACCTCCCGGCAGATCGGTGGGGGCCTTGGCATCGCGGTCCTGATTACCCTGGCCACCACCCGCTCGAGCCACCTGATCGGCGGCGGCTCGGGGGTCCCGCAGGCGCTGACCGAGGGCTTCCGGCTCGGGTTCTACATCGCCGCGGGGCTTTGCGCCATGGCTGCGTTGGCGACCTTCCTCGTGCTGCCCACGCCGGCCGCCGCCCAGCGACCGACGACGACGCGCCGCATCCAGATCGCAGCCGCCGTGGGCCTGATCGTGGCGGGGTTCATCGGGCTGGACTTCGGTGTCGGCGGCTCGCACGGCGCACCCATCGGGAGCTACACGACCAAGAACTCGTACAGCTTCGTCTCCGAGCCCGGCCTTCACCCGCCGCTGGTCCGGCCAAATGGCCCCACGAATTCGACCAGGCTGGCTCCGGGGTACATCTTCCTCGGCGGCTTCTACGACCTCAACTACCCCCCGATGGTGGGCCAGAGCGGTCCCCTGATGCTGGACAACCGGCTACAGCCGGTGTGGTTCAAACCCGTCCCCACGCGGTTCATCGCCTCCAATCTGAGCCTCCAGACATGGGCCGGCAAGCCGGTCTTGGCTTGGTGGCAAGGGGTGGTCACGAATACCGGCGCCACGGAGAAGGGCGAATACGTGATCGTGGATCAGCACTACAGAACGCTGGCCACTTTGCACGGTGCGAACGGCTGGGTTCTCACGGTGCACGAGCTCGTGATCCGCGGCAACCACGCCTGGGTGACCGCCAACCGCAACGTCCCAAGGGATCTCTCGAAATACGGGGGCGCGTACAACGGCGCGTTTATCGACTCCGCCGTCCAGGAGTACGACCTGAAGAGCGGCAAGCTGCTGCGCACCTGGGACGCGCTGCGGCACATCCCGCTGAGCGACTCCCAGGCCACGCTGCCCACAAACGGCTTCCCGTGGGACGCCTACCACGTCAACGCCATCAACCTGCTGGGAGATGGGACGTTCGTGGTGTCGATGCGAAACACGTGGGCGGCGTACAAGGTCGACATCGCCACCGGCAGGATCATCTGGACCCTGGGTGGCAGGCACTCGAACTTCCGCTTCGGATCCGGCGCCCAGTTCCAGTGGCAGCACGACGTGATCCTCTATCCAGGGTCGCCCTATATCTCCGTGTTCGACGACCACTGCTGCCAGATCACGGGCGGAGGCACGTACGTCTCGCCCAGCGCCCCCTCTCGTGGGCTTGTCCTGAAGCTGGACCAGCGAGCGCGCACCGCGACCCTCGCCGGCCAGTACTTCCACGGCGCGGACTTCGACGCGCAGTACATGGGAAGCATTCAACCTCTCGCGGGCGGCAACGAGCTCGTGGGCTGGGGATCCGCTCCCTACCTCTCCGAGTACAGCCCGTCCGGGCAGCTGCTGATGGACGCAGTGTTTCCCGGCCACGACCTGAGCTACCGGGCCCGCGTCGAGCCCTGGGTCGGCCTCCCGCTGTACCCGCCCGCCGGCGCCGCGCGCCGCTCCGGCTCCAAGACCCTTGTGTACGCCAGCTGGAACGGAGCGACCAGGGTCGCGTCGTGGAAGGTCCTGGCCGCCCACGGCAGCGGGCGGATGGCCGTCGTCGGTTGGTACAACACCTCTGGCTTCGAGACGGCAATGCCGGTGGCCCCCGGCTACGGCAGGTTCCAGGTCCAGGCGCTGGACTCCAGCCGCCACGTGATCGGAACGTCCAGGCCGTTCAGTTTGAGCTAGGCGCCAACCCGTCCAGGAGGAGGCGTATTACGCCCTCTCGAGCACGACGCTGCGTCCAGCCGTGGCCCGTTCGTAGATGCCCGTAGGTGTGGCAGACGGCGTTGAACAGAAGCGTCGCGGTTTCCGGCGCATCGCACTGTTCCAGCGATCCGTCGGCCGCTCCGTCCAGGAGCAGGCGCTCGAGCGGCTCGACGAACACTTTGCGGGTCAGCCGGTTAGGACCGGGGTCGTGGTAGATCTCGTCTCGAGCCGATGCGGATAGCGCGGCCAGCGTGCCCCGGTTCTCCTCGGTCACGGTGCATAGGAGCTCCAGCGCCTGCTGGAGCCGATCGCGGCCGCTGCCCCTGGAGACCAGCGCCGGCCACATCGCTTCCCGGTAGTCGTGCTCGAGCCGCTGGGCGATCGCCTGCAGGATGTCTCCCTTTGACAGCCCACGCCTATGCAGCGTCATCCGGGAGACCCCCGCGGCGGCGGAGATCCGCTCGAGCGTCGCGGCCGCCAGCCCGTCGCGTGCCAGCACGTGACGCGCCGCTTCCACTACGTGCGGAGGAACGGCGGCAGATCCGGTGTCGGGCGATGCTTGCCGGCGATCACTCACGCCGGCTTCAGCGCCCGAAAGCGAAACGAGCGACCGGATCGCTCCACGAGGGGATCCACGAGGCCGGCTTCGCCCAGCCGACTGGGGAGCGCGTCGGGATCCAGGAGATTGAGCGTGTCGCCCACGTGGATCAGCTTGAACAACGGCCCCACGCCGGTGCTGTCGGTGCCGGCAAATGTGCCGCCGGCCTGAAGTACTCGCGCCACCTCTGAGAACGCGCGGTCCTGCAGCCGGCTGGACGGAATGTGATGAAGCATCGTGAAGCACAGGACTGCAGAAAAGCTGCCGTCCTCGAATGGGAGCTCGGTCGCGTCTCCCTCGACAACCGTTGCTCGGTGACCGAGCTCTTCCCTGAGACGCCGGCAGTACCGCGCCTCGAGCTCCAGCACCGTCAGCTTCACGGGCAGGTGGGCGAGCAACCGTGTGGTGGCGCCAAACCCGGGGCCCACCTCGAGCACCTCGTCGCCGAGCTCGAGGCCGTCCAGGGCCCAAGGCACCAGCTCACGCTCGACCCGCCGCGACCACCAGCTCGACGAGCAGACCACGTTGTGGATCGCGTTCATTCCGATACGCGAGTGTATCGAAGTGTTACGAAGATGTCACCGTGGCCACGGCGAGCGCAGCCGCCCCTTCTCCACGCCCCACGAATCCCATCCCCTCTCCGCGAGTGGCCTTGACGCTGACCCGGTCGAGGGGGATCTCCAGCGCAGCCGACAGGTTCGCGCACATCTGCGCCGTGAACGGGGCGAGCTTCGGCTGCTCGATCACGACGGTCGCGTCGACGTTGCCGACTGTCAAGCCGTGCGCAGCGAGCATCGTCGCCACCTTGTGGAGTAGTTCGATCGAATTTGCTTCGGCGAACTGAGGATCGGTATCAGGGAAGTGCTGCCCGATGTCCCCCAGCGCGGCGGCCCCCAACAGCGCGTCGATGATGGCGTGCGTCAGGACGTCCGCGTCGGAGTGCCCCTCGAGACCCTTCTCGGACTGCAGCTCGATGCCCCCCAGCACCAGCCTCCGCCCGGAAGCGAACCGGTGGCAGTCATAGCCGATGCCGGTTCGGATCATCGCTCGGAGAGCAGCAGCTCCGCCACCCGTAGGTCGTCCGATGTGGTCACCTTGAGGTTGGGCTGGGAGGAATCGATCACTCGCACGGTCCCGCCCAGCTGCTCGATCAGCCAGGCGTCGTCGGTGGCCCGCGCCACGAGCTCATCGTTCTCGAGGGCGCGTTCGAGCGAGGCCCTCCTGAACGCCTGCGGCGTTTGCACCGCCCACAACTTCGTCCGGTCGAGTGTCCCGGCCACGGTTCGGCCATCGGCGGAGACCTCCTTGATGGTGTCCGATACCGGTACCGCTGCAATCACCGCGTCCGCACCGGAGCGCTCGAGCTCGCCGAGCACCCGTTCGAAGAGCTCGCTCGAGGCGAGCGGTCGCGCCGCATCGTGGACGATCACCGGATCACCCTGGTCCGCGGCTCGGAGGGCAGCCTGAACTGACTGCGAGCGAGCCGCTCCTCCCTCCACGCACACGACGTCCTCGCCGTCGGCGGGCGCGAAGTCCGTTCCCGGGGGCACGGCGACAACGGTTCGCTCCACGGCCGGCACCCGACGCAGCGCACCCAGGCTCCACTCCACCATGGGCTTTCCCGCCAGACTGACGAGCGCCTTGGGCTGAGCCAACCCAAGGCGCTCCCCACGTCCCGCGGCCACGATCAACGCGACCGCCATCCGATGCCCTACTTGGCCGCGACCGCGACCTTGCCGTTGGGGTGAGACGACTCTGCAAGGAGCGTATTGAGGTGCTCGTCTACCTCGTCCTCGGTCATCTCGAGCGCGTACATCAGCTCCGAACAGAGGATCTTTCGCGCACGCGTGAACATCTGCTTCTCGCCGGTTGACAGACCCTTCTCGGCCTCCCGGATCGCAAGGTTGCGCACGACCTCCGCGAGCTCATAGATGTCGCCGGTCTTGATCTTGTCGCGGTTGTGCTTGAACCGGCGGTTCCAGTTCTTGGGCATCTCGGAGCACTCATCCTGCAGCACAGCCAGCACTTTCTTGACAGTGTCTTCGTCGATCACGCGCCGGAGACCCGCGAGCGCCGCGTTCTCCGTGGGGACCATCACAGTCATGTCGTTGTGCAGGATCTTGATCGTCAGGTACTCGCGCCGCTCGCCGAGAATTTCCTTCTGCTCCTTACGGATGACCTTGCCCGCGCCGTGATGGGGGTACACAACGCTGTCCTCTACCTCGAACTCGATCAACGGCACAGGCGCCTCGACACCGTCGAGATCCTCCACGTGTTCTGCGGTTAGCTCGGTGATGGTGTCCTCCTCTTTCCGGGGCGCGGGGAGCGCTATCCCGCGGCCATTTCTACGTTTGCAGGTACCGGTCCACCAGGTTGATCTCCTGCTGGCGGCGAAGGCCCTCGCGGATGTCCTTCGCCCGGATCTCGCCGACTCCGTCGACGGTCTCCAGCTCGCCATCGGTGGCGGCGAGCAGCTCCTCCAGTCCCCCGAACTCGTCCACGATCCGCTTGACCACCAGCTTTGGCAGCCGCGGGATGCGCCCCAGGATGCGGAACCCTCTGGGGGCGACCGGGTAGTCGAGGGTGTTCAGCTTGCGGTCAAAGCCGAGCAGCTCGGCCAGCCGTCCAAAGTCAAGAAGGTCGTGATGAGGCAGGCGGACGAGCTGGTCAAAGGCGATCGCGAAGTTCTCGTCCGAGTCCTCGACCAGATAGTCGTGCACCAGCGCGCCCTTGTCGGCCGACACTCCGACCATGGTCTCGTCCAGCTGCATTTCGATCAGGCGTCCCTCGGAGCCGAGCTCGACTATGTGGCGCTCGATCTCGACCGCCATCCGCGTGCACAGCTCCGCGCGCTGGAGCACGGTCAACACGTCGTGGAGCGTCACCCCGCCCTCGAACTCGAGCGCGGTCAGGCGGGTGGAGACCTGGTCCAGGCGACTGCGGTACTTGTCGAGCGTGGCCAGCGCCTGGTTGGCCTTGGCCAGCACGACCGGGATGTCTTCCAGCATGTACTTCAGGCCATCCACGAACAGGGACACGACCTGGCGCCGCTCGGAGATGGCGATCACCAGGGCGTCCGTCTGCTTGGCCACCCGCGCCGCGGTGCGGTGGCGGGTGCCGGTCTCAAGCGTGTGAATCGTGGGATCGGGCGTCAGCTGGACGTTGACGTGCACGACCTTGGTCGCGTTGGAGCTGAGCACGATCGCCCCATCCATCTTCGAGAGCTCATACAGAAACGCCGGCGAATAGTCGAGCTCGAGCTTGATGCCACCCGAGAACATGAATGCCAGCTCGTCGGGATCGCCGATCACGATCAGCCCGCCCGTCCGTGCATGCAGTACGTGGTCGATCCCCTCTCTCAGCGCCGTCCCGGGCGCGACCATCTCGAGCGCCCGCACCAGCCGGGACGTCTGTCGAGTCTCGAGCTCATCGGCGAGCTCCTCCCCGGGACGTGACGCCATGAAGCCCGATTTTACGGGATGAACTGGCCTGCCGCCGTCACGCTGCGGCCGCCGCGGGCCGCGTGCCGAGGGTCTCCGCCAATGCCTCTCTCAGCGTGGGGCAGCGGTCGGGTTCCAGCACCGGAACGAGACCAAATTTCTCCGCCTCTGCCCGGCGCCGATCGGCGTGTGCAACTGCGCGAAGCTCCCCCGTCAGCCCCAGCTCTCCGAAGCACGCCAGGGGGCGAGAGCCGTCCGCGCCACGGAGTGCGACCCGCTTCGCACCGCTGGCTACCGCCAGCGCAACGGCCAGATCGACCCCGGGCTCCTCCACGCGTACTCCGCCCACGACGTTTACGAACACGTCCGCGGCGCCCAGGCCTATCCCCCCGTGGCGGCCCAGGACGGCCAGCACCAGCGCCAGGCGGTTACGGTCAAGGCCGGCCGTTACCCGGCGCGGAGGAACGAGCTCCGAGGATGACACCAAGGCCTGGACCTCCACCAGCAGCGGCCGGGAGCCCTCCATCGCGCACAAAACGACGCTGCCCGGGGCCCGGGTGGCCTCGCCGACGAACCGCGCCGAAGCATCGAGCACCTCGACGAGGCCGTGATCTCGCATCTCGAACACGCCCGCCTCATCGGTGGAGCCGAAGCGGTTCTTGACGGCTCTGATGGTCCTGTACGTGCGCTCCCTTTCGCCCTCGAACTGAAGGACGCAATCGACGATGTGCTCGAGCACCCGGGGGCCGGCCAGCGCACCCTCCTTGGTCACGTGCCCCACGAGCAACGCCGCGGTGCCCAGCCGCTTGGCCAGCTCCATGATCCGAGCCGCGACCTCCCGCACCTGGGCGACCGATCCCGCTCCGCTCGACAGGTCCCGGCAGTGCAGCGTCTGCACCGAGTCGATGACGCATGCCTCTGGTCTCTCGCGCTCGAGCGTGGCCAGCACCGTGTCTAGATCGGTCTCGCCGATCACCGGGATCCGGAGCGCCTCCCCCGTGCGCAGCCGCTCGGCCCGAAGCCGGATCTGGGACGCCGACTCCTCAGCCGACACGTAGAGCGTGCGGCGGCCTGCGGCCACCAGGTTCGCCAGCACCATCGTGGTCAGAGTTGATTTGCCGATCCCCGGCGAGCCGCCGATCAGCACCAGCGATCCCGGCACGATTCCACCGCCCAGTACGGAGTCGAGCTCGCCGATGCCGGTCGTGAGGCGTTCCTGCTCGCGCTTCTCGACTTGCGCCAGCGCGACCGGCTTGACTGGCTGGGCGCCCCGCTGGGATCCGCCGGCCGCCGATCCACCGCGAGCGTCCGAGCGCGTCTCCACCAGCGTGTTCCACTCTGCGCAGCCCGGGCATTGACCGGCCCAGCGGGCGGTCTCATGTCCGCAGGCGGAGCAGACGTAGACGGAGGTCGCGCGGGCCATGACGGCCAGCGTAAACGCGAGTCCCGACGTCACCGCCGGACGGCACACTTTTGTTGCAACCCGAGTCCTCGGCAGCTCAGCCCGGCATCGTCAGCTGAGGGCTTGGGACGTTGACAGCGGATATTCCGGTCAACATCGCAAACCCCGCGAGCGCCGCTGTACCAACCGGGATGCGCCGGCCCGCGAGCGCCCCTCAGTCCCCAAACCGCGGCTCGCGGCGCTCGCGCAGGGCGCTCGCGCCCTCGCGCACGTCCTCGCCCATGAAGCTCAGCATCTCGTAGGCCACGCTGGCGTCGAACGCCGGCGCCGCGACCCGCAGCCAGTGGTTGAGCGTCCGCTTCGTCCACCGCGCCGCCTGCCTGGGCCCCGCCGCGATCCGCTCGGCGATCTCTAGCGCCTCGTCCAGCACGCGTCCGTCGGGCACGCAGCGGCTCACGAGCCCGATCCGCTCCGCTTCCGCCCCGTCGATGAAGTCGGCCGTCAGCAGGTAGTACTTGGCTTTCGCCATCCCGCACAGGAGCGGCCACAGCAAGGCGGCGTGGTCGCCGGCGCCCACGCCGAGCCGGATGTGGCCGTCGGTGAGCCGCACCCCCTCCCCGATCACGCTGATATCGGCCGTCAGCGCCACGGCCAAGCCGGCGCCCACCGCGATGCCGTTGATGGCGGAGATGATCGGGACCTCGCAGTCGATCATGCTCAGCACCAGCTCGGCGGTCTCCCCGGCCATGGCCGCCACCCGCCGGAAGTCGCCGCTCATCCGCTCGACCATCTCCAGGTCGCCGCCGGCCGAGAACGCCCGCCCGGCGCCCGTGACCACGACCGCGTTGGTATCGCCGTCGCGCGACACCTCTCGCCACACCCTCGCCAGCTCGGAGTGCAGCCGCTCGTCGGTGGCGTTCAGCTTCTCCGGGCGGTCGATGGTGATCAGCAGCACACCGTGCTCTCGTCGCTCGAAGCGCAGGCTCGAGTAGTCCTCGTAAGCCATCGCGGCCGGGACCCTACCGCCCTCGCGGCCCTAGGAGAACAGCCGCTCCAGCACCAGCGCCACGCCCGCCTCATCGTTCGCCGCGGTTACCTCGTCCGCCGCCGCGATCACATCCGGATGCGCGTTGGCGACCGCCACCGCGTATCCGGCCCAGGCCAGCATCGGCAGGTCGTTGGGCATGTCTCCGAAGGCCATGACATCCTCGCGGGCAATTCCCCGCTCGGCGCAAAACTCGGCGAGCGCGGTGGCCTTGCTCACGCCAGGGGCGGCGATCTCCAGCAGCCCGCCCAACGAGTTGGAATGCGAGAGCTCGCACACGTCTCCAACGACATCCCGTGCGCGCGCCAACAACGTGTCAGCGCTCAGGGCGTCGTGGCGTAGCAGCAGTTTCACCGCGGGCTCGTTGATCAACGTGTCGATGTCGGCTACCAGAGTGCCCTCGGGCACCGGCCAGCGCGGCTCATAGGCCGGTTCGTGTGCGAACTCATCCGGACGCTCAACCGCCCAGCTACCTCCGGGCAGCGCGGCCCGGAGCCGCCCTACGACCTCGCGTAGCGCGGCCGGCTCGAGCGGCACGGTCTGTAGCACCGACTCCGCGTGGAGGTCCCAGATGACTCCGCCGTTGGCGCAGATCGCCACGCCATGGTGCCCGATCGTCTCGGCAATCGGCCGCATCCAACGCGTGGGTCGCGCCGTGCAAAGCACGAGGGCGGTGCCGGCGTCCTCGACGGCAGCCAGCGCCCGGCGTGAGCGACCGTCGACCGTGCCGTCCGAGCGCAGCAGTGTGCCGTCGAGATCCGACGCGACCACCAGCGGCCGCGCAGGGAACTCGCGCAGGCTACTCCCCGTCCTGCGGCGCGTCGGGAACCTTGGGCTCCTCGTCTGAGGAGTCCGGCTCCGAGCCAGAGCCCCCCTCGGCGCCGACTCCGACCGGCGTGGGCTTGGGCTTGGGCTCGATCACGGTCAGCTTGACCTCGTCCTCCGGCGCAGGCTCTTCGCCGTCGCTCTGCTCCAGCGGGGCGTCGACCATCACGGTGGAGCCCTCGGGCACCTGCTCGCGGAGCACGAAGTCCGCCAGCGGATCCTCGATGTAGCGCTGGATGGCCCGCCGCAGGGGCCTGGCGCCCATCGCCGGGTCCCAGCCCTTGTCGACGAGCAGGTCCTTGGCACCGTCCGATAGCTCCAGCTGCAGCGCGCGCTCCGCCATCGTCTGGCGGATCCGGCCCAGCAGGAGCTCGACGATCTCCTTGATCTCGTCCTTGGTCAGCTTGTGGAAGACGATCACCTCGTCGATCCGGTTCAGGAACTCGGGCCGGAAGACCTTCTTCAGCTCGCCCATGATCCTGTTCTTCATGTCCTCGTAGGTGAGCCCGGTCTCGTCGTCGGACACCGCGAAGCCCAGCGGCGTGTTGCGCGCGATCTCGGAGGCCCCGATGTTGGAGGTCATGATCACGATGCAGTGCCGGAAGTCGACCGTCCTGCCCTGGGCGTCGGTCAGCCGGCCGTCCTCCAGGATCTGGAGCAGGATGTTGAACACGTCCGGGTGGGCCTTCTCGATTTCGTCCAGAAGCAGCACGCTGTAGGGCTTGCGCCGGACCGCCTCGGTCAGCTGGCCGCCCTCGTCGTAGCCGATGTAGCCCGGAGGCGA
>DAIPIC010000068.1:0-16432 GCA_036771025.1 Solirubrobacteraceae bacterium
GCTCCCGGACGCGATCCGCTTCGCGATCCGCCGTGCGTCCCGTCCGACGCCGCCGATCGTGTGAGAGCTGAACGCGTACATGAACTTTCGTCCCAGGCGGTATAGGCCGGGCTCCTCGGCGACAACGCCGTGGGGATCGCTGGACAGGTCGGCTTCCTCGTCGAGCACCGGCAAATCGATCCAATCGTGCGAAGCCTGGTAGCCGGTGCACCAGATGACGGCGGGAACCTCGACCGGAGTGCCGTCCTCGAGAACTGGCGCCCCGTCCCGGACCCGGACGGTCCGCGGCACGATTTGGACGCCGGCCGCCTCGAGACGCCTGCGCTTGACGCGGATCAGCGGCTCCCTGCCCGCCTTGATCTTCGGCAGCGCCTTGCGGCCGATTGGGTTGCCGAAGTTCAGGATCCGGGTCCAGACCTGCCACAGCAGCGGGAAAATGAGTCTGCCGGACGTGCCCTCGATGTCGACCGGGATCTCCGCCGGCAGCTCGCCCGACAGGCGCACGCGGCGCTCGGCGGCGAGCTCGAGCGCGATGTCGGCCCCCGAGTTCCCTGCCCCGACCACGAGGACATCCCCTTCCGGGAGCTGACCTGGGTTGCGGTACTGGCTGGAGTGAAGCTGCACGATCCGGGGATCCAGCTGATCCGCGAACTTCGGCAGACGGGGAGCCTGGAACGGTCCCGTCGCGATCACCACGTGGTCTGCGTCAAAGCGCTGTCCCCCGGCGGCAATCAGAAACCGCCCATCGCCGGAGCGCCCAAGTGCGTCTACGCGCACGCCCGTACGGACGGGAAGCTCGAAGCGCGTCGCGTATTCCTCCAGGTAGTCGGCCATCTCGTCGCGGGTCGGGAACGAATGCTTCGCCGCGGGAAAGGGCATCCCCGGGAGACCGTCCCGGCGAGCCGGCGTGAACAGCGTCATCGAGTCCCAACGGCTCCGCCAGCTGTCGCCGATTCTGTCCGCTGCTTCCAGGATCACGAACGGGCGACCGAGCTTGGACAGGAAATATCCGGTCGAGAGCCCCGCCTGTCCTCCGCCGATCACGACCGTCTCGAATGTCTCCAGTCCGCTGGTCGTCCCGTCTTCGGTCTGCGTCTGCACGCTCATGTGCGCCTCCTGTTGGTTGACGAGTCGATTCAACGCGGCAGCTGGTCGCCGCTCATCGGCGGAAGGACCCAACTTCGCGGTTGCGGGCCTGGGTGATTTCACCCATCCCTGTGCCTGGCTAAAGCAGGCGGTGCTCGTAGGCGTAGCCAGTGGCGGCCGCGCGAGATGACACTCGCAGCTTGGCGAAGATGTTGCTGACGTGTCGGTCGACGGTCCGCTCGCTCAGGACCAGCTCGGCGGCGATCGCCTTGTTGGTCGAACCGGCCGCCAGCAGACGCAGCACCTGTAGCTCGCGCTCGCTGAGGCCATGCGCATCCTTGCGGGTATCGGGCTCGGTCGCCGCCCGGAGCTCGGCGAAGGTCTCCCGCGCTGCCGCCAAGTCGAGTTCAGAGGAATCATCGTCACCGAGGGTCCGGCAGGCCCGCGAGATCAGCAGGCGCACACGTGCGGCCTCGTATCGCGCGCCGAGGTCCTGCCACCCTGCAAGCGCTCGACGGAGATGCGGCAGCGCCTCGCGAGCGTGGCCGGCGGCCAGCTCCACGGCCCCCCGCCCGCCGGCGGCGATGGCCGGCAGCATCTCGCCGCCTCGCTCGGCGGCGAGCGCTTCAAGCTCGCTCGAGGCCTCCGCCGCCGCCCCCAGCTCGCCGGCGTCCAGTGCGATCTCCACCTGCGCCGGCAGCAGGAACGCCCGCTGCACCGGGTCAGCCGTCTCCTCGAGCGCACGCTGAATCGAAGCGAGCGCCGCGGTCGTATCACCTTGCGCCAGCCGAAGCAGCGCCAGACCCGGTTGGGGCTCGCGTCCTCCACGCGCAGCGTGGACGAACGCCTCCTCGGCGCGATCCAACTCGCCCCGGCGGCGGAGGATCTCGCCGCGACGATAGGCGGCTTGGGCCGCGACTCGCGGATTCCCTGTCCGCACCGCCCGCTGTGAAGCGTGTTCGAGCGCTCGGAGCGCCTCGTCCCAGCTGCCCTGCAGCTCCATGCTCTCGGCTCGATGCACCTGGCAATCGCCGGTGAACGCGAGCAGGTCTGGTTGAAGCTGGCACCAGGCATCGAGCGCCTGGGTCCACTCGCGGGCCCGCCGCGGCTCGAAGGCCGCTTGGCAGCTGACGATCACCCGGCAGTAGATGATCCCGGTGGGTATTGGGGATACCTCTCCGGAGGAGACCACGAGCATCGCCTCGTCGAGGAGCCGCAGCCCCTCGGTCGGGCGGCCCGCCGAAACGAGCATGCCGCCCTGGGCGTGAGTGGCCAGCGCGGTGAGGTCACGGTCACCGAAACGCATTCCGATCTCGGCCGCAGCCGCAGCCGTAGCCAGCGCGCCCTCGAGATCACCCGCGGCCTGCTTGCGGAACATCTCGGGCAGCAACAGGTATCCACGCTCGGCGCAGTCCTGATCGCCTTCGAGCAGCCGGGCGGCGCGAGCCAACCAGCCGCCGCCGCGACCGACCTGACCACGCATGAACAGCTGCATTCCGATCCAGAATGCGCAGCGGGCCGCACGGCGGCCGTCCCCGGCCTCGGCATAAGCGTGGTGCGCCCGCTCCCAGGGGCCGTAATGCTCCTCCTCTCGTCCCACCATGAACAGCGCGTCGCCCAGCCGCTCGAGGTCGCGCGGCCCGAGCGCTTGCGTGGCGTCGGCCGCACTGAACGCCTCGGTCGCCTCGGCCCAAGACCAGGCGGCATAGGCCGCACGCCCGCGCTCCAGGGCGTCGGCGGCCTCTGCTGGATCGCCCGTCCTCTCCACGAAGCCGACGATAACGACGGCCCTGGCGCGCCGCATCCGTCGCCAGCGGCGATTGCCCTTGACAAGTTATTAGTGGCTGCTAAGCTATCGGCTTAGTTAGTACTCACTAAGCACTCGGAAGACGACGGAGACACCCAATGACCTCCTCACGCACAAGCAGATGGACCCTCTTGATCGTGTCGATCGGCCTCTTCATGGTCGTTCTCGACAACCTCGTCGTGAACGTGGCCCTGCCCAGCATCCACCGGGACCTGGGCGCCTCGATCCAAGCCCTCGAATGGACGGTCAACGCGTACGTGCTGGCCTACGCGGTGTTCCTGCTGACCGGGGCGGCGCTAGGTGACCGCTTCGGGCGCAAGCGCATGTTCACCGGCGGCATCGGGCTCTTCACCCTGGCATCCGCTGCCGCCGCGCTGGCCCCGACAAGCGGCACGCTGATCGCGGCCCGCGCAGTGCAGGGTCTCGGCGCCGCCGTCGTCACTCCCCTCACGCTGACGCTGATCGCCGACGCCTTCCCTCCGCAACGGCGGGGAGTGGCCATCGGCGTGTGGTCAGGCATCAGCGGGATCGCCGTCGCCCTAGGGCCGCTGGTCGGCGGCGCGGTCGTGCAGTTCGCCTCGTGGCACTGGATCTTCTGGATCAACGTTCCGATCGGGATCGCCCTGCTGCCACTCTCGATCGCGCGGCTCGGCGAGAGCCACGGGCCATCCCGCCATCTCGATCTCCGCGGGCTGGCGCTGGCCTCCAGCGGGCTGTTCGGGATCGTGTTCGGCCTGGTCCGGTCGCAGTCGCAGGGCTGGACCGATCCGGAGATCGTCGTCGCCCTGGGCGCCGGCGCGCTGCTGGTAATCGCCTTCATCCTCTACGAACTGCGCGCCCGCGAGCCGATGCTCCCCATGAGCTTCTTTGCCAAGCGGAGCTTCGCGGTCACGAACGTGGTGTCGCTGGCGATGTACTTCGGGATGTTCGGCTCCATCTTTTTCCTCAGCCAGTTCCTGCAGAACGTGCTCCACAACAGCCCGCTCCAGGCGGGCGTGAAGCTGCTGGTGTGGACCGGGGCCTCGATGGTCGTCTCGCCGCTGGCGGGCTTCTTCTCCGAGCGCTACGGCAGTCGGGGGTTCATGACCGCGGGGCTGGGATTGCAGGCGCTGGCGCTCGGTTGGCTCGCGACGCTGGCCGGCGTGCACCAGAGCTACACGAGCATGATCGGACCGTTCATCCTCGCCGGCGCGGGTATGTCGCTGGTGTTCGCGCCCTCGGCCAACGCCGTTCTGTCCTCGGTCCGCGCGGAGCAAGCGGGTCAGGCGTCCGGGGCGACGAACGCCATCCGCGAGCTCGGCGGAGTGCTCGGCATCGCGGTGCTGGCCACGGTGTTCACGAGCCACGGCAGCTACCTCTCGCCGCAGCAGTTCGTGTCCGGACTTCGGCCCGCCATGTGGGTCGGGGTCGCGGTGCTCGCGGCGGGTGCCTTGATCGCCGCAGCGCTGCCCTTCTCCTCCCGAGCCGAGGCTGCCGCCCAGCTGGATACTGTGAGCGAACCCCTCGTGGCGGCGTAGAAGATGGCCACCACCTCGACACAGACACAGACACAACGTCAGCGCGTTCCGGCCGCCGAGCGCCGGGACGCGCTGATCGACGCCGCGGTGCACGAGTTCGCGCAGCGGGGCCTGTATGGCACGCCGGTCGACCGGATCGCACGCCGCGTCGGCGTGGCTCAGCCATACGTATTCAGCCTGTTCGGATCGAAGAAGGAGCTGTTTCTGGCCGCAGTAGAGCGCGGATTTGAGCTCTCGGCTGAGACCTTCACGAAGGCCGCTGCCGAATACGACCCGGCGGTCGCGCTGCCCGACGCCGACGTCTTCAAGGCGATGGGCCACGCGTATGTCGAGCTGCTGCAGTCCGATCACCGCGACTACCTGATGCTCCAGCACCACGCCTACGCGGCCTGCGACGATCCGGAGATCCGGGGGCGCGTGAGGGCTCTTTACGCCAGGCTGGTGGCGCACGTCGAGCGGCTCGCCGGACCGGAGTTCGACTCGGAGCGGATCGACGAGTTCTTCCGTTACGGGGCATGGATCAACGTCGCGGCGGCGATGGGCGTCGAGGATCTGTCGGCCGGCTGCGACTGGATGCGGGCCGAGTTGCGCGGATAGAAACGAGGCTCCGGGGCGCGCACGTGCCCTCTAGCCGAGACCGTGCTCCAGTAGCTCCAGGGCGCGCTTGCCGTGCGTTTGGAGGTTCCGTCCGATCCGGCGATTCCCCACCCCTGCCAGCGCCTGGCGGTGGGTGTAATCGATCAGCGCTCGGTGCAGCCCGATCAGCGCGTTGGCGGCGACCCAGGCCTCGAGGGCGTCGGCGGCCAGGCCCCTTTCCTCAGCAATCAATGCGGCCAGGGTGCCCGTGAATCGCTCGAAGATCTCGCGCTGCCGGGCGAGCAGCGCTCGGCTCCCGGTGATGATCCGGGCCGCGGCCCGCATTCCCTCGGTGGCCCGGGGATCGTCGGAGACCAGGAAGCCCCGCGGCTGAAGCGCGAACCGCCCGAATGCCGCGGCGATCGACTCCCCCTCGGGTCGATCTCTGATCGTGCCCAGGAGCTCCTGCTCGAAGGCCTCCATCCGGTGAAAGACGAGGTCCTCCTTGCTGTTGAAATAGTTGAACACGGTCGCCTCTGAAACCTCGGCCGCGGCCGCGATCTCGGCCACCGTCACCTGATCGAAGCCGCGGTCCGCGAACAAGCTCCACGCGGTATCGGCGATCAGCTGGCGGGTCCTCTCCTTCTTTCGCTCTCGGAGACCCAGCTCAACGCTCATACCGAGACCATAACAAATACTTGACTCGCATGAAATTTAGTGTTACTCTAAGTTTATTGTGTATGTAGCGAAAGGAGACCGAGCATGAGCCAGGATTCCCATACTGACCGCCGCCGACTGATGTTCGCCTTCGGCGGGCTGCTGGTTGCGATGTTCATCGGGGCGCTCGACCAGACGATCATGGCCACCGCGCTGCCCACGATCGCCGGGAGGCTCGGCGGCCTCAGCGACCTGTCTTGGGTCGTGACGGTGTATGTGCTCGGGGCCGCAGCCGCCACCCCGTTGTGGGGTAAGGCTTCCGACCTGTATGGGCGCAAAGGACTGATGCGCGCCGCGATCGTGATGTTTGTCGCCTTCTCGGCGCTGTCCGGAGCGGCACAGAGCATCGGCCAGCTGATCGCCTTCCGGGCCCTACAGGGGATCGGCGCCGGTGGACTGATGACGCTGGCGATGGCGACGGTGGGCGACCTCGTCTCACCCCGCGAGCGGGGCCGCTACCAGGGCTATATCCAGCTCACGTTCCTCGTCGCGAGCCTGGCCGGCCCGCTACTTGGGGGGCTGTTCGTCGACCAGCTGTCGTGGCGGTGGGCGTTCTACGTCAACGTCCCGATCGGCGCATTGGCGCTGCTGCTGCTGACCGCCTATCTGCACGTCCCCGTCCACCGTCGTCCGGCGCGGCTGGATATAACCGGCTCGGCCTTGCTGGCAAGCACGATCGTGGCCGTCATGCTGGTCGCGACCTGGGGCGGACAGCACTACGCCTGGGGCTCGTCGCAGATCGTCGGGCTGCTCGTCGGAGCGTTGGTCCTGCTCGCCGCGTTTCTGGTGCGCGAGCGGCATGCGGTCGAGCCGGTGCTGCCCCTGGGGCTGTTCCGGGATCCGGTGTTCGTGGTGGTGAGCGCCGGGCTGTTCATCGCCACACTGTCGCTGTTCGCGGCGATCGTGTTCCTGCCGGTGTTCTTGCAGCTCGTGACCGGCGCGAGCGCCACGACCTCCGGTCTTTTGATGCTCCCGCTACTGGGTGCCAGCGCGATCACCACGATGGGAGCCGGTCGGGTGATGGCGAAGACGGGCCGCTACAAGGTCTTCCTCGTCGTCGGACTGGCAGCGATGGGCGTCGGTCTGATGCTGTTCTCCACCCTCGGCGCGAGTGGCTCGCGGGCCACGGCCGCGGCCTTCATGGTCGTGTTCGGGTTCGGGTTCGGGATGGTCAGCCAGATCCTGATGGTCGCGATCCAGAACGCCGTCTCACCCCGGCAGATCGGTACCGCCACGGCCGCCGCCAATCTGTTCCGGGCGCTGGGCGGCTCGGTGGGAGTCGCGCTGTTCGGCGCGATCTTCGCGAGCGGACTTCGCTACTGGCTCCCCCGACAGCTACCGGGCCACGTCCCGCACGGGATCACCGCCACCGGCATTCAGGCGAGCCCTGGGCAGGTGCACGCACTCGCGCCCGCGGTGCAACATGGAATCGCACAGGCAGTCGGCATGTCATTGCATGACGTTTTTCTGGTGGCCGCCCCGGTGGCGATCGTCGGTTTCCTGGTAGTGACGCTCCTGCGCGAGCAGCCGCTGCGCGGCCGGAAGCAGGCCTCATCCCCGGATGAAAGCGCCCCGCGGCGCGCCCGCGTCGCGGCCTGATGCAGCGATCGACGGTGGCTACCCGGGCGCTTGGACCAGGTCCCGGCCGGGCTCGATCTGCCACCTGCGAGCCACGTCCGCGAGGCGTTCGTCGAGTGGCCAGCGGTCGGGGCGCTGCTCGCCGTCGTGCTCGGGGCTTGCACCCTTGAGCGCCATGCAGCCCCGGTTGTCGCCCAGGGCGCGGATCTCCTCCACGTCGGCGTCCGAGAGCCGGATGTGCTCGGGCAGCGCGGCCAGCTCCGCCCGCTTGGCCTCGATCGGCCGCGCCCGCGGGCCGGTCTCCTGGATCAGCGTCGGAACCACGCAGCGAACAGCCAGGTGCGCGAGGTTCCATTGGCACGCCAGCTGGCACATAGTCAGTCCGGCCCGCTGGGCGATCGGCCACATGGATTCCATCCGCTCGCGGCCGGCCTCGATCCAACCCGAGGGGCGAAAGCGGCGATGGTCCTGGGGCGGAAACTCCTGGCCCGGCACGACGTCGTCCCAGAACAGTCCGCCGTAGTCGACCACGCGCGTGATCACATTGACCCCGGCCTCCGCCGCTGCCGCCAAGCACAACTCGCCCGGCCAGGGCTCGAGCGGGTTGAGGATGATCATCGCCCAGTCGAGCAGCTCGCCGAACCGCTCAAAGCAATCGATCAGATCCAGCGTGAAGCCGTTGGCCGGTCCGGGTGCGACACCGATCCTGCGCGTCAGGCCCGCATCGCGCAGCGCGGTCATCCCCTCCCAAACCTCTGTGCTGGTGTATCCGGCGCGGTCCGGGTTGTGCACCAGCAGCAGGTCGAAGCTGTCGATACCGCAGCGCTCGAGGCTGCGCTCGGTGGCCATCTCCAGGTAGTCGCCGTACGCCGCGGGGGAACGGAGCCGAGGATCGGTGAACCGCGGGAATCCCTTGGCGCCGTCGCGTTCTGCGGTGTAGAAGTCGTGGCCGACGGCGCCGACGACGCAGATCTCCTCGCGGCGCTTTGACGCGATCGCCCGCCCCAGCATCCGGTCCGCGTCTCCAGAGCCGTAGACGTCGGCGGTGATTACCGTCCTGATCCGCTCGTCGGGGGTGAGCAGCGCAATCAGCCGCTCGTCGTCGAGGGGTTGGCCGAAATGCATGAACCGGCCGCCGCTCCAGGTGCCGATCGCGGTCGGTCCGGGGTCGATCGCGGAGGGCACGGGGGACGGCATTCCGCTGATTCTAAGATCGAGGTGGTTACAGTCCGGCGGCCGCAAACGCCTCATCGGCGTCTGGGTAATGGACCATCTCGACAACCCTGCCGTTCCTGATCGTCGTGAGGTTGGCGCTCAGCTGCTCGGGGCCGCCCTCAGCGCCGCCGCGTCGCGTGACGACCACAACCTTCTCCCCAGCGTCCACGACGTCGACCAGCTTGACGCGCTCGGTGAGGGGCCTGCGCTGTCGTGCTCGGCCCATGAACGCGAGCGCCTGGTCGCGGTTGCGACACGCCCAGGCGGCGGAGGGATCGCCTGCATGCCATTTCACGTCAGGGTCGAGCAGGTCGGCAAGCGTGTCGAGGTCGCCGCGAAGGGCCGCCTCCCAGCCGCGGCGCGCGAGCTCCACGTTGCTCTCGGACATGTCCCCGATTCTTGCACCTGATCGGTCGCGGGATGTTTGCGGCGAATAGTCCGGTCAACGTCCCACACCCCCCCGGGCGCCCATCCGGACGCGTCGCCGAGCCCTCAGCGCTGTCGCCACCACCTGCCGCTCTCCAGATCGTGGAACACGACCTCGTCGCGGCCGCACGTCGTCACGACCTCCCAGTAGCGCCGCCGCAGCGGGCGATCGGTCCACCACCGATCCTCCACCAGCCAGGACTCGCGCACCGTGTCCACCTCGCGGCCGTCGACGAGCTCCGGAACTCCGGCATCGGCCGCCTTTACGGCGACGCGACGGGGGATCGACAGACGGCGGGGACCCGTCATCGCGAACGCTCATCCCTCGAACGGCGCCAGCATCGCGCGGCGCTCGGGAAAGCGCGATTCGGGATCCACCGTCAGCACGCGCAGGGCGGCCTCGGACCCGGCGGCGGCACGCGTCTGCCGGATCGCTTCGCGCAGACGCGCAGATCGAGCGTCGGCGGGATCTTCGAGCAGCGCCCGCTGGTCAGAGGCCGGTGGACCGAAGCGCTCGACGGCCAGTCGGAGCTCCTCGGCCGGTGCCGGCATCAGCTGAAGGCGGGAGACCAGCGCCAGCCGCATCCGCACGGGATCGGCGAGCGCCTCGCGGAACGCGACCTGCTCGCGCCAGGTGCCGCCATGCTCCACGAGCACCGCCGACAGAACGACCGAGCGCAGCGTCCGACCTCGTCGCTCGCGTCGCGCGAGTACACGGTCGATAAGCAGCCCCAGTCCCCGCTCGAGTTGGACGCCGGACGCGGCCTCCGGAAGCTCGAGCGACTCGCGCACCACCTCGCTGGCTCCCCGCGGCCTCAGCGCGCCGTCACCTCCATTCGCCAGCTCGAAGGCATGCAGTCCAGCCGCCCCGAAGCGGTCGGCGATCGCGGTGGGCGGCAGCGAAGCGAGCTCGCCCAGCGTTCTGATGCCCAGGCGCTCGAGTGCCTCCGGAAGATCGGCCAGCGCCGGGCGGGCCCGCAGTAAAGCCACGGGCAGAGGAGCGAGGAACGCTCGCGCTCGGGCGCGGCCGTCGGCGATTCGGGCGCGGCCCTCGGCAATTCGGGCGCGGCCGTCGGCGATTCGGGCGCGGCCGTCGGCGATTCGAGCGCGGCCGTCACGTGCGGGCATCGTCTGATCGCCGACGATCACCGGCCGGCGAGTACGCGCCTGGCTGGCCGCCGCCACGGCCGCAAAACGGGACGGCGCGACCCCGAATCGGGCCGGCGTCCGCAGGGCGCGGCGGGCGGCAGCCAACACGCCCTCGATTCCCCCGTGCAGTCGCAGCAGCCCCCGTACGTCGAAGCACACCAGCCCCGGACGCTCGGGCTCTACCGCCGCCCCGATCGACTCCAGACGCACGAGCAGTCGTTCCCAGGAATCGGACACCCCGGCCGGATCGCCCGGCAGGAGCGTCAGCCGCGGGCAACGCGCAAGCGCCTCCCCCAGCCGCATCCCTGGATGGACGCCGAATGCCTCGGCGGCGAGAGATACCTCGCCGACCACCTGCGATCCGCCCGGCTCCGGCGCCAGCGCCACCGGCCTTTGCAGAAGCGCGTCGCGCGCGGCGCCCGCGCCCGTCGCGGCGACGGTGAGCTGAAAGCGTGGCAGCAGGATGCAGACGATCATGCGAACACATGTTCCCACGAGGCGCGGACAGAAGTGGGTGGTCAAAGCTCACACCGACCGGGTACCGTCACCACATGGCTCCCAGCCTCCCCGACCTTGCCTCGGTGAGCGCACGCACGCTGCGGGCCTTCGGCAAGCGAATCCCGGGCGCGGGCGAGGTGCTGGCGCAGTCGCTCGAGGATGCCGTGAGCCACCGGACCGTGTTGATCACCGGAGCGTCCTCGGGGATCGGCAAATCGGCGGCGCTCAAGGTGGGCGCCGCGGGCGGGACGGTTCTGCTCGTGGCGCGCACGGAGGAAAAGCTGCGCGACGCAGCCCAAGAGATCGAACTTCGTGGTGGGACTGCACACGTCCACCCCTGTGACCTAGCCGATCCTGACGACATCGACCGGATGGCGAGGGCCGTGCTCGAGCGCCACCGCCACGTCGACATCCTGGTCAACAACGCTGGCAAATCCATCAGGCGCTCGGTCAGCCGAGCCTACGACCGCTTCCACGACTACCAGCGGACGATGCAGCTCAACTACTTCGGGCCCGTGAAGCTGATCCTCGACCTGCTGCCGGTCATGCGCGAGCGCAGATCAGGCCACATCATCAACATCTCGACGATGGGGCTTCAAACCAACACGCCCCGGTTCTCGGCCTACCTGGCCTCGAAGGCGGCGCTCGACGCCTTCTCCCGCTCGATCGCGGCCGAGATCATCGACGACGGCGTGCACATCACGACCGTGTATATGCCCCTCGTGCGGACCCCGATGATTGCGCCGACCAAGATCTACGACCGGTTCCCGACGCTCAGCCCCGACGAGGCCGCCGAACTGGTCTGCGACGCGATCCGCAAGCGCCCCAAGCGCGTGGCGACGGCGCTCGGAAATCTCGGCCAGCTCAGTTATGCGCTCGTCCCAGGCGCCCAGGACCTGGTGGTGAACCGCGCCTACAAGCTGTTTCCAGAAGGGAAGCCCAGCGAGCTCGAGAGCGCCGAGCAGCGGGCGTTCGTGCGGGCCACGCGCGGCGTCCACTGGTAGCGGCTCGCCAGACCGTCCCCTGCGGCGGCGGGCGCCAGAACTTGCGCTACTTGCCAGCCCCCTGAGACGAGGGCGTCGGAGCCCACAGCCCGATGAGCCCCGTGCCCGCCGCGGAGGCCAGCGCCAGGACGGCCTTGGTCACGTTCTGGAGCGCCTCCGGACCGAAGCTCTTTGGCGGGGTCACTGCCCCTCCGGCGAGCACGACGCCCAAGGCGAGCAGTCCCACGAAGAGCGTCAGCAGCCAGGACGCTGCGCGCTTGGGAGTTCCCGAGGCATCCGCCGCTGCGGCCGCCACGGCGGTGTCCGCGGCACTCGTCTGGGCTGCGCTCGCCGCGGCTGCGGCGGCGTCGACCACCGTCGAGGTTGCGTGAGCATCTTCGGCGAGCCTCGCCGCGCTCAAGTTGTGATGTTCCCCGGCCGGGAAGGGCTCGAGGTCCTCGCTTGCCGATTCGGCCGCCTTCCGGGCGTCGTCGGCCGCGACCTGATGGGCCAGACCGGCGATCGTCGCCCCGCGGCGTGCCGCTGACGAAGGGGTGTCGCCGCGGCGGGCTGCCGAGTCCAGCCTCGATTCGAGCTCCTCCCCCACAGCGTCCACGCGGACCACCGCTTTGACCCCCGCCGGCTTCGCCGACTCCGGCAGCCGGTCCAGCGCGGCCTGAGCCGCCTGGACGGCGGCCGCGTGGACCGCGTTCCCCGCGACGTTGGAGGCGAGGCCGGTCGCATCCTTGGAGGATGGCGGTGGTACCAGCAGTCCAAGCAGCCCACCGGCAACTGCCCCACCGGCCGCCCAAAAGGCCGTCGGCGTATCGCCGCCGGCCGCGAGCACGGCCGACGCGCCGGCAAAGAACACGACCAGCGCTCCGCCCAGTCCCAGCACGACGAACTCCGCGGTCCGCGAGGATGGAGCGTCTGACTGCTGCTCGCCGCCTGCGGGCACCGACGTGGTTTGGGCTTGCAACCCCGCTGTGGATGTAGGTATGGCCATCAGTCGCTCCTTGGTCGCCCTGCCGACTGCCTCGATAAAGCGATGGCTCAGGCTCGCCCCAGCGCCCGCCACGGCGCCCTGAGGTGCTTCCTCACCAGCACGCGCGGACCATATCGCGGGCGTGACGCGCCGCTCAAGGCGTGGAAGAAATCCGCCGCTGCCATCGGTCAGCCGGGAGATGCTTGACTACACAACTATGTTTTGGTATCGTAGCTGAGGGCGCGAGATCCACCCCAACCAGGAGACGACGATGAAGCTCGAAGGGATCCACCACGTCACCGCCATCACCGCCGACGCGCAGCGAAACGTGGACTTCTACGCGGGGTTGCTCGGGCTGCGGCTGGTCAAGAAGTCCGTCAACCAGGACGACACCTCCGTCTACCACCTGTTTTACGCCGACGAGCGCGGCGATCCCGGCTCGGACATAACGTTCTTCGAGTACCCGGGCGTTCCGCGCGGACGGGCGGGCGCGGGCATGATCCACCGCGTCGTGTGGCGCGTGACCGGACCCGAGGCGCTCGAGTTCTGGACCGACCGTCTGACCGGCGCGGGCTATGAGGTCGCGCGCCCGAACGGATCGCTCATATTCGCGGATCCCGAGGGGCTTGAGCACGAGCTCAAAACCGTCCAGACGGCGGACGCGCCGTTGATCGCCGACCATCCCGAGATCCCCGCCGAGCTCGCCCTGCAGGGCTTTCATGCCGTGCGCGCGTACACCGCAGATCGAGAGCGCAGCCGGCCGCTGCTTGAAGAGACGCTCGGCTTCGCGCCCCAGGACGATTCGAGCTGGGAGGCGCGCGGCGATCGTCGCGGCGGTCTCTACCTCTACGACGAGCCGCCGACCGAGCGGGGACTTCAGGGCGCGGGCAGCGTCCACCACGTAGCGTGGGCCGCCGAGCCCGAGGAACACGAGGCCTGGCGCCAGCGTGTCGTGGAGGCGGGAGCACACGCTACCCCGGTCATCGACCGCCACTATTTCCGCTCGATCTACTTCCGCGAGCCGTCGGGCGTCCTGTTCGAGATCGCGACGATCGGGCCGGGGTTCACGGTTGATGAGCCACTCGACCACCTGGGCGAGAAGCTTTCGCTGACCCCGCAGTTCGAGCATTTGCGCAGCCAGATCGAGCCGACGCTGACGCCACTTCGCAACCCGCGCGAGCGCTGGGTCAGGCGCTGACCGCGCTGGGTTAGGTTCTGACCGACCTGGTTGGCGCTGACCGCGCTGGCTCAGTCGCCGACTACGCCGGCCTGCCGGCGTCGCGCATCAACTGCCGCAGGGGCACCGCTCTCAGATGCTGGGCCCGCAGTCTGTGGTCGAGCTTGGCGATCAGCGGAGAGAGCGAGCTCGCCTGGCTGGCGCTCAACTCGACTACCTCTCCGGGGCGCAACGATCCGAGGTCGTCGTCGCGGTCCGAGAGCTTGACGGCGCCCGCGACCAGGCGGCCACCGGCACCGTGGGCCATCCACCACTGGCCGACGCTTGGGCCGCTGGAGGCATACAGAAAGTGGTGGCCGTATCCCATGCGCTCCACCAGGCGGTTGAGCATCCCCCGGGTTCCGATCCAGCGCACGACTCCCCCGCCGTTGAGCCTCGGCACGACCTGGTCGCCCGACTGCCTGACGGCGAGCTGAGTGGTGCTGGACGGCGCGCGGTCAACTCCCACGGAGACGTGGATCCCGTTCTGCGACAGCGCCGACATCACGGTAGGCAGCTGGGCCGTGGAGGCGTCTACGAGCACCCCCACCTCGGGTCGGGTGGTCTGGACTGCGGTCACCGGGCGCATGTGTACGAAGTGCGAGACGAGCGAGTAGGAGGCACCGGTGCTCAGAGCCCAGATGGCGACGCCGACGCTGGCCCCGAGCGTGGTGGCGGCCCGGGCCGTGCGGACGCGCCAGCGGGGGATGGTGCGCGCACGCCGCTCGTCGTTCAGGATCAAGGAAGCGGTCGACGGGCGCCGGGCGAACGAACCGTCCGGCTCCGGCCGGTGCTCCAGGGCACGCCGGAGCGCTGGGCCGATGTCCGCCTCGGTCCGCGCCACGGCCGCCAGTCCGAACCGCTCGAGCGCTGCATTCGAGACCCGGACGTGTCCGTAGCCGAACCCGTAGGAGATCACCGGGCAGCCGCGGATGATCGCCTCCAGCACCGTCAGTCCGGCGCTCGAGTGGATGAGCGCATCGCTCGCTGCGAGCACATCGCCCATCCGGTCGGTGAACCCCATCACGCGCAGACGGCGCTCGTCGCCGAAGCGCTTTGCCACCTTGGCCCGAAGCTTGTCGTTGCGGCCGCACAGGCAGAGCACGATCGCGTCCGGCGCCTCCTCGAGCGCTGCCCGCGTAGCCCCTGCCAGGTCGCCGACCCCCCAGCCACCTCCCGAGATGGCGATCACCTGGGCGTCGGCCGGGAGGTTGAGGGCACGGCGAGCATCAGCCCTGTCGCGGTAGGCCAGGAACGACGAGGCGGTGGGAGGCTTCGCCCAGCGCACGCTGCCGGGGCCCGCGATCTTCTCCACCTCCTCCGCCGACTCGGGATGGGTGATGAAGTGAAGGTCGATCCCGGGATGGGCCCAGAAGTGAAGCCCGGCCAAATCCGTGATCGACGAGTAACAGGGAACGTCCAGCTTGCCCCGGCGCCGAAGCTCACCGAGCGCGGCGGTCACGCCGGGATACGTCGAGACGATCAGGTCCGGGTTGTGTGCCTTGATCAGACGCTTGAGGCCGCGGCCGCCGAACATCGTCAGCAGCCGGCGCGCAAGCCAGCGAATCGGCCGGACGTCCATGAACAGCCGGTACTGAAAGTCGAACCACCAAGGGATCCACTGGAACATGAACGCGGAGTTCTCGCGCAGGACCCTGGTCAATAGACCGCCCATCGCCGGCAGGCCGTTGACTATCGACACCTGGGCGTCGGGATCCTCGTCCTGGAACTCTCTGGCCACCGCCCGGGCGGGCAGGTCATGGCCCTCGCCGATGTCGGCCGAGATGATCAGCACGTGACGAGGCCTTGATTCGGCGTCCGGCTCCCCCGCCGGAATGACTGCCTCGGCCTCCCGCTCGGCTTCGATCGCCGCCTGCTCGCGCCGCCACTCGACGTACTTGCGCACGCCTTCCGCGAACGGGGTGGCGGCGGTCCAGCCGAGCTCGCGCTCCGCTCGCTTGGAGCACACCACCTTCCCGCCGAAGTCTCCGGGGCGGGCCGGGGTCTGCACGATCTCCACGTCGCCGATTAGCCCCTTCACGGTCTCGGCGATCTGCTTGATCGAGACGTTCTCGTCCGACGCCAGGTTGTAGACCCGGTTGCGGGCGACGTCGCCCACCGCCACCGCCACCCCGTCGGCCAGGTCCTCGACGTACACGAACCGGCGCGATTGGCTGCCGTCTCCAGCGACCGTGAGCGGCTCGCCGGCGAACGCCTTGTTGACGAACGCGGGGATGACCGCAGCTTCGCGCGCCCGCGGCCCGTACGGAATCCCGAAACGCAGGATCGTGTAGTCGATCCCGTACAGCTCCTGGTAGGCCTTGCAGTACAGCTCGCCGGCCAGCTTGGTGCTCGTGTACAGGTGACTGGGAGCGGGGAGCAGCGTCTCCTCGTCGACGGCGTCCGCCTCGCAGTCCGAGTACACCCAGATCGTGCTGGCGTACACGATCCGCTTGACGCCCGCCCGGCGGGCGGCCTCCAGCACCGCCACCGTGCCGCGGGCGTTGACCCGCTCGGCGTCCTCGGGCGAAGCGTGGACGTCGTTGACGTCGGCCACGGCGGCCAGGTGGGCCACGGCGTCGCAGCTGTGCAGCGCGCGCTCCAGCGCCTCGCGGTCGGTGATTGAGCCCAGACGCTCCTCGACCGGGTCACTGGCCCCGTTATGCCAGGGGGAGGGCC